>NZ_BAGH01000049.1 GCF_000308715.1 Nocardia tenerifensis NBRC 101015
ACGGTGTACGGGCTGGTCGTGCACTTTCTGAGCTCCGGGCGCAATGACGAGACTCAGGTGCGGGAATGGATTCTCAAAGGCTATGCGGTCAGCCGGGGACGCAAGGCCACCCACCCGGCGCAGGCGTTCCTCGACGCGCTGGAGCGCCTGCTGCACGGGCCCGAGGCGCTGCTGACCGCGTTCGAGCCGCTGCTCACCGACGACGATCCATGGGTGCGCGCCCTCGCCCGGCTGCAGCTGGGCAAGATGCGAACCGTCGTCGGCCAGCAGGGGCGCGAGGCCGACGATTACCTCGAGGCGGCGCTCGCCGAGTTCCGGGCCATCGGCGAACGCTGGGGAATCTCGTTCGCGCTCACGGAGATCGCGGACCGAATGGCCGGGCGCGGTGAATTCGCCGACGCCGCCGGGTATTTCGAGCAGGCGATCGCCGTGGTCACCGAGGTGGGCGCGATCGAGGACATCGTCCGCATGCGCACGCGACAGGCACAGCTGTACTGGCTGCTCGGCGACGCGGCGGCGCAATCGGCGGCCCTGTCCGAGGCGCAGCGCTACGCCGACCAGTCCGGCTGGCCGAGCGCACTGGCCGAACTGGCGCTGGACCGGGCGGAACTGGCCCGATGGGGCGGCGACACCGATCAGGCCCGCCGGCAGATCGGCATCGTGACGGCCATGTCGGACGGCGAGGCCGAGCAGGCACACATCAGCGCCGTCATCCACGACCTGCGCGGCTATCTCGCCGAGAATCCGGACGAGGCTCGCGAGCATCGCGCGGCCGCCTTCCGTGCCGCCTCCGCCGCGGGCCACGCGCCCCACGTCGCGCGAATCCTCGTGGGTATCGCGGACTTCGCGTTGCGCACGGATCAAACCGAGCGGGCCGTCCGGCTGCTCGCGGCGAGCACCGACGTGCGCGGCGTGCCCGATCGCTCGCACCCGGATATCGACCGCATCGAGCGGGCGGCACGGGAGCATCTGGGTGCGGAACGGTTCGAGGAGGTGGCGCGCGACGGTGCCGGAGGCGACTGGACCGAGCTGGTCGCCCGCACGCTCGCCGACTGAACTTCGCGGTCGAATTCTCGCGGTGTCGCGCCATGACACCCATCCACGGCGGTCCCGGCTACGAAGACTAGCCGGGCGCATGTGCGCCGAGGCGTGCTCGGGTGAACCGTATGGATTGGAGTAGTGGCCGTCGTATGAAGTTGTTCGGGTTGTGTTGTGCCGGAATGGGTGCGGTGCTGGTCGCGGCTTCCGCGGCGGTGGCGGTGGCGGAACCCGCCGATCCGCTGGTCGGATCCCCGGGACTGGGTGATCCGTACTATCCGATGGACGGCAACGGTGGCTACTACGTACGCCACTATGACATCGGCATCGACTACGACCCGCCGACCCACCAGCTGGTCGGGAAGGCTCGCATCGAGGCGACCGCCCAGCAGGGTCTGAAGGCGTTCAATCTGGACTTCAACGGTCCGCCGGTGCGGAAGGTCTTGGTCAACGGCCAGCCCGCCGGCTTCGACCGCAACGGTGAGCACGAACTGACCCTCACACCCGCGCAGACGCTAGTGCCGTTGCTTCCGTTCACCGTCGAGGTGGAGTACGAGGGGCCGGTTTCGGAGAGCAAGTCCGGTAAGGGGTGGGCCTTCTTGCCCAGCGGCGGCGCGGTCGTCGCGGGCCAGCCGCACTCGGCCAGGTCCTGGTATCCGCTCAACGACACCCTCGCCAATCGGGCCACGTTCACGTTGACCGTCAGTGTGCCCGAGGAGTGGGACGCCGTCTCCATCGGCGAAAAGACCAAGGATACCGTCGAGCACGGTCGGCATATCGTCACCTGGGAATCCAAGGACGAGGTGCTCGGCTATCTGACCATGATGGCGATCGACAAGTTCAGCTATCTCGAGGGAGAGCGCAAACCGGAGGGGAAGCGCGAACGTATCCCGTTGCTGAGCGCGTTCTCGCCGGGCGCGAAAGACAAGCGGGAGTACGAGCGGCGGTTGCCGGAGATCATCGAGTTCATCGAGGATCTCTACGGGCCGTATCCGTTTCTGAACGCCGGTGGCGTCTTCCTGGATCTCGGTCTGGCGGCCTCACTGGAGACGCAGACCCGGCCGGTCTACGCCGACTGGGCGGGGCTGGCGACCGTGGTGCACGAAATAACACATCAGTGGTGGGGCGATTCCACCTCGATACAGCAGTGGGCCGATATCTGCTTGAACGAGTGTTTCGCCGAGTACACCGCGAGTTATCTGTGGCCCGAACGCAAGAACGGCGCCGACGTCGACAAGATGTATCGCGACACCATCGCCCGGCATCGCGACGACGCGCAGTACTGGCGGGTTCCGTTGCACGACGCCGGACGCGGGCACGAATTCGAGTCGGTGTACGACCGGGGGCCGTTGTTCATGCACGCGTTGCGCAGGCAGCTCGGCGACCAGACGTTCTTCGCCGCAGTCCGCGACTTCTATCTCGGTCACGAGCGGCGCAGTACCTCGATGGCAGAGTTTTGTACTTTCATACAGACGAAGTCGGCGACTCGGCTCGACGGGTTCTTCGACGCATGGCTGCACGGCACCACGATGCCCGCTGAGCAGTATCTGTTCGCTGGGGCGCTGAGTGTGAAATGAGGAAGTGACGCAGGCTTTCCGGTGAGAACGGTACGTATCCGAGTGCGGCACTTCGCTGTTGCCGCACTCGGATACGTTAGCCGGCTTCGGTATTGCTGGCTGCTGTCGTCACTTTCGATTTGTCACGGTTGTCTACAGGCCGAACAGGCTTCCCAACATGCCCCCGCCCATGCCTCCGCCCATGCCGCCGCCGCCCCGGCCGCCTCGGTCTCCACCCCGGTCGCCCCGGTCTCCGCGGTCTCCGCGGTCGCCTCGATCTCCGCGGTCTCCGCGGTCGCGAAGGTCGGCACGGTCGCCTCGATCACCGCGGTCGCCCCGGTCGCCTCGGTCTCCACCCCGGTCTCCGCGGTCGCCTCGGTCTCCGCGGTCGCGAAGGTCGGCACGATCGCCTCGATCGCCCCGGTCTCCGCGGTCGCCCCGGTCGCCCCGGTCTCCGCGGTCTCCGCGGTCGCCCCGGTCTCCGCGGTCGCGAAGGTCGGCACGGTGACCCCGGTCTCCGCGGTCCCGATCACCCCGGTCCCGATCGTCGCCTGCGGCGATGAATTCGGCGCCCTGGGACGAGCTGTACCCCGTCACCGTGGCAGCCGACTCCTGCGGACTCGCCGCCGCCGCGCCGGTAGTCACCGACAGGGTCGCGGCCATCACCGCCATACCCGTCACCGCCGCAGCCATTGACTTGTGAAACATTCACAGCTCCTTGTCATATCGCTCGCATGGACACGTTCAGCACCGGAATCGACGCCAGCGGTTATTCGGAACAACCCTCCATTCGGATGGAATTAGGCCGATAATCACGGCCCAATCCATCCACGGGTCGTACCGCACCGAATCATCTCTGTTCGAACAACGAGGTTTCGGCGGCGCGCCGATGGTGAACCGCGGACGCGTCACCGGATAGACGCCTCGAGACCAGTCATAAAGGAGGACGAGTTCTATGCCCGCTGCGTGCACCAC
Organism: Nocardia tenerifensis NBRC 101015; assembly: GCF_000308715.1. Lineage (GTDB taxonomy): Bacteria > Actinomycetota > Actinomycetes > Mycobacteriales > Mycobacteriaceae > Nocardia > Nocardia tenerifensis. The sequence continues at coordinate 3,570 of NZ_BAGH01000049.1, forward strand.
ACCTTCGCGCTCACCGCTGGTGACCGAGCGTCGCGCTCTGACGAAGGGCCGGGCGGCGTGACCCCGATGGCGAATAATGCGGGATCCAGATTTTCCCGCCGCTCGCTGATCCGCGGAGCGGGTGGAATCGCGGCCGCGGCCGCCGCGGGCACGCTCTCCGCCAATATCGCCACGGCGGCCGTGGATCCCGGCGAATGGTCGAAGCTGCGAGATCAATTGCGCGGCCGGCTCGTACTGCCCGACGACCGCGAATACCGTGCGGCGAAAGCCCTCGTCGATCCCCGGTTCAACGGCAACACGCCCCTCGCGGTCGTCGAAGTGGCGCAGCCGCAGGACGTCCAGGCGGCGGTCGCCTTCGCCCGCGACCGCGGCCTGCCCATCGCCGCCAGAGCGGGTGGTCACTCCTTCGTCGGCGCGTCCGCGTCCACGGGCGCCCTCGTCATCGACGTTCGAAAGCTCGACCACGTCTCGGTCGAAGGCGATCGAGTCACCGTCGGCGCCGGGGTGAACAGTCTCACGGCGCTGACCGAACTGGCCGGATCGAAGTTGGCCCTGCCCGTCGGCACCTGCTCCAGCGTCGGCTTGGCGGGTCTCACCGTCGGCGGCGGTCTCGGCGTCGATTCCCGCCGCTACGGAATGACCTGCGACCGGCTGGTGGCGGCGGACCTCGTGCTGCCCAACGGCGACGCGGTACGCGCCGACGCGACCAGCGCACCCGAGTTGTTCTGGGCTCTGCGCGGCGCAGGCGGCTCCGTCGGCATCCTCACCTCACTGACCTACCACCCTATTCCGGCGTCCGCGAAAGACATTGTGCGACTGTCTTTTGCGGGCGATCAAGCCGCCCGCGTCCTCAACGGCTGGGCACAGTGGGCACCCTTCGCCGATCGCGGTATCTACGCCCGCGTCGACATCCGGGCCTCGGCCGACGGCCCCCGCTGCGCCGTACTGCTCGTATGCCCCCCGGGCACCGGCCCCGACGCCGCCGACGACCTGGCGGACGCGGCGGGAACCACCCCCTCCGCCGAAGAACACCGCACATTCGAGCATTTGGACGCGGTACACGACATCAACCTCGACAAACCACACCCGAACGAGACCAGGATCGCCGGCTCCGACGTCTGCGCCCAGCTCACCCCGGCCGTAGCCGACCTCATCGTCGACCTCATCGCCGCCCGATCCCGCAGCGGCCAACCAGGTTTCATCATGGTCGAGCCAGGCGGCGGCGCCATCAGCGACCTCGCCCCCGACGCCACCGCCTTCCCCTGGCGCGCCCACGCCGCACTCCTGGAATGGGCAGTCCCCGCCCCCAGCTCACCCGACGAGGGCTACCGCTGGATCACCGCCGCCAACCGCGCCCTCGCCCCCCACTCCGCCGGCGGCTACCTCAACCACGTAGAACCCACCGACACCATAGAACGCTGCTTCGCCCACAATTTCCCCCGCCTCCAACTCACCCGCCAAATAACCGACCCCGACCGCCGATTGCGCTGGGGGATCAATGGTTAGCGCGTGTGACGAGCCGAGTTACGGCGATGAGCACACTTCGTGAGCGCTGGCCGACCGGCGACATCCACCCACCCGTCCTGTGCGAAGCCTGAGCTCAGGCAGGGCTGATACCGCTTGTCGGTACCTGCTGCTGAAGTCTGGGCAGGAAAGGACGACCCAAGACTGCCTGCATCAGTGGAGTCACTGACCTCCGACTCTAAAGATCTACTCTAATGAAGTCTAAAGATGTGATCTTTAGAGTCTACAGATAGACTCTGGATGGCGGGGACGGCACAGGAGGGCCGCATGGATGTCATGGAGCTGGAAGCACTGCTGGAAGAGTGCCGGAGTGTGGGCGGCGATCACAGCACCTGTGAGATCAAGAAGTCTCAACGCGGGTTTCCTAACACCATGTGGGAAAGCATCAGCGCGTTAGCGAATGCTCAAGGCGGATGGATCGTTCTCGGAGTCGACGAGAAGAAGGATTTTCGGATAGTCGGAGTCGAGCAGCCTGCGCAGATCGAGTCCCAGCTGGCCTCGGTCTGCTCCGAGATGGAACCGCCCGTTCGTACCGAAATCTGCACCGTACAGGTCGAGGGTAGATCTGTTATCACAAGTTATATCCCTCCTGTTCCTCGGGATCAGCGGCCGTGTTACAAGCGGAATCTGGGGCCATACGCTGGATCGAGGATTCGGGTCGCGGATGGTGACAGGAAGTTCACCGACTATGAGGTGTCGGTTTTACTTTCTAATCGTACAGAGCCACGCCATGATGTGATGCCTATCCCTTACGCCTCTATGGCCGACCTGAACGAAGATCTGCTGCACTCATTTCTTAAGCGTGTGCGAGACACAAAGGGAGAAATCTTTCGCAGGGTGGACGACGATCGGGCACTGATGATGCTCAACGTCCTGAGTCGTCATGAAGAAAAAGTAGTACCTACTCTCGCTGGGCTGCTCGCTTTCGGAGTGTACCCCCAAACGTACGAGCCGCAGCTGGATGTGACTTTCGTGGCGTATCCGACCAGTGAGCCCGGCATACTCGGCTCAATCGGCGAAAGATTCACCGAGAACAGGGCCATCGACGGACCCATTCCGGTGATGGTCAGTGAATGTATCCGCATCTTGAAAAGGAATATGAGGCGGCGAAGCATCGTCACCGGCATTTACCGCGTGGACGAATGGGAGTATCCGGAGGAGGTGCTACGCGAAGCCCTCGTCAATGCGCTGGTACACCGCGACTACTCCGAGCATGCCAGAGGAATGCAGGTGCAGGTGGAGATGTATCCAGACAGGCTGGTAATACGCAACCCGGGCGGACTCTATGGGCCGGTGGCCGTGGATGCGCTGGGTATAACCACAGTCTCCTCCTCGCGAAACAAAGCGTTACTGAAGATCCTCGAGGACACACCATACGGCGATGGGCACATGGTCTGTGAAAATCGCGGAAGTGGAATCACTCGGATCAGGGTTGCCCTCACGGAAGCGGGCATGGAGCCGCCGCGCTTCTTGGATGACATCTCCTCGTTCACTGCAGAATTCCCCAACCATACCCTGTTGGACGAGGAAGCGTTGGAGTGGTTGCAAAGTCTCGACAATCGCCCCCTGACCCGATCGCAAATGACCGCACTCGTCACCATGCGAAACGGTGCCACGATGACCAACAGCGCTTACCGGGAAGCTACTGGAATACAGGATAGTCGCGCGGCGACTCGAGAGCTGAAAGAGATGGTCGATCGGCGCCTGATCGAATTGCACGGTACGCGCGGGGCGGCAGCCTATTACCTTACAGGTACTATGCCGTCGCAAGATGAGCTTCCGATGGAAGAAGAATCGGAACTCACCACCGCAAAGGCTCTTTCGCCTCTGCCGCCACTGCAGCAGCAAGTTCTCGAGGCCATCGGTGAAGATGAAGTTTCCCGCGCTGAGGTGGAAAGAAGGACGGGGCTCGGGCCATCGCAAGCTATTGCTGCTTTGCAAAGTCTCAGGGACCGAGGGGTCGTCGAGATGATCGGTTTACCGCGTTCGAAGAATGTCAAATGGCGGCTAACCCCTCCGCCCAGCTAGTAATGGAGATCATCAAGATCTGATATTCGTGAACCGAAAACCGCGAGTCGGTGCAGCGCGCGAGTATCTACCTTTTGTACCGTCGGCGATCACGATTCCGAACTCCGCCCCAGCGTCTCCTGCTGACGAGTGTTGTCAGCGCGGTGCTTAGGAAGCCGTCTACCTCATTGTGGGCCTCGACGAGGCACAGCACTCCTCGTTGTTGCCGTCGTCGCCAGGGCTGAGACAGTGGCCGCTCCGGCTGTTCCGGAGGACCCCGCAGAGTTCGGCAGCGATACCGAAGAGGTGAACGCGCTTTGACGAGCACTTCTCTCGCTTGTCGCGGTGATCTAGTGCACGGTGGTAGATCTGGTGAACCATTCGGTCGGCGGCTTCGGCGGAGCCGAGCATGAGTTGGCAGAAGAGTGTCAACTGTGCGTGTAGCGCGGCTTCGTGGTGGGCGAGGTTCTCCTCTTCGGACATGCCGTTGCCTGGTTAGAGTTTGAAGAGGGGAAACAGTGCGGATCCGTGGAACGCGACGATTCTGTTGATGCCCTCGCCGCCGACGGTCAAGACGTGGAGTGCGTGTGGGCGGTACGCACCGTCGTGGTCACGGGCGTACACCGCGAAGGCGGGTTGTCCGTTGGCTGACGTGGCGACCAGTGCGGTCGGACCGATCATCCGCATCTGTTCGGCCAGGAAGCCGAGGACGGTGTCGCGGCCTTCGAACCAGGTTGTGATGGGCGGCATTTCCCACCTCGCGTCCTCGGTCACTATCGCCACGAGTTGATCGACGTCCGCCGTCTCGAATGCGGTGACATACCGGTCGAGCAGGGCTCGCTGCCGCGGTTCCGCGGGCTCGGTCACGCCGTCCTCGCTGAGCGGAACCTGCTCCCGGGCTCGCTGCAGCGCGCTGTTGACCGCGGCCGCCGTCATCTCCAGCAGTTCCGCGACCTCGGCGGTCCGCCATTGCAGCACGTCGCGCAGGATCAGCACGGCTCGTTGGCGCGGTGGTAGCTGTTGCAACGCACCCATCAGGGCGAGGCGCATGGTGTGTCGTTGCACCACGACGGTGGCCGGGTCGACCGGCGCGGCGGTGAACAGGAAGTCGGGTATCGGTTGCAGCCAAGGTATTTCCGGAGATCGCTTGGCCAACCTGATGTCCACGTTCGTCTCAGGGGCGCCGAGATCGGCGGGCAGCGGCCTGCGTCTGCTTTTCTCCAGCGCTTTGAAACACGCCCTGGTCGCGATGCGGTAGAGCCAGGTCCGCAAGGATGATCGTCCCTCGAACCGGTCGTATGCTCGCCAGGCCTCGAGATAGACGTCTTGCACTACTTCTTCGGCTTCCTGAACCGAGCCCAGCATGCGGTAGCAGTAGGCGATCAGTTCGCGCCGGAACGGTTCGCTGAGCCGTCCGAAATCCTCGTTGCCGGGCTTTGCCTCAGTCACAGTGCGCATGATCCGCCTCTTGGGTAGTCGAAAGCGCGTCTTCGGAGACGAGGATGTCGGTCATGTCGATGGTGACCAAGGCAATCCGCTCGTCTCCCATGGTGATATCGGCGCGGCGGGCGGCGGGAATGATGATGCCGTCGACGTCGCGGTAGTCGGTGGCATAAAGCTGTGACTCCGTTGTCGGGTCGACAATGTCGATGGTGAAGTCGTGCCGACGCAGCAGGCCGTCCGGGCCGAAGCAGAACACCTGCTCACGGGTGTGGCTCTTGATGTGATCGGGGAATGTCACGCTCAATCGCCGCCACGTTTCCCCATGGGCCTCGATGGGTGCGATCTCGTCGCAGACGAACCCCGGCCACGTGAACAGGAACGGCGTATTCACATACGTCCACAAGGCTTCCCCGGTAAAGTACGCCAAATGCAGGTCGTCCCAAGGTGTTTGGAGCTGGTGGCCGGCGAATGATCGCTCCGGGTCTTCACGCGCGTCGACAACCGTGCCGTCGAGTTGCTGCAGGACCACCCGGTCGGGCTGGAACAGTGAGCGCCGATCCTGAGTGCGATAGTCCATGGTGAGCTGTTGCCGCGTGGTGTCCACCTCGAAGCGAACGTCGCTCATCGCGTCCGCTTTTCCCTTCATCTGCCAGAAGGCCCCGCCGATAGCGGCATCGACGCGGATCGTCTTGATGCGGTTCCACCGTTCCAAACCGCCGTGCGCGGTGATCGCGGTCGCGAGTAGATCGTTCATTGCTTTTGCTCCTCGGATAGCGGATGGCCCGACCGCACATAGGTGTGGCGGTCGGGCGCGGGGTCAGTCGACGATGATTCCGCCGGTCAGGTTGGCCACGGTTCCGGTCATCGCCGCGGCCTGATCGGAAGCGAGAAATGTTGCGACGGAGACAAGTTCGGCCAGTGCGGTCGGGCGTTTGCGATGCGTCATCGCCGTCATCGCGGCGGTAACTTGATCTGTGGAGATACCCATCGCATCGGCATGCAGCCCATACACCACATCGATCGTCGGTGTATCGACCATGCCCGTCGTACGCAGACAGACCGAACGAACACCGTGCTGAGCCCATTCCGCCGACAACGCCCGATTGAGCGCCTCCATCGCCGCCCACCCCACACTCATACCGCCCACCAGCGGCAAACTCACCCGAGCCGGCTCGGGCGTATGCATCAGGATCACCCCTGATTTTTGCGGGATCATGTGTCGCGCAGCAGATTTCGCGATCACGAAGTGAGCCTGAGCGTAGGTCGTGATCGGCCGCATGAAATTCTCAACCGGTAGGTCGGTGAACGGAATACCTTGCAGTCCCCGCGGCGAAATCCCAATCGCATTGAACGACACATCGATTCGACCAACATCTGCGACCACCGCGTCAAGATGTCCGGCAACCGATTCCTCGTCCAACGCGTCCACCACAGCCGTCTCGACAGCTCCGCCGCCGGCCGAAATTTCCTTCGCGACGGTGCCGACCCTCTCCGCGTTACGCCCCGTCAGAAAGACCCGCGCCCCTTCGCGTGCAAACCCCCGCGCAACCGCACCACCAACCGCCCCACCCGCGCCATAGACGACCACATTCTTGTTCTCCAGCAACATATCCATCTCTTTCCTGTTGATCACGCAAGCGCGCGAAGTGTGCGGCCAGTGAGCTTGTATTCCTTCAGCTGCGTTACGATTGCGCTGTCTCTGTCCACCCATGCGACCTCGGCGTCGGCGGACGTGAGCAGCGGCCGAATGCTGCTGTGACGGAGAAGGTTCCGATTGCCTGGTGCTCGCCGTAGAGGGCACCGATACTGGTGGCAGACGCGACCTGCGGCATCCCGGCGGCGAAGAGGATCCCGAGCTCCGCACGGCGCGATTCGTCCGTCGCAAACCGCTGTGATGACACCTCGTCCATCAGCGCCCGACCGCCCACCTCGACCGCCTGCCTCGCCCCTACAAAGCCCCGTTCCGGCATAGCAACCACCTCCTGTCAATACAGAGGCGATCGCATCGCGAAAGTCATCGGCACTCGATCAAACCTGATCCGGACACCTCCCGGAGGGGCGGATGCTCGGGGTCACATCGACAAGTCGCTCTCGGCAGCCGCCCGCTTACGGCTCTATCGGCCGACCCAAGCGGCCGTAGGAGGCGGCACACTGCACGCAGCGATCTTTAGCCCAGGTGTGCATTTGGTTGGCTAATAGCCAACGAAATGCATACTGTCCGGAGATTGGAATCAGCCACCGAGCGTGAGCCGAAATATGATCGGCGCTACGCGAAAGAAGGCCTCGGAATCGACAGCGTGTTGTTCGGAAACGTCACTGGTAAGGACAGTTCCTACATGATGGGCACACGGGTAAGACCGCGGCGCGGCTGAGCCAGAGGCAGGCCAACGTCCTCGATGGGTGTCTTTGAGTTGTTTTCACCGGTCAGGAGCACCGGGCAACCGCGCATGGTCTCGACTGTGCCCTCGGCAGGATTCGAACCTGCGACACCCGCTTTAGGAGAGCGGTTTATGCCCGGTTTGCCGCGTTTGTGAATGTGTGATCTGTTGGGCGCAATACCCTGAACTGCGCATGCATGGTTGACAACGTTGGTCGCATCCGGCCATCCATGACGCTGCTGCGTACTCCGTGCGTACCCGCCGTCTGGGCCATCTCGCGATTGCCCGGCAGCTCTTATGGTTGCCGGGGATCGCACGTTGGGGCCGAGGCGTCCGTCTTGTGCGGAGCCACGTCAAACTATGATGCCCATCAGGTGTGCTCTCCAGCCGAGGCGTGGGGGCGCTGTCCGGGGGACCCGCACTGGACGGGCTGCGCTCCTCTATACGGCTGGACGAGACGTCTTTAGTGCGTCAATTAATCTATTAAGAGCGGCGGCAAATTTTGCAGCACTCTTATCTGCGCCCCGAAAATCACCCACGACCCGTCGGCCCACTCTCTCCGCCAGCGCCGGATGGGCCTTCTTCCAGTCCGTAAGTACGTAGTTGTCCAACATGATTGGTAGCAGATATGTAGCGCCACCATCACGGGCTTCTCTGTCGAAGGTCTCTTGAATCTCATGAAGTACTCCAGGGCGGTCCAGAGAAGCCCGTGAGCAAATCAGTATAACCCGGTCATGCTCACTCAAGCGACGGTAGATCTCATTGTCGATCCTCTCGCCCAAGGTCGCGGACTCTGGGAAATAAAAAACAATCGCTCCATGGGCCTTTAGAGCTTCGTAGAGCTTCGCTGCAAATTTCGCATCAGGCCCTCCGTAGCTAATAAAGGTGCTTTGCATCAATCTCCCTATCAAAGGCTCGCCCAAGGCGCGAGCGCAGTCGATCATGTACTCCGCAAAAATCGGCGGCACGCCGCATTCAATCATAAACCCCTTTAGGCGGGGGCTCGTGTACGTCTTCATAACCGCCCGGGCATCTATGGTCGACGGATTCGAATGTCCGACATGCTCAGCAGTGCAGAATGGTCCTATATCCATGTCCGCTAAAGTTGTGCTACTAAGTCGAATATTGTTTAATTTAGCCCCATGAAATACCGCTCTCGAAAGCTGCGCGTTACCAAAATTGACTCCGGTCATTTTTGTTTCGGTGCAGTTTGCGTCATTGAGCGCGGCCCCCGTGAGGTCGCACTCGGTCATATCGGCACCGCAAAAGGATGCTCCAATTAGATCGGCGGCATTTATGGAAGCCCTGACCATGGATGCGGCATCGAGTGTTGCCCCCTTGAACTGAACATGCGTGAGGGACGCGCCTGTAAAGTTTGCGCCGCGGAGCGAGGAATACAGAAATGATGCGCCCCTAAGGTTCAATCCCGAAAAGTCGGCGCCGTCTAAGGAGGCCTTGTGAAAATCCCGACGGCCCTCCGTATAGAGACCGACGATTTCGGATGCCGTATTCGGCGTCGGCGGCTTGCGCATTAGTCCCCTCTCGCTTCGACGGTCCTCGCAATGTTCTCCATCGGGTCGCTACACTACTCGCCGTACCGGGTGCCTGGGCCTTGACCATCGGGGAAGAACATCCAGTAACCGGACGAGTGCGTCGTGGCTCCCTGGGGCACGCTGAACCGCCCTCCCGGCGTTGATGCCTAGGAATCAATCGTGGTCTCTTGAGTGGGTAGTCCGGCAGGGTGATCCTTAGGCATCAATCAATGACGTGTCATTAGGTAGCGTGGTCTGCTCCGCTTTCGTTTGATTCTTAAGCATCAAACGAAGCGATTCCGGCCGTTCGCCTTGTGGACCCTGCCAGCTAGCCCGACCGATCGTCACGCGCCCTTCACCCGACTCCGACTCTCCCGGCTACCGCGCTCTAGGCCTCCGCCTTCGCACTCAACCGACCGCCGCCGCTCTAAACCAAGCATCCACACGGAGTCGTAACCACCCACCCAACTCTCACTTTTGGTCCCCTCCACTACCCCCTCAACTCGCCACTTCACCTTCAGACTGAACCACTCTGGCTCTCGCTCTCACTGTTCCCGATTCTCTTGGAACAGCGAAGCCCGAGAGAATCGGGAACGGCAAGAGCGGGAGCCCTGCGGCGAAGGCGCAGGTCAGACCCCATTTTCGAGTGGGCATTTTGCTCAAAAACGGGACTAAACCTGTTCGGGCACTGTTCGGGCTTTGTGCGGGCACTGCGCGGCTCTCATTCGTTAGAGACGCCCAAGCCATCTACCCTCAGTTGTGCCCAGACGCGCGCCTGGCTCCGGATGCCTACTTGACAACGAATTTCATGAACACATCGCGAAATCTGCGTCCTCAGGCGAGAATTGACGGCATGGCCGAGCTGACGCTTACGGATGAACGGCGGGAGCAACTCGCCGCGCTACTGGCTGACGAGCGACAAACCGAGTACAACCCTGGACTTCTACGCTGATCTGTTCGATGACGACCTAGAGGAGCTGGCGAACAGACTCGATTCGGCACGCGCCAACTTCGCTACTGCGTACTCACTGCGTACCGAAGCGGGGTCGAAGGTGGTCAGCCTCCGCAAGACGGGCCGCTGACCTGCAAAAAGATTGTGCCCTCGGCAGGATTCGAACCTGCGACACCCGCTTTAGGAGAGCGGTGCTCTATCCCCTGAGCTACGAGGGCTGACCGGGGGAGCGTGAGGATGCTGAACCCGGACGTCGGGGAGTCTACCGGGTTGGGGCGGTCGGACTGAAATGGATTGGTTGTGAGTGGGGGAGGGGTGGGGTGACCAGGCGATCCGCAAGTGTTGAGGGCGTCAAGAGCCGGTGGTGAGCCAGCGGAGCGCGCGGTCGAAGGCGGAGTCGCGCTGCTGGTCGAATTCTTCTTCCGTGAAGACGGGCTCGGGGAGGAGGGGTGGGATGCCTGGTCCGTCGAAGGTTCGGTTGTCGGAGGTGAGGAATTCTTCGTTGGGGAGGGTGAACCACCAGGTGGGGTGGGTGGGGAGGTTGCGCTGCATGACGTCGGAGAAGACGCCCTGGGTGGGTTGGCCGATTCTTGTTGTGGCAGGGGCGTTCGAGCATGGCCTGGGTGAAGGTTTCGCCGGCGCTGATGGTGGAGCCGCTGGTGAGGAGGGCGATCGGGCCCGCGAAGGCGGCGGGGGCGGGGGTGACTCGCTGGGGTTGGGGGTGGGTGGTGCGGGTCTTTTTGGCGTAGGCGAAGTGGGGGCGGTCGGTGAGGCGGGCGGCGAGTTGGAGGCCGAGGCTGTCGGAGCCGCCGCCGTTGAGGCGTAGGTCGAGGATCAGACCGCGTAGGCGGGTGAGGCGGTCGGGGGTGAAGATGGCGTCGAGGGCGCGGTCCAGTTCGGCGCTGTCGGCGGCGAAGGTTCGTACGGGGGTGTAGCCGCTGAAGGAGGAGACGCGCAAGTAGCCGTAGTTCTGATCGGGGAGGTCGGCGTAGCTGATGCGGCCGTTGGCGTAGTCGGCGAGCGGGTGGTGGAGATCGCGCTGTTGGACATGCTCTTTGACGCGCTGGTCGAACTGCGGGCTGGGGACGACTGTTCCCGGCCTGCCCTGGCCGAAGAATCCGCTGTCGCCGGCCGAGATGACGACGTGTGCGTCGTTGAGCGGTGAGACCATGTCTCGTAACGTCGCGAACAGCGAGGCGTCGTCGCCGCGTTGCTCGGCGCTGATCGCGCGATCACGGAATCGATCCCGGACCTGTTGCCAGTCAATGCCTTTCGCGGCGAAGAACGGATAGTTCTCCTGGAATGTCTGCCAGAAGACGTCGAAGGACGCGGGCCGGCTGGAGCTGGTGCACTTCTCGGGTAGAGCGGTGAGTCGCCGCAGCGTGCGGTCGCCCGGCGATCCGTCGATGTGCAGCTCGGCCTGATCCGGTCCGTCGCCGGGACGCAGGGTGAGCACGTCCTTGTCGTCGGTGAGGTAACTACTTCCGGAGCGGGTAGCGGTCCCCTCCTTCAGGCAGCTGAGGTCGGTCAGCTGGTAGGTCTCCACGGAGTCGGATCGCACGGAGAGGACGCTGCCGTAGTCGACGACTTCCCAGAATCCGGATGAAAGCTCGGCCGGCCCGGACGCGTTCCGGCAGGCCGCGGTGATCGTGCCGACGGCTATCAGTGCGGCCGCGATGACCGCGGTCCGATCGCGCTGCAAGATCATTCATCAACAGTCCGGCACACTGCGGTGCGGAGGCAATCGGGCAGGCTGGCGCATCAAGGGTGGGGCTAGCCGTAGTACCCGAAGAGGGAAAGCGCTACGCGGTCAGAAGCTGCCACCGTCGAACCCGCCGCCACTGTCGAATCCGCCCCCGTCGAATCCACCACTATCCCAACCGCCACCGTCGAATCCACCCGAGTCGTATCCGGCGTCGTCGAACCCACCCGAGTCGTATCCGGCATCCGCGGCACCACCCGAATCGAACCCATCACCCCCGGCGGCCAACCCGTCCTGATATCCCTCCCCATACCCACTCTCGAACCCCTGCGCGTCATACCCCACCCCGGACATCCCGGAAAACAGCGACGAGAACAATAGCGCCGACCCCAACCCCCACGCCCCACCGATCAACGCGGGCTTCCACCAAGGCTCGGAGTACCACCCCGCGGGCACCGGCCGCCCGGCAACCCGCCCGCCGGGAAAGTAGTTCGGCGTCGCCGACGAGGGCTCCGGCGAGGCCGCGATCTCCCGCCCGTCGTGCTCGACGACCCGCCGCTCGGTGACCTTGCCCGCCGTGTCCTGCCCGTCCAGCGCGGGAACCTCGGGACCGGGATCCATGCCCATGGCACTACGTGCGGCGCGAATGTAATACAACCCTTCGAGCGCGGTCTGCTTCGCCAGCCGAGCCTGCGCGGGCGTGCGGGCCTGATCGAGCTGCGAACCGGCGGCGAGATGCCGCTCGGATGCGTCGACCAACGCCTGCTTGGCGGCGTCGTTCGACCCCGTGAGGTTGTAGATCTGCCCGCCGAGCCGCTCGTTGACCTGACGCGCGTCGGCCAGCGCGTCCGCGAGTTCATCGGCCGTGCGCCGCGCACGCTGGCGGCTCTGCAGGACGACGAGGGCGCCGACCGCGACGATCACCACAACGATCAGTAGCCACAACACCGCGTACCTCTTCCGTCGCCGGATCCGAACCAGCCTCAGTTTACTGCGCGATTGCTGAGACCCGGCTGAACGAGGGAGCGGCTAGCTCGCTTCGGCCTGTGCCTCGTCGTAGTCGGCGAGGTCGAAAGTCTTTGTCTTCCACCGATAGAGCACGGTGGCGCCGGGCCAGTTGTTGGTGATGCGGCCTGCCGCGTTGCGGTACCAGCTGGAACAGAAGTTCCACGGTGTGTCTTTCAGCCGCCGCTGGAGCCAGTCGTCCCAGTGCTGTTCGGTGGTGGCGCGGGCGGCGAGGTGGCGGCCGGGCCGGTCGGTGAGGTACTGCACCACCTGGCGGATGTAGCGCGCCTGCGACTCGAGCATGTAGATGATCGAACCGGAGCCGACATTGGTGTTCGGGCCGTACATCATGAACAGGTTGGGGAAGTTCGGCACGGACAGGCCGAGGAACGCGCGCGCCCCCTCCTCGCCCCAGACGTCGGCCAGCTTGCGCCCGCCGAGGCCGTAGATGTTCATCGGCGCGAGGAACTCGGTGCCCTTGAATCCGGTGCCGTACACGATGACGTCGACCTCGTGCTCGACGCCGTCCGCGGTGCGGATGCCGGTCGGGGTGACGGCCTCGATGGCGGTGGTCTCCACTGTGACGTTCGGCTGGGCCAGCGCGGGGAAGTACTCGTTGGAGAACAGGCCGCGTTTGCATCCGGCCGCGTAGTCGGGGGTCAGCTTCTCGCGCAGCTCGGCGTCGGGAACCTGCTTGCGCCGGTGCCGGTCGGCCAGCGCGATCACCGGCGTCTTCATCGAGGGGATGTCGCTGAGCGCCAGCGCGAGCACCTCGAACAGCGACCAGATCGCGAACCGCTCGGCGAGCCGGGTCGGCGGCAGATACTTGAACACCGCCTTGTGCGTCGCGCTGTACTCGGTGTCGAACTTCGGCAGCACCCACGCCGCGGAGCGCTGGAACAGCGTGAGATGCGCGGCCTCGGGCTGGATGCGCGGAATGTATTGGATCGCACTGGCTCCCGTGCCGATGCAGGCGACGCGTTTCCCGGCCAGCTCGACCGAGTGATCCCACTCGGCGGAGTGGAAGGCGGGTCCGGCGAAGGAGTCGATGCCGGGGATGTTCGGCATGGCGGGTCGCGAGAGCTGGCCCACGGCGGGCACGAAGACGTCGGCGGTGAGCCGGGCGCCGTCGACGGTGGTGACGGTCCAGCGCCCCGTCCGCTCGTCGAACTCCGCGTCGCTCACCTCGGTGCCGAACCGGATGAACCGCGCGAGGTCGTGCTTCTCGGCGACGCCGCGCATGTACGCGTGGATGTCGCGCTGCTCCGAAAAGCGCCGGGGCCAATCGGATTTGGGCTCGAACGACCACGAGTACAGCGGCGACGGCACGTCGCACGCGGCGCCGGGGTAGGTGTTCTCCCGCCACACGCCGCCCAGATCCGCTGCGCGCTCGAGGATGGTGAACGAGTCGACCCCCGCCCGCCGCAGCTCGAGCGCGAGGCCGAGCCCGGCGAATCCCGCTCCGACAATGATGATGGACGGCGTGGTCATGTAGCGAGCCTAAAGGCCGAATCCGCAGGTCCGAAGAGATCCGCGGACACGGAATCGGCATTTTCGGCCACGAGGACCGGTCAGTTCCCCGCGAGTTGGCGGGCGATGACGAGCCGCTGGATCTGGTTGGTGCCCTCGAAGATCTGCATGACCTTGGCCTCGCGCATGTAGCGCTCGACCGGGAAGTCCTGGGTGTAGCCGTAACCGCCGAGAACCTGGACGGCGTCGGTGGTGACCTTCATGGCGGCGTCGGTGGCGACGAGTTTGGCGACGCTGGCCTGGCGCGAGTAGGGCAGCCCGGCGTCGCGGCGGCGGGCGGCGTCGAGGTAGGTGGCGCGGGCCGAGTCGACGGCGGCGGCCATGTCGGCGAGCACGAACCCGAGGCCCTGATGGTCGATGATGTGGCGGCCGAACGCTTCTCGCTCCTTGGCGTAGGCGACGGCGTCGTCGAGCGCGCGCTGCGCCAAACCCGTTGCGACGGCGGCGATCCCGAGCCGGCCGGAGTCGAGGGCGCTGAAGGCGATGGAAAGTCCCTGTCCCGCTTCGCCGATCAGGCGCTCGTCGGGCAGGAAGGCGTCGTCGTAGGCCGCGGTGGTGGTCGGCACGGCGCGCAGGCCCATCTTCTCCTCGGGCTTGCCGAAGCTCAGGCCCTCGGTGTCGCGCGGCACCAGGAAGCACGAGATGCCGCGCGAGCCTTCGCCGGTGCGCGCGAACAGGGTGTAGAAGTCGGCGCGGCCGCCATTGGTGATCCACGCCTTCGCGCCGGTGATCCGATATCCGCCGTCGACCCTCGTGGCGCGGCAGCGCAGCGCGGCCGCGTCGGAACCCGCGTGCGGCTCGGAAAGGCTGTAGGCCCCGATGGTTTCGCCCGACAGCATGTCGGCGAGCCAGCGCTGCCGCTGCTCGTCGGTGCCGAAGGTGAACAGCGGATGGCAGGACAGGCTGTGCACGCTGACCGCCACCGCGACCGCCGCCCAGCGCGCCGCGAGCTCCTCCAGCACCTGCAGATACACCTCGTAGGGCTGGGCGCCGCCGCCGAACTCCTCGGGGTACGGCAGGCTCAGCAGGCCGGCCGCGCCGAGGGCGGGGAAGACGCCGTCGGGGAAGGTCCCGGTCTTCTCGCACTCCACGACCCGCGGCTCGAGCACCTTGTCGGCGATATCGCGGGTCAGCTCGAGCAGGTCCCGAGCCTCGGACGTCGGCAGCATTCGATCCACTGGCATGCCTCTACGGTAGGCCCTGCGTCCGAGTTCCATCCGGCGCGTCCGGTGGCTGGATCGCCGTCTGGCCGCGTTGTCGTCGTCGCCGATACAAACCCGTTGCCGGCTGCTCCGCCTTACCCGGCGACACCCCCCGCTGTCAGCTGCTCCGCCTTGCCAGGCGACGATCCAGCCCCCGGATGCATCCGGCCGGACTTCGACACATGCCTAGCGAGCCCGCAGTCCGCGCGTCAGGTCGCCGCCGTCGGATGGGCACCCCCGCCCGCGTGAGCGATCGATTAGTATGCGTGGAACTCGCTGTGCCCGTGCGGAATACGCCGCATTCGATCGTGACCCTGGAAGGATTCCGATGGTGCCTCGCGGTCGTCTGCGGAGCCTGATGCTCGCGCTGTCGGCGCTGTGCGCGCAAATCCTGCTCACCGCAACGCCTTCGGCGCACGCGACGCCGGTAGTCGAGCGCGTGTTCAGCAACGCGGTGGGCGCCAGGGACTACTACCTGCACGTTCCGCCGGGCGATCCCACGGGCAAGCCGCTGATGGTCTACCTGCACGGCTGCACCGATCCTCAGCGCCAACTCGCCGACACCGGCTTCGCGCTGACCAGGCTCGCCGACGAACTCGGTTTCGTGCTCGCCTATCCGATCCAGACCGGTGCGGCCAACGAGCGCTTCTGCTGGAACTGGTTCGACCCGGCGAATCAACCACGCGGACAAGGGGAGTCGTCGATCATCGCCGACCTCACCACCGCCCTGATCGACGAGTTCGGGCTGGACCGCGCGCGGGTGTATGTCGGCGGCTACTCCGCGGGCGGCGCAATGTCCACGGTGCTGGCCGCGGCCTACCCGGACCTGTACGCGGCCATCGCCCCCATGGCAGGCGGGCCTTATCAGCTCGATCCGCAGATCTTCCGCGCGGATCTGAGCGGCGCGTCGATCGTCTCGGCGATGGGGGCGCGGGCGCGCCCGGTGCCCGGCTTCTTCCTCCAGGACCTGGCCGATCAGACCAGCCTGTACCCGATCGGCCGCGCGAATCTGGCGCAGTGGCTCGGCGCCTACCGACTCGCGGGCGAGGCGGCCACGCCCTCGGTACCCACGGCGGTTACTGTGAATACGGACCCGGTGCCGACCACGGTCGAGCGCTACGACACCGGTAGCTGTGCCCTCGCCGAGTTCCACACGCCCCTCGGACCCGACCACATCGGCGGCGGGCTGCTGATGCAATCCGCACGCGGATTCGCACTGCAACACACGATGATGAATTTCCTACTGGCCCACCGGATAGGCGGCCCGCGCCAGGCGTGTGGCTGATCGGCCTGGGTAAACCGACAAAGACGACCGGTCGGATCGCAATAGGCGTGCAAATGCAATTGCATTTCGAGAGGCCGAGCGGCCTTGCGGCTCCGACGAATTCGCGCTGGTCACAGCGTTAGCCGTCAGTTGACTGGCGACCCCCGGCGCTTGGGTATGTCTCATTCGGATGTTGGTTCGGCAGGTTGACTGGCGCACTAGCGCCACAGCGACTAAGACAGAGTTCGGTTCTATGGGGACGGACCGGCATGTCGGCGGCCACGCAGGGGGTGTCGCCGCCATTCCGGTCCGATGGGGGTGAACTCGATCTGGTAGCGGCCGCTTCGTCTGGTCTACTATCTGCGTATGAATGCAGATAGCCAGGGAGGTCGCGCGCTCTTGGCGGACGACCAGGTGGGTCTGGTGGTCGAGATCTTCCGGATGCTCGCCGACGCCACCCGGGTCCAGGTGCTGTGGGCGCTGGTCGACCGCGAGCTGTCGGTGAACGACCTCGCGGGCTACATCGGCAAACCCGCGCCCTCGGTCTCCCAGCACCTGGCCAAGCTGCGCATGGCGCGCCTGGTGAGCACCCGCCGCTCCGGCACGACGATCTACTACAGCCTGGAGAACGAGCACGTCCGGCAGCTGGTCGTGGACGCGGTCTACAACGCCGAACACGCGGGCCCCGGCGTGCCGCCACATCATCGCGGCGACGCCGCCGTGCGCGAGCTACCGGCGAGCCGGACGGGTGCGGCGCAATGAGTCATCTGAAAAAAGGCTCAGAGCAATGGCGTTCGATGCGCGCCGAGGGAAGTGCGGCGGACGGTATCCATCAAGGCCACGGCGAAGTTCATGGCCACGGTGAGAGCCACCCGCACGGCGAGAGCCACGAACAAGATGCGGGCCACCGGCACGGCGAGAGCCACGCTCACGACGAAAGCTCTTGGCGTAGCGATGTTTTCGGGCACGGGCACGGGCATCATCACGACGACGGACACCCCCACGAGCATCCAAAAGGGTTGCGCGGCATCGTCCGAGAGATCTTCGTGCCGCACAGCCACGACGCCGCCGACAGTGTCGACGACGCCTTGGAGGCCAGCGCCGTAGGCATTCGAGCGGTGAAGATCAGCCTGGTTGTCCTCGGCGTCACCGCGATCTTGCAGGTACTGGTGGTGGTCGCGTCGGGGTCCGTGGCACTGGCGGCCGATACCATTCACAACTTCTCCGACGCGTTGACCGCGGTGCCGCTGTGGATCGCGTTCGCGCTCGGACGGCGCGCGGCGACCCGGCGCTACACCTACGGATTCGGGCGCGCGGAGGATCTCGCCGGCCTGTTCGTCGTCGCGATGATCGCGCTGTCGGCTTTGATCGCGGGGTACGAGGCGGTGCGCAGGCTGCTCGCGCCGGTGCCCATCGAGCATCTGGGGTGGGTCGCGCTCGCCGGGGTCATCGGCTTCCTCGGCAACGAGGCCGTCGCGCTGTACCGGATCAGGGTCGGGCGGCAGATCGGCTCGGCCGCGCTGATCGCCGACGGCCTGCACGCCCGCACCGACGGCTTCACCTCGCTGGCGGTGCTGCTGGGCGCGGCGGGCGTCGCGCTCGGATTCCCGGTCGCCGACCCGATCATCGGGCTGCTGATCACCGTCGCGATCCTCGCGGTGTTGCGCACCGCGGCCAGGGATGTGCTGCGCCGTCTGATGGACGCGGTCGAGCCGGGCCTGGTGACCGCCGCCGAGCGGGCCCTCGCCGCCGAGCCGGGCGTGCAGGGCGTGCGCAGCCTGCGGATGCGCTGGATCGGTCACCGCCTGCACGCCGACGTCGAACTGGACGTCGCCCCGACCATCACCCTCGCCGACGCCCATCGCGTCGCCCACGAGGCCGAGCACACCCTCACCCACGTCGTCCCGAAACTGAACACCGCCGTGGTCCACGCCTACCCGGCCCACGCGGGCTCAGCCTGACTGTTCCGCCTGAAGTGACTGCGGATGCCGTCGGATTAGTCTCCGGAGAACAATCCCGATGAGCGCCGCCCCGCGGGCTTTACTGTTGGGTAGCATTCGCCATGTGATGCGGCTCATGGTCGGAATTAGCTGAACCATGCTGACGCGCGCCCGCGACCTCTCGAATCCGCCTGACATGAGCTGTCAGCGCTGGATTGCGCAGGATTCGCCACTCGCCGATGCCGAATGTCGAACGCCCGAGCCGGGTTTGCCGGCTGACCGGCGCGTCTTTTCCGGGCTGTCGGCATACAGATCCGCGCGCCGCGATCGCCGGTGCCTTCCACCGCAACAGACTTGGCTTTCTGAGTGAAGGTCACCCGAAGAAAAAGGAGTTCCCGATGTTGAGCACCATGCAGGACGAGCCGTTGTCGCTGGCGACGTTGCTGCGCTACGCATCGACGTTTGTCGGCGATTCGACCGTGTCCACCTGGACCGGGACGGGCGTGCGCACCATGACCTATCGCGAAGTCGGCGCGGACGCGGCGCGGCTGGCGAACGCGCTGCGTGGGCTGGGCATCGGCATCGGCGATCGAGTCGGCACCTTCATGTGGAACAACAACGAGCACCTGGTCGCCTACATCGCGGCGCCGGCGATGGGCGCGGTGCTGCACGCGCTCAATATCCGGCTGTTCCCCGAGCAGCTCGTGTACGTGGCCAATCACGCCGAGGACCAGGTGGTGCTCGTCGACGGCACGCTGCTGCCGATGTTCGCCCAGTACCTGCCGAACCTGAAGACGGTCCGGCACGTCATCGTGGTCAACGGCGACGCGTCGGCGCTGTCGGCCCCGGACGGCGTTCAGGTGCACTCCTACACCGAATTGCTTGCCGCGCAACCGGATACCTACGACTTCCCGGTGATCGACGAGCGCTCCGCCGCGGCGATGTGCTACACCTCCGGCACCACCGGCGACCCGAAGGGCGTCGTGTACTCGCACCGCTCGAACTGGCTGCACGCGATGCAGGTGTGCTCGCCGAGCGGTATGGCCTTCACCGGCCGCGACACCATCCTCGCCATCGTCCCGCTGTTCCACGCGAACGCTTGGGGCATCCCGTACGCGGCGCTGATGTCGGGCGCGAATGTGCTGATGCCGGACCGCTTCCTGCAGCCGGGTCCGCTGCTGGAGATGATGGCGGCGCAGCAGCCGACCTTCGCCGCCGCGGTGCCGACCATCTGGGGCGGCGTGCTGGCGGGGCTGGCCGCGAACCCGCAGGACATCACGCATCTGCGCACGGCGGTGGTCGGCGGTTCGGCCGTGCCGCCGTCGATGATGCGGGCCTTCCAGGAGAAGCACGGCGTGCGGATCCTGCACGCGTGGGGCATGACCGAGACCTCGCCGCTCGGCAGCGTCGCGCACCCGCCGTCCGGCGTGACCGGCGAGGACGAGTGGGAGTACCGCTACACCCAGGGCCGTTTCCCGGCGAGCGTGCAGGCCAGGCTGGTCGCCGACGACGGCACCGTGGTCCCCAACGACGGAGAAGCGCTGGGCGAGTTGGAGGTTCGCGGTCCGTGGATCACCGGCTCCTACTACTCGCCCGACGGCGCCGAGGTCGATCCGGACAAGTTCGACGACGGCTGGCTGCGCACCGGTGACGTCGGCAAGATCAGCCCGGAGGGCTACCTCACGCTGGTCGACCGGTCGAAGGACGTGATCAAGTCCGGCGGCGAGTGGATCTCGTCGGTGGATCTGGAGAACGCCGTGGTGGGTCACCCGGCCGTCGCCGAGGCGGCCGTGATCGGGGTCCCGGACGAGAAGTGGGACGAGCGGCCGCTGGTGGCGATCGTGCTCGCCGAGGGCGCCGAGGTGGAGCCCGTCGAGCTGCGCGAGTACCTGGCCGACAAGTTCGCGAAATGGCAACTGCCGGAACACTGGACGTTCATCGCGGAGGTGCCCAAGACCAGCGTCGGCAAGTACGACAAGAAGCGCCTGCGCGCCCAGTACGCGGACGGCGACCTGACGGTCACCACGCTGTCCTGACTACGGAAGCCCGGCGCGAACTCGCTTGTCGCGCCGGGCTTTACCGTTCGATCGTCAGCAGTTACGCAGTTCCGGGCTCTGATTCAGCAGCTGGGCCCTGGTTCCGATGAACGTGCGGTAGGTGTCGCCGCCGACCGCGGCCAGCGGGAAGGCCGCCACCCGGTGGCAGTTCTGGAAGGCGAGCTTCACGCCGAAATGGCGCTCCAGCCCGCCGCGGATGGCGTCGGAGGCCATGGCGCGCAGCAGCTGCCCTCGGGCGACCTCGTCCGGCGGTGGAACCACATTGTCGGCGTATTCGGCTGTGCCGGAACGCAGTTCGCCGGCTACCCGGCTGACCACTTCCCAGGCGTAGGGCAGCGATTGCCGGACGACCTCGACGAAGTCGGCGTCGTCGACCTCGCCGCGTTCGGCGCGTTCGAGCAGTGGGGCGGGGACATCGAGGGACATAGCGCTCTCCTCCAAGGGTGGTGGCCGAAGCGATGCGACTCGATTCTAATCGAAAGTCGTTGTCAACAATCCTGGATTCGCCGCGAAAGTGCTGCTTTCAGTGCGGTTTTCGTCTCGGCGGCGAGCGTGCGCACCAGTTCGCCGGCTGGTAGCTCGGGGCCAGTGTGTGAGTCTGTCCCGCCCACAGATTTACATTCTCCGGATTGCCCGCGGTCCGCGCCTCGGCCCGCAAAGGCGCCGTGGCGTAATGGATTTCCGGGTACGCCAC
>NZ_BAGH01000048.1 GCF_000308715.1 Nocardia tenerifensis NBRC 101015
GCCGCAGCGTGAGCCGAGTTCCGGGAGCCTGCCCGGTCTGCCGCAGCGCGAGCCTGCCGCCGGCGGTTGCCGCAGCGTGAGCCGGGCGGTCTGCCGCAACGCGATCCGGCTGCTGGTGGTTTGCCACAGCGGGATTCGGCCGCGGGTGGACTTCCGCAGCGTGATCCGAGCGCGGGCGGTCTGCCGCAGCGTGATCCGAGCGCGAGTGGTCTGCCGCAACGCGAGCCGAGTGCGGGTGGCTTGCCGCAGCGGGATTCGATTCTGCCGCAGCGCGATCCGAGCACCGGCGGTCTGCCGCAGCGCGATTCGATTCTGCCGCAACGCGATCCGAACGCCGGTGGCCTGCCGCAGCGGCACGCCGCGTCGGCGAGCCTGCCGCAGCGGGACGTGACGCCGACCGGCCTGCCGCAGCGTCAGCCGGGCAGTCAGGTACCGCCGAACCTGCCGCAGCGCGAGCCGGGCGACGGCCTGCCGAAGCGGGAAACTCCGCCGGGACTCAGTCTGTCGCAACGGAGTCGGGGTACGCTGCCCGGCGGCGACGAGCAGTCGACGGACACCGAGGCCGCGGGCGCCGATCCGGGTCGGCACAGCTATCGGGCGAACCCGTCGAGGACGGCGTCGTTCTTCCAGACCAGGCTGCAGCCCGCGGTCGAGACCGGCGACTCCGTCATGGGCGGAACACCGATTTTCGCGGAAATGATGTCGGCCTGGCTGTCAGACCCGAATATGGACAGGTCCCAAGTGGCCGCCTCCTTCGAATCACCGGGTGATGAGGGTTGGCAGGCGGCCCGCCGGGCCAGCGAGGCACAATCCGAGACGAGGACGGCGGCCGGGTTGCCGCAACGCAATCCGGGCGGAAGGCTGGTCCCGGGCGCCGTCAACGGTGCGGTGGAACGGGCACCGAGCCGTGATCCAGAAACGATCAGGTCCAGCTTGAGTCGTCATCAGCAGGGCGTCCGGGATGGCCGCGCAATGAGAGCAATGAACTTAACCGGAGATAAAGGAGACCGATGAACCCCGATCTAGGTGGTACGAATCGTCAGCTGGATTGGCTGGTTTCGAACTTCGCCAACGAGGTTCCTGGCGTAGCCCATGCCGTCCTGGTCTCGGCTGACGGCCTACTCATGGCCGCGAGCGCTCAGCTGCCCGTCGACCGCGCCGAGCAGCTCTCGGCCGTCACCGCCGGACTGGCCAGCCTCTCGGTCGGCGTCTCGAACCTGTTCGAGGGCGGCACCGTGCTGCAGTCCGTCGTCGAGATGGAGCACGGCTACCTGCTACTCATGGCTGTCGGCGACGGCTCGTACCTTGCTGTGCTGACCAACACGTCGTGTGACATCGGTCAGGTCGGCTACGAGATGGCGTTGTTGGTCGAGCGGGTTGGCCAGACAGTCCAGGCCACGCCACGCGTCACGATGGGTTCCTGATGGTGGGATGGACATAGAAGATCACCGCTTGGGGAGCGCCGAGCCCAGTCTCGTTCGCCCGTACTCGTTGACCGCAGGCCGAACGAGGCCCGCGGTCGAGTTGGCGTTGGAGGCGCTCGTCGCATCGCATCCGGTCGCCCTGGAGCGGCAGTTCGAACTGACCAACATCGAGACGTCAATCGTGGAGTTGTGCAGAGAATCGCCGTCCGTTGCCGAGGTTGCCGCCCGACTCGGTATCCCGATCGGGGTGGCACGCGTGCTGGTCGCCGACCTGATCGAGGCCGGGCATGTCCGCGTCTCGGCGACTTTGAAAGACGATTCCAGCGACGATGAACGTCGCGAGCTGATCGAAAGGGTTCTCAGTGGACTCCGGCGTATATGATTCGACGGCACAGGTCGACACCCGCACCAGCAAGCCGACGTCGGCGAAGATCGTTGTCGCGGGTGGGTTCGGTGTGGGTAAGACCACGCTGGTCGGTGCTGTCTCGGAGATCGTTCCGCTGCGCACCGAGGCATTGGTGACCAATGCCAGTACCGGAATCGATAATCTGACCGGCATTCCGATGAAGTCGACCACCACGGTGGCGATGGACTTCGGCCGGATCAGCCTCGCCGACGACCTGGTGCTGTATCTGTTCGGTACGCCGGGGCAATACCGGTTCTGGTTCATGTGGGACGACCTGATCCGCGGCGCCATCGGCGCCGTGGTGCTCGTCGACACCCGCAGGCTCGAGGACAGCTTCGCGGCCGTCGACTACTTCGAAGCGCGCGGCCTGCCATTCCTGGTGGCGCTCAACGAGTTCGACGACGCACCGCGATACCCGATCGAGGACATCCGGCAGGCCCTCGCGGTGCCCGCGGACGTGCCGATCCTGTCCATCGACGCGCGGCGGCGCGACCCGGCCAAGCAGGCCTTGGTCGCGCTCACCGAGTACGCGCTGCGCAAGGTGATGCAGGGCTACTGAGCGCGCGCGGCGCCGGCGTCCACCGGAGATCGAGTGGATAAACTCCCTCGGTGAGGATTTCGGCGCGCGAGCTGCTCGGCCAACTGCTCGACACCGACTCGTTCGTCAGCTGGGACCGGCCACCGATCACGGTGGCCGCGACCCCGCGGTACAGCGAGGCGTTGCACAAGGCGGCGGTCGCGGCGGGCACCGATGAGTCGGTGCTCACCGGCGAGGGGCTGCTGCGTGGTCGTCGCGTGGCCGTAATCGCCTGTGAATTCGGGTTTTTGGCGGGTTCGATCGGCGTGGCCGCGGCGGAACGCATCGTCTCGGCGGTCGAGCGGGCCACCGAACTCGGGCTGCCGTTGGTCGCCTCGCCGACCTCCGGCGGCACCCGCATGCAGGAGGGCACGGTCGCCTTCGTGCAGATGGTGAAGATCGCCGGCGCGGTGGCCGCGCACAAGGCGGCGGGCCATCCGTATCTGGTCTATCTGCGCAATCCGACCATGGGTGGCGTCTTCGCGTCGTGGGGTTCGTTGGGGCACATGACTTTTGCCGAACCCGGTGCGCTGATCGGATTTCTCGGGCCCCGCGTATACCAAGCGCTGTACGGGCATCCGTTTCCGGAGGGCGTGCAGACCGCCGAAAACCTTTACCGCCGTGGGGTTATCGACGGCGCCGTGACGGTGTCCATCTTTCGCCGTATCGCGCATCGGGCGTTGAACGTGTTGAGCGGCGTGCCCACGCCCGATTGGGCTGCGGGCGAAAGGTATTCGCGCGTCGATCGGAAGCAGGCGGCTGAGCCCGTCTCGGCGTGGGAGTCCGTGCTCATCTCCCGCAGGCCGGATCGGCCCGGCATTCGCGACCTGTTGCGCCATGTGACACAACGAGTTCCGCTGAGCGGGACCGGACAGGGCGAGTCCGATCGCACCGTCGTGCACGCGCTGGCGCGCTTCCGCGGCCAGCCGTGCGTGGTCTTCGGTCACGACCGGTCCGGGCAGCAGGGCGGGTACTCCATGGGGCCCGCCGCACTGCGCGAAGCGCGGCGCAGCATGGCGCTTGCTGGAGAGTTGCGGCTGCCCCTGGTGCTGGTGATCGACACGTCGGGCGCGGCGCTGTCGAGGGAGGCCGAGGAGCGCGGATTGGCCCCCGAGATCGCCCGCTGCATAGCGGATCTCGTGACATTGAACACGCCGACGGTCTCCGTGCTGCTCGGCCAGGGCACCGGCGGCGGCGCACTGGCCCTGCTGCCCGCGGATCGCGTCCTGGCCGCCACCCACGGCTGGCTCGCCCCGCTGCCGCCGGAGGGTGCGAGCGCCATCGTCCACCGCGACACCGACCACGCCGCCGAACTCGCTCGCGCCCAACGCATCCGCGCCGCCGACCTGCTCGCCGACGGGGTGGTCGACCGCATCGTGCCCGAATTCCCCGACGCCGCCGACGAACCCGTGGACTTCGCCCGCCGCATGGTCGCCGCCATATCAACCGAACTCGCCGCCCTGCGCCGCCACCCCGACGCCGAACTCCGCGCCCTACGCGAGCGCCGCTACCGCCGACTCGGCCTACCGGCCACAGTCGACGACCAACCGGCGCCCCCTACGAAGCACTGAGCTCCGCGATCGACTCGCGATACCGACCGAACGCCGACTTCGGCGTGTAATCCGAACGCAGCACGTAGTCCGCAGCGCGGGCCGAGCATCGGCGACGTTTCGTCGACTGCTCCGACCAAGGAGGATCTCTTCTTCGATCGGAGCGACGAGGTGGTCGACCGGCTCGCGCGGCGGGGCGGCTGCTGGTCGGCGACAGCGTGGTCTCGGTGCGCCGGGCCGTCGGTGAGGCCGCGAGCGCCTTCGAGTCGGTGGACGGTCCCTGGCTCGCCGAGTCGTGACCGTCACTGTGGGCCGGTGGAAAAGCGCTGGTCGAGCGGCAAACCGGGGGTCAACACGCCACGGGGCAGCGTTGACGGCTCGCCGCCACACTTCTACCGTCGCAGGGTGACCTTCAGAAGCGAGACCTCCGCCATCCCCTCGATCGTCCTGAACGACGGCAACGTGATCCCGCAACTGGGCTTCGGCGTCTTCCAGGTGCCCGACGACGATGCGTACCCGGTCGTCACCGCGGCGCTGGAGGCCGGTTACCGCAGCATCGACACCGCGGCGATCTACGGAAACGAGGAGGGCACCGGTCGCGCCATCCGCGAATTCGGCCTGCCGCGCGACGAAATCTACGTCACCACCAAGCTGTGGAACTCCGAGCAGGGCTACGACTCCACGCTGCGCGCGTTCGACGCGAGCATGGCGCGGCTCGGCCTGGACTACCTCGACCTGTACCTCATCCACTGGCCGGTGGCCGCCGCCGACCGCTACGTCGACACCTTCCGCGCCTTCCAGTCGCTGAAGTCGCAGGGTCGCATCAAGTCGATCGGCGTATCCAACTTCACCGAAGCCCACCTTCAGCAGCTCATCGGCGAGATCGGCGAGACGCCGGTGGTGAACCAGATCGAGCTACACCCGCGGCTGGCCCAGCGCGAACTGCGCGACTTCCACGCGAGCCACGCCATCGCCACCGAGGCCTGGAGCCCGCTCGGCCAGGGCACGCTGCTCGACGATCAGACCATCACCTCCGTGGCCGCCGAGGTCGGCCGCACCCCGGCTCAGGTGATCATCCGCTGGCATCTGCAGCTCGGCAATATCGTCATCCCGAAGTCGGTCACCCCGTCGCGCATCGCGGAGAACCTCGACGTGTTCGGCTTCGAACTCACCGATGACCAGATGGCCGCGATCACCGCGCTGGACACCGGCTCGCGCATCGGCCCCGACCCGGACACCATGACCGCGGGCCTGGACGTCTAGCCGGCCCGCAAGAATTCGGTGAGCTCCACGGCGGCCGCCCGCCCCGCGCGGTTCGCGCCGATGGTGCTCGCGGACGGCCCGTAGCCGATCAGGTGGATGCGCGGGTCCGCCGCGACCTGGGTGGCGAGCCGTCCGGTCATGGTGATGCCGCCGCCGGGTCCGCGCAGGCGCAGCGGCGCCAAATGATCCAGCGCGCTGCGGAATCCGGTGGCCCAGAGGATCACGTCGGCGTGCTGGAACGTGCCGTCGGCCCAGCGCACCCCGTCCGGCTCGATGTGGTCGAACATCGGCAGCCTGCGCAGCGCGCCGCGCTCCTTGGCGGCCCGGAGGCGGTCGTCGAGCCGCAGGCCGGTCACCGAGACCACCGAGCCGGGCGGCAGTCCGCGGCGCACCCGGTCCTCCACCTTGGCGACGGCGGCGCGGCCGTCCTCGGGGCCGAACGACGCGTCGCGGAAGATCGGCTCGGTCCGCGTCACCCAGGTGGTCGAGGTCACCTGGGAGATCTCGTCGAGCAACTGCACCGCCGACACGCCGCCGCCGACGATCACCACGTGCTTGCCCGCGAACTCCGCCGCGCTGCGGTAGTCGTGGGTGTGCAGCTGGCGTCCGGCGAAGGTCTCCGCGCCGCGATAGCGCGGGATGAAGGGGTGCTCCCAGGTGCCGGTTCCGTTGATCAGGCCGCGCACCCGGATCGTGCCCGCGGCGTCGGTCTCGGCGTTGAGGACCGGGCCGCGCTCGGCCGGGCTGCCGTCCTCGGTGCGGTCGCACACCACCTTGACCGAGACCTGCCGGTGCACCCGCAGGTCGAAGCGCTTTTCGTAGAGTTCGTAGTAGTGCGGCACGGCGGTGGCCGCGGGCGCGGACTCCGAGCCGGGCGGCAAGGTCTCGGCGAACGACATGCCCGGGAGGTCGTGCACCCGATTGACCGTGGTCAGGGTGAGCGACGGCCAGCGGAACTGCCAGGCCCCGCCGGGTCCCGGCGCGTGGTCGACGATGAGAAAGTCCTGTTCGGGGCGCAGCCCGAGACGCTGGAGGTGATACCCGGCCGACAGCCCTGCCTGACCAGCGCCGATCACCAGGATGTCGAAGTCTGTCGGCACAGCCGAAGATCGTATCCGCTTGAGCGGTCTACGCCGTCGGCTGTGGCACAGTGAAGGTAACCAGACGGATCGCTCAGTTGGGGAGGTCGCATGCTCGGAGTTAGCCGAGACGGTGACGTGGTGACCATCGAACTTCAGCGCGAGGAGCGGCGCAACGCGCTCAACCTCGAACTCATCACACTGCTGCGCGAGGCCGTTATCGCCGCCGTCGCCGACGACGCGCGGGCGATCGTGGTGACCGGGCGCGGCCCGATCTTCAGCGCGGGCGCGGACCTGTCCGTCGTCTACGCCGAGGAGTTCCTCGACGGGCTGCTGGAGATGCTGCACACCATCGAGTCCGTTCCCGTGCCGGTGATCTCGGCCATCAACGGCGGCGCGCTCGGCGCGGGCGTGCAGATCGCGCTCGCGTCGGATCTGCGGGTCGTCGCGCCGGACGCGTTCATCGCGATCCCCGCGGCGAAGCTCGGCATCTCGGTGGACCGGTGGACGATGCGCAGACTGGCCTCGCTCATCGGCGGCGGCCCGGCCAGGACCATCCTGCTCGGCGCCGACCAGGTGAGCGCGGCCGACGCCTACAACTTCGGTTTCGCCAACCGCCTCGGCTCGCTGGCCGACGCGCAGTCTTGGGCCAAGCAGATCGCTCAGCTCGCGCCGCTGTCGCTGCGGCACATGAAGCTGGTGCTCAACGACGACGGCACCCGCGAGCCGGACAACGCCCAGCAGCGCGCGGCGCTGGAGGCGGCGTGGACCAGCGCCGACGCGAAGGAAGGGCGGCTGGCCAGACAAGAGAAGCGCGCCGCGAACTTCGTGGGGCGATGATGATCAACGTTCGAGGCCTCGTCGGCGCCGCGGCCGGTGCGCTAGGTCTGACCTGGGTGGTCCGCGCGGCGTGGGGGATCCCGTCCGCGATGGGCGCGTCCATCTCCGCCATTCAGCCGTACGCGGCGGGCGCGGCCACCTACCGCGACCGGCAGTTCCACAACACCGAGCCGAGCAGTCAGATCGCCGCGGGATCCGCTGCGTCCCTGCTGATTTCGGCGCTCACCAAACGCAATGTGGGCCGCCCGGCCGGCGTGATCCCGTTGCACACACCACAGTTGCCGGAGGCGGCCGCCGACTTGGCCGTCACCTGGTACGGGCACGCCACCGCGCTCATCGAGATCGACGGCTACCGGGTGCTCACCGATCCCGTGTGGAGCGAACGGGTTTCGCCGTCCGCGCTGATCGGCCCGGTCCGGATGCACCCGGTGCCCACCCCGCTCGCGGACTTGCCCGCGCTCGACGCGGTGCTCATCTCGCACGATCACTACGACCACCTGGACAAGGACACCGTCCGCGAGCTGGTGCTGCGCCAGAAGGCGCCGTTCCTCGTCCCGGTCGGCATCGGCGCGCACTTGCGGCACTGGGGCGTGCCGGAGCACCGGATCGTCGAATTGGACTGGGGCGCTTCAATTTCGCTGTCCGAACTCGGACGCGCGCACGAAGGCTCGGACCTGGTGCTCACCTGTACCGAGGCGCGGCACTTCTCCGGCCGGGGCCTGGTTCACAACACCACGCTGTGGGCGTCGTGGTCGATCGTCGGCCCGACCAGGCGCGCCTACTTCGGCGGCGACACCGGGTACACCAAGGCGTTCGCGGAAGCCGGTGCGGCGCTGGGCCCGTTCGACCTGACGCTGCTGCCGATCGGCGCCTACGACGAGCGCTGGCGCGACGTGCACATGAACCCGGAGGAGGCGGTCCGCGCGCACGCCGACCTGTGCGCGGGCGACGCGGGGCACGGACTGCTGGTGCCGA
Source organism: Nocardia tenerifensis NBRC 101015 (assembly GCF_000308715.1). Classification (GTDB taxonomy): domain Bacteria; phylum Actinomycetota; class Actinomycetes; order Mycobacteriales; family Mycobacteriaceae; genus Nocardia; species Nocardia tenerifensis. The sequence goes on from NZ_BAGH01000048.1 coordinate 8,115, forward strand.
TCCACTGGGCGACCTTCAATCTCGCTTTCCACGGATGGTCGGAGCCCGTGCGGCGGATGGTGCGCGCGGCCGAGGCGGCGGGCACGGCGATCGCGGTGCCCATGCCGGGGCAGCGGGTCGATCCCGGCGGCGCCCCACCACGGGATTCGTGGTGGGAAGATGTGGGGTGACGGCTACATCGGTGCTAAGGGCTAGAGGAAGGAACGACGCTATGAGCTTCGCGGACACTCTGAAAGGCCTCATCGGCAAGGGCAAGGACGCGGCGGCCAAGAACGCCGACAAGATCAACGACGCCATCGACAAGGGCGGCGATTTCATCGATCAGAAGACCCAGGGCAAGTACTCGGACAAGATCGCGAAGGGCAAGGAGGCCGCCAAGAAGGTGGTCCCGCCGGAGGATCGGCCCGGCTCGGATCCTGCGGGCCCGAAGGCCTGACGGGCGGCGGGGATCCGATTTTCTGTCGGTCCCCGCCTCTACCATGGGTTCCATGGCGCTGCGCCGGAGCTTCGGGGGCATCGAGGTTGAACTCAGCAACCTCGACAAAGTGCTGTACCCGGCCACCGGCACCACCAAAGGCGAAGTGATCGCCTACTATTCGGCGATCGCGCCCGCGATGCTCCCGCACATCGCCGGCCGCGCGGTCACCAGGAAACGCTGGCCCAACGGGGTCGACGAGCCCTCCTTCTTCGAGAAGAACCTCCCCGCGCACGCGCCGTCCTGGCTCGAGCGCCACACCATCCAGCACTCCGACCGCAAGATCACCTACCCGGTGATCGACTCCGAGGCGGGCCTGGCCTGGCTCGGGCAGCAGGCGGCGCTGGAAGTCCACGTGCAGCAGTGGCGTTTCGACGGCGACTCGATCGGCCCGGCGACCAGGCTGGTATTCGACCTCGATCCGGGGCCCGGTGCGGAGCTGGCCGACTGCGCGCGGGTCGCGCTCGAGGTGCGCGACATGATCGAGGACATCGGCCTGCGCGCGTTCCCGGTGACCAGCGGCAGCAAGGGAATTCACATCTACGTCCCGCTGGACCGCGAGGTCAGTTCCAGCGGCGCGTCCACCGTCGCCAAGCAGGTGGCCACGAATCTCGAACGGCTGCACCCCGAGCTGGTGACCGCGACCATGGCGAAATCGGTGCGCGGCGGAAAAATCTTCCTCGACTGGAGCCAGAACAACGCGGCCAAGACCACAATCGCGCCGTACTCGCTGCGTGGGCGCGCGCAGCCCAACGCGGCCGCCCCGCGCACGTGGAAAGAGATCGCGAACCGGAAGAAGCTGCGGCACTTGCGCTTCGACGAGGTCCTCGCCCGCTGGCGCGACGACGGCGACCTGCTCGCCGAGCTGGATCCGCCACTGCCGAAGGGCAATACCGCCTCGGCGGAGTCGGGGGCCGACGCGCTGGCGAAGTACCGGTCCATGCGCGATCCCGCGCGCACGCCCGAGCCGGTGCCCGCCGACCGGCCGGAGCCGGGGGAGGACAACCGCTACGTCGTGCAGGAACACCATGCGCGACGGCTGCACTGGGACGTGCGGCTGGAGCGCGGCGGCGTGCTGGTGTGCTGGGCGGTGCCGAAGGGGCCGCCGACCACCTCGGATCAGAACCGGCTCGCCGTGCACACCGAGGACCATCCGCTGGAGTACCTGGACTTCCACGGCGCCATCCCGAAGGGCCAGTACGGCGCGGGGGAGATGACGATCTGGGACTCGGGCACCTACGAGACCGAGAAGTGGCGCGACGATGAGGTGATCGTCCGGTTCCACGGCGAGCGGCTCAACGGGCGCTACGCGCTGATCCAGACCAACGGCAACCAGTGGCTGATGCACCTCATGCGTGAGCAGAACGCCGACGGTGCGCCCGGCGGCGACGCGTCCGCGCACGCCCTCGGCGCCGACCCCGCCCAACCGTCGGGCCGAATCATCCGAATGTCCAGCGGCCCTTCGCCATTCCCGCGAGGCCTGTCGCCCATGCTGGCGACGCCCGGTGACGTCGCGGACCTGACCACCGACGAATGGTGCTTCGAGACCAAGTGGGATGGGTTCCGGCTGATCGCCGAGATCGACTCCGGCACACTGACTTTGCGCAGCCGACAGGGCATCGTCGTGAACAGCCGGTACCCGGGCATGGCGGCGCTGGCCGACGAATTGGGCGGGCACAGCGTGGTGCTGGACGGTGAGGCGGTGGTCTTCGACGATCACGGTGTCGCGAATCTCGGCCTGCTGCAAGCGGATGCGGCGCGGGCGGTGTTCGTCGCCTTCGACGTGCTGTATCTGGACGGCACTTCGCTTCTCCGCAAACGGTATTCGGATCGCCGACGGGTACTGGAGGCACTCGCCGGCACCGCGCCCTCGATGGTCGTGCCGCCCCGGTTGGACGGCTCCGGCGCGGACGCGGTGCGCTACAGCCAGGACCAGGGCATGGAGGGCGTGATCGCCAAGCGCAAGGACTCGGTGTATCTGCCTGGCAAGCGCGGTCATTCGTGGGTGAAGCAGCGCAACTGGCGGACCCAGGCGGTGGTCGTGGGCGGCTGGCGGCGCAGCGACGCGCGGAACTTCAAGTCGCTGCTGGTCGGGATTCCGTACGAGGGCAGGCTGATCTACGTCGGCCGGGTCGGCACCGGATTCAACGACGCCGACATGAGCGAGCTGGCCGAGCGCCTGAATCCGTTGGAGCGCAAGACCAGCCCGTTCGACAACGCCCTGACCGCCGAGGAGCGCAAGGAGGCGGTCTGGGTGACGCCGAAGATCCATGGCGCCGTGCGCTTCATGAACTGGACCGAGACCGGCCGCCTGTGGCACCCCGCCTGGCTGGGCTCCGGGGACTGAGCGCGAATCGGCCCGCATCGCGCCTACTACAGTGAGCTGCGATCGGACCAGCTCGAGCGAGGAGTACACGGTGGACTTCAAGGACCTGGCGAACAAGGCGATGGACCTGGCCCAGCAACACGCGGACAAGGTCGAGACGGTCATCGACAAGGCGGGCGATCTCGTCGACCAGAAGACCGACGGCAAGTACGCGAGCCAGGTCGACTCGGCGCAGGAAGCCGCGAAGAAGGCGCTGCATCAGCAGAAGTGATTCCGCCGCAGCCGAAGTGACCCGCGGACTGGTCAGTCGGCGGGGTGTGTCGATGCGCCGAAATGTCCGGGGTGTCGGCGAAACATGGGGCGAGTGCCGACAGGTTGGGCCACCGGCAAGGTAGGTTGCTCGCCATGGCGACTCCGCATGGAATCGGTAGGGGGACAGCGCGCCTCGACGCATCGGCGACATCCGAGAGCCCGGTCCGGCGCCGCCTAGCCCGATTCGGCTCCTCGGCGGCGGCCGCCGCGGTCCTGCTGCTCGCCTCGTCGTTCGTCACGGTGCCCGACGCGCTGGCTCAGGTCCCGCCGCCCGACGCCGACCCGTTCTACGCCGCGCCCGCCGATCTCGCCGCCTACCCCGAGGGCGCGATCGTGGAGTCCCGGCAGAGCGCGCTGTTCGGTCTGCCGCTGCCGATCTCGACCTGGCAGGTGAAGTACCGCAGCACCGATGCGAGCGGGGTTCCGGTGGCCGACGTCGCCACGGTCATGGTGCCGATGATGGCGTGGAACGGGCCGGGCGCGCGGCCGCTGCTGTCGTATCAGGTCGCCGAGGACAGCCTCGGCTCCCGGTGCGCGCCGTCGTACGCGCTGCGCGGCGGCGGCGATCCTGGTGGCGCGCAGGCCATCATCGACACGCCGTTCATGATCGGCGCGCTGCTGCGCGGCTGGGCGGTGGTCGCCAGCGATCACGAGGGGCCACGGTCGCGTTTCCTCGACGGCGTCAACTCCGGGCGCGGTGTGCTGGACGGCATCCGGGCCGCCCGCGATCTGCCCGCCGCCGGGCTCGGCCCCGCGACTCCCGTGGTCGGCTGGGGATACTCCGGCGGCGCCTTCGCCACGCTCTGGGCTGCGCAGATACAGCGGCAGTACGCGCCCGACATCCGTCTCGCCGGTCTCGCCGCCGGCGGCGTTCCGTCCAACTGGCCCGCCATCGGCGGGTATGTGGACGGCACCATGCAGGCGGGGCTGGCCATGCTCATCGTCTTGGCGGCCTTCCGCGACAACCCGAGCCCCGCCTTCAAGGACCTGCTCAACGATCGTGGCCGCGCCGCGGTCGCCGCCGACGGCGCCGCCTGCGGCCCCGACCTGGTGGCGAAGTACCTCAACGCCCGGGTCGACGACTTCGCGTCCGTCCCGAACCTGTTGGCCCACCCCGCCTTCCGCGCCGCCACCGACCCGCACGAACTCGGCGCACCGGCCCCCGCCGTCCCGATGTACCTCTACCACAGCACCACCGACGACATCGTCCCCGTCGCCGGCTTCACCGACCTCCTCGCCCGCTACTGCGCCCAAGGCGCCACCATCACCTCCGCCCACTCCACCCTCCCCGGCCACAACCCCACCGCCGCAGGCGAAGCCCTCGGAGCGCTGTCCTACCTCGCGGACCGCGTGGCGGGCGTGCCGGTCGCGCCCGGCTGCCATGAGCGGTAGCGCGAGTCCGATCGCGGTGGTGTGGGTGATTGCGTTGGGGCGCAATGTAACAACGCGGCCCCGCGCCGAAATGTGTTCGGTGCGAGGCCGTGTCGGTGGGTGGGTCAGCTGGCGGGGCGGCCGGTTTCGTCCATCCACTTGGTCGTGCCTGGCGGGGCGGCGAGCGTGCTGATCAGGTCGATGCCCGCGATGATGAGGGTGGGGCCGCCGGCGACGATGGTGCCGATGATGCCGCCGACGGCCGCACCCGCGAGCACGCTGGCGATCACGGTGGGGCCGCCGAGGATTCCGGTCAGGCCGACGGCCGCGCCGATCACGGTGCCGATGAAACCGCCGACGGCGGTCGCGATGCCGAACTGCGCGAGGAACGCGTTCTGCGCGCGCTGGTTCTCGTAGGGTGAGGCGATCGGGGTCGCGGGGGCCGGGCGCGCCTGGGCGACGTCCTTGACCACGGTCAGTTCGAGTACGCGGCCCGCGTCGCGCACAGCGTGTGGCAGCGGGAACTCGAGCCCGTCCTGCCGGAACGCCAGCGGCATCGTGACCACCGTGTTCCCGGCCTGGTCCTTGACGTCGACGACATCGCCCGCGACCTCGAAGGATCCACCGGTCAACGTGGTGATGATCTTGTCCCCCACCAGCTCCGCCGAGTAACCGATCTCGGGAGCCTGCGCGACCGCGGGCTGAGCCTGCACGGTGCCCGCCCCGACCGCGACGGCGGCGACGAGGGGCACGACGGCCGCGGTGAATTTACGGAGAGTCATTCGGGTGTTCCATTCTTCATCAGGTTTCGAGCAGCGGAGAGCGCCACGCACGTCGAATTCCCTTCCCCCACCGCGGCGCGGCCGTGATGTGATTCCAGAAGCAGCTACTCCGCAGATAACTCTACCGCTCGATCGCGCGCGAAGCCCATGAAATAGGGGGCACCCCACCCTTTCGCCGACCGTGAATCATGTTATAGCTCTTGGCTATACATCTCTGTCAGTGCAGGACGTTGATGGCGCGCGCGATGACGAGCGCCGCCAGAATCAGCGAGATCGCCGACTTCGCCATCATCATCGCCTTCGCCCACCGCGACATCGGCATCACGTCGGTCGGGCTGAACGCCGTCGCGTTGGTGAACGACAGATACAGGTAGTCCATGAACTGCGGCTCCCAGTCCGCGCTCGCGAGTTCCGGATTCTGCATCTGTACAAACATGAAGTCCGGCAGGGTCTTTCGAGCGTTCGCCCGTGCCGCCGGCCCGCCTCGGTCGAACTCCCAGTAGCCGAGCCCGAACACCACGACATTGGTCAGCCAGATCGCGCCGCCCGACCCGAGCAACCGCGCCGGATCATCGCTCAGCGTCCCGTCGATCAACCCGACGACCAGTCGATCCGCCGAGTAGGCGGTTGCGATCCCCAGCAACCCCGCCAGCGCCAGCCCGAGCCAGCGCAGCCAGGTCTCCTCGCGGTCGATCCGCACCGGGTTCGCGCACAGCACGACCACCAGAAGCAGCCCCTCCAACGCGGGCAGCAACCATCCAGGCGCGGGTAAGAATCGATCCGGCAACACCACCTGAAGCCCGATGATCGCCAGCACCGCGCCCGTCGCCCACAGCCGCGACTCGCCGGCGGTCCGCCGCTGCCAAGCCGGAACCTCGTCGCCCACCCGGTCAGTATCGCCCCAGGCGACCGGCTCGCGGATTAGGCGTGCGGCTACAGCAGCACGAAGCCGAGCGCGAAGGCCCCCGCGCACACCACGACGACGACGATCAGCGCGACGGCGTCCCGGCGCCCCGGCGAGCTGGGGTAGGCGGCGAGTTCGCCGGTGCCGCCGCGCGCGGTGATCGCCTCGCCCAATTCGCCCGCGCGGCGGGTGGATACGGCCATGGCCGCGGTGAGGATGTCGATCAGCGGGTTTTCGGTGGCCAGATGGAGCGGGGTGTCCTTCGGGCGGAGTTTGCGGGCCGCGCGCAGCACGCGGATCTCCTCCATGAGCAGCGGCAGGCCGCGCAGGGTGAGCGCGACGACGACGGCCCACTCGTCCACCGGCACCCGGAGTCGGCGCAGCGGCGCGCCGAGTTTGGCCAGCGCGGGGGCGATATCGCTCATCGGCGTAGTCCAGGCGACGACGAACGACGCGGCGACCATGACCAGCGCGAAGACCACGGTCTGCGCGTAGCGGATCACGGCCTGCAGGCCGACCGGCGCGTTGATCAGCGCGCCCAGCCCGAGCAAGCCCCAGAACCACCACGGCAGGCGCGGCAGGGTGCCCAGCGGCAGCCGGGCCAGCACCACGATGAACACCAGGAACACGATCATCACGGCGAGCACCGGCCAGGTCGGCAGGAACATCAGCAGGAAGCTGATCAGGAACGCGCTGATCATCTTGGTGCCCGCCCACAGGTCGTGGATCGGGCTCGCCACCGGAACCCGGCGAAACAGCACAACACTCACGATCGGCCTCCGCGCTCGAGCCGCCACGCGGCGTCTTCCTGCCGCGGCGGTGGGGCAGGGCGTGTCTCATGCTCGGCCGCCGCATCGTGGGGGGCGGTCGCACTGTCGGGACCGGTCGTGCTGTCGAGGCCGGTCCCAGCGGCGGAGCCCGTCGCAGCGACGGAGTCGCTCACATTGCTGGAGCCGGTGGTACCGGCGGACAAGGTGGCACTGGCGGAGGATGCCGTGTCGGCGACTACCGCGTCGGCGGCGAGCAGCCGTCCGGCGCGCAGGTGCACCGTCCTGTCGCACACCGCCGACATGTCCTCCACATCATGCGAGATGATGATCAGCGTCAGACCCGAATCCCGCAGTCGCGCAAGCAACTCCACGATATCCGCGCGGCCCGCCGGGTCGAGCCCGGCCAGCGGCTCGTCGAGCACGACCACCTGGGGATGGCTGGCGACGATCGCGGCCAGCACCACCCGTTTGGCCTGTCCGCCGCTGAGTTCCTCGATGGAGCGCGCGGCGATCGAGCGATCGAGCCCGACGGCGTCCAGCGCCTGCCCGACCGCGCCGGACCCGGTGGCGCGCCCACCCCAGTCGGCGATCTCCGCGCCCACCGTCTGTTTCTGCAACTGCAGCCGAGAGTGCTGGAACGCCAACCCGACTCGGCCGATCTGCTTGGTGACCGGTTTGCCCGCGAGTTCGCAACGGCCCGAACTGGGTTCGACCAGGCCGGCCATGATCCAGGCGAGCGTGGACTTGCCCGAGCCGTTGCCGCCGACGACGAGCAGGGCCTCGCCGCGCCGCACCGTCAGGTCGACCGAGTGCAGAGCCGCTGCCTCCCAAGGGGTTCCGCGGTTGTAGGTGTATCGGACGTCGCGCAGCTCGAGGATCGCCTCGCCCATCGGTCTGCGCCGCACGTCGCGCACCGGGCGCGGCCAATCCGCCAGCCGCTCGACGGCCCGGCCCTGCGACAGATGCACCACGCGGTCCGCGGCGAGCGCGTCGGCCTCGTGGTGGGTCACCAGCACGACCGCCATCGCGTGCCGCTTCGGCAGTGCCGCGAGCAGGTCGACGAGTTCGCGGCGGCCCTCCGGATCGATCATCGAGGTGGCCTCGTCGGCGATGAGCAGCGCGGGTTTCCTGGCGAGCGCCGCCGCGACCGCGAGTCGCTGCTGCTGCCCGCCGGACAGGGTGGCGGTTTCCTTGTCGCCCATGCCGCCCAGGCCTACCTCGCCCAGCAGCGCGGCGACGTCCACCTCGGCGGCGAGCTCGGTAGACAGTCCCCACACCACGTCGTCGGCGACGAGCACGCCCAGGGTCTGGCTCTCCGGTCGTTGCAGCACCAGCGCGGTGCCGCCGTGGTGCCCGAGCCCGGCGGAGCCGGGTCGCCGCACCGTTCCCGCCGTGGGCGGGAGGCCGGCGAGCAGCCGGGTGAGCGTCGACTTCCCGGAGCCGTTGTGCCCGACGACCGCGACGAACTCGCCGACCGCCACGGTGAGATCGATCTCGCGCAGCGCGTCCCGGACCGCGCCCGGGTAGCGGAACGACGCCCCGCTCAGCGTGACCGGCAGCGGCGCGATCGCGCGGTCGTCCGGCGGCGCGTCGAGCCGGTCGTTGCCGGGCAGCCAGGTCAGGCGGTCGAGCACCGAGCCGAGCACGAACCAGGAGAAGACCGCGGTCGCCACCATGCCCGCCGCGACACCGCCGCCGATCCAGGCCCACCACCAGCGCAGCACCGAATCGGTGACGTCGGCGGCCGCGCGCCCGAGCGGTTCGAGCTGCTGTTGCCGCGCGGCGAGTTCCTGGATGCCGCGCGAGGTGTTGCGGACGGTGTCGAACAGCAGGTTCCGGCCCGCGGAGAACAACTGAAGGAAGCCGACCGCGAAACCCGCCCACAGCAGTCCGGCGACGGTCGAGAGTCCGAGCACCGACACGAAACCGCCGCCGCGCCGTTTCGTCGTGCCGATGATGCCCGCGATCGTCGCCGTGGCCATCAACCCGGTGGTGGCGACGAGACCGGTCGCGACGAAGGTGACCACCGTCGCCGCGACCGCGGCGGTGACCAGGGCGCGCAGCCGGTAGCGCTGCGCGATCAACCCCATGGGCACCGCGGCGACCAGGTTCAACGCGGCCGCGAACGGAATGACCGACCCGACCGTGACCAGCCCGACGGTGGCGCCCCCGAGCACGGCCCCGACGGCCAGCTCGATGGGTCGCAGCGGCCCGCGTTCGGCCGTTCCGTCAGCTATCGGGCGTCCAGTCACGGCACAAGTCTGCCAGTGCGCGCGCCCGGCGCGCCGTCGAGCGGCAACTCGTCCGGCAAGCGCTTCAGGCGAGAACGTAGTCGTCCGGGTCGAGTTTGCGGATGCGGCGGCGGTAGCTGATCTGCGGACCGGGCCAGTTGTTGGTGATCCGGCCCTCGGCGGTGCGGTACCAGCTGGAGCAGAAGTTCCAGGGGGTGCGGGCGAGGCGGCGTTGCAGGGCCGTGTTGAACCGTTCCTCTCGAGCGGCGCGGACCTCGAGGGTGCGCCCGGGTCGTCGGCCGAGCAGTTGCACCGCCTGGCGGATGTAGCGAGTCTGCGACTCGATCATGTAGATGATCGAGCCGACGCCGAGGTTGGTGTTCGGGCCGTAGACCAGGAACAGATTCGGGAAGTCCGGCACCGAGATTCCGTAGTAGGCGTGCGCGCCGCCGGCCCAGGCTTCGGACAGTTCGCGTCCTCCTCGGCCGTAAATGCGCATAGGCCAAAGGAATTCGGTGCCTTTGAAGCCGGTGCCGTAGATGATCACGTCCGCCTCGTGCAGCGCGCCGTCGGCGGTGCGCACGCCCTCGGGCACGACCTCGGTGATCGCGGCGGTCTCGACCCGCACGTTGGGCTGCGTCAAGGCGGGGTAGTAGTCGTTGGAGAAGAGTCCGCGCTTGCAGCCGATCGGGTAATCGGGGGTCAGCTTGGCGCGCAACTCCGGATCGGTCACCTGTTTGCGCAGGTGTCGCGTGGCGAGACCGGCCACAACCCCGGTGATCGCCGGGAACTCGACGAGGCCGAGGGCCACGAGCTCGGCGATCGCCCACCAGCCGAACCGCTCGACCAGCAGCGCACCCGGCAGCCTGGCGAACAGTCTGTGCTGAATCGGCGAGTAGTCGGTGTCGAACTTCGGGATCACCCAGGCCGCGGTGCGCTGAAACAGGGTGAGCCGAGCCACCTTCGGCTGAATCTCCGGAACGTACTGGATCGCACTGGCACCGGTGCCGACGCAGGCGACTCGCTTGCCGCTCAACTCGACCGTGTGGTCCCACTCGGCGGAGTGGAACGCCGGGCCCGCGAACGTGTCGATGCCCGGAATGTTCGGCAGCGCGGGCCGGGACAGCTGGCCGACCGCGGAGATCACCACGTCGACGGTCCGCGCCGTCCCATCCGCGGTATGTACCGTCCACTGCCCGGTCCCCTCATCGAACACCGCCTCGGTCACCTCCGCGCCGAACTGGATCGCATCGAACACACCGTTGCGCTCCGCGACCCCGCGCAGGTACGCGTGAATGGCGTCGCGTCCCGAGTACCGCTGCGGCCAGTCCGGTTTCGGCTCGAACGAGAACGAGTACAGCGGTGACGGCACATCACAGGCCGCCCCGGGATAGGTGTTCTCCCGCCACACCCCACCCAGATCCGCCGCCCGCTCCAGAATGATCACCTCGTGGATCCCATTGCGCCGCAGCTCGATAGCCATCCCGATCCCCCCGAACCCCGCGCCGATGATGAGGACCGATAGCCGACCACTTGCCGTCATGTGACACTCCTCACGGCGCGAAGGTAATTCCACTGTAAGACGCGAGCGGCTAACTGATCGAGAAATTCGGCCATAGTGCACGCGCGAGCAGAGAAGGTGCGCGACCACTGGGAGGGCTAACCGCCTGGTAGAACCGTTCTGCACGGACACTTTCGAGCCGACGGCGCCCGAAACCGGACGTGGCAAGCCGCAAATGTCCACAGCGGCCGGGCAATCCTCAGCCTTGCGCGGTGTCGACAAGGGCGCGATGAATCGCCCCGCCCCATCGCCATCCACGTGTATGTGCCGATGATGCGCGAGACCGCTTGGAGCCCTGCGGGCCGTGCAGGCCGCGAGAGGTGCTTGCCGCCTAGCGGCGTCGTTCTGCGTGGACACTTTCGAGCTGGTGGTTAGTCGGACCTGACGGGGCGAGCCAAAAGTGTCCGCAGCGACCGGGCCGCATGTCGGGCGCCGCTGCGCCGGCGCCGACCTTGTAAGGGGTTACACCCGCCGGCGCGCCGGGTCATCTTTCGCGGTGGCGGCTTGTCCGCCTCAACGAGCCGTCGCTGCAGCCGCCCTGATTGCGTCGCGGATGTCCGAGGTCGCCCGAGAGTCCGGCGAGTCGGGATGCGCGGAGCGGTTGTCAGTCGCGGAGAGGGGAGGCCGCATACTGGGCGCTGTGGAGCGGGTGCAGGATCCGGGGATCCGCGATTGGAACTTTCCGCGCGGGATAGCCAGCGTGGCGCTGATGGTCGGGTACGCGGGGGAGCAGGGGGTGCCTGCTGGGCGAGTGCTGGCGGGGACGGGGTTGGCGGAGTCTTTGCTGCGGGATCCGGACGCGCAGATCGATGCGCACATCGAGCTGACCGTGGTCCGCAATCTGGTGCGGGAACTCGCCGATCGCCCGGCGCTGGGGGTCGAGATCGGACGCCGCTATCGGATCACCACCTTCGGCATCTTCGGGTTCGCGTGCGTCAGCAGCCCGACGCTGGGTGAGGCGATCTCCTTCGCGCTGCGGTACCTGGAGTTGAGCTTCACTTTCAGCCTGCCCGTCGCGGAGTGGCGCGAGGGCGAGTTCATCGCGTGGGTGCACGACGAGCTGATCCCCGCCGACGTGCGGCAGTTCCTCGTCGAGCGTGACGTCACCGCCATGCACCAGGTGATGAGCGATCTCCTCGGCAGGCCCCTGCCCCTCGCCAGAGCCGAATTCCGTTTCCCCGAGCCGGATTACGCGGAGCGGATCGAGGCGTTCACGGTGGTGCGCCCCCGTTTCGGGCGGCCGCGCAACCTGTTCGCGATAGACCCCGTCGTCCTGGATCAGCCTCTGCCGCAAGCGAACGAGCAGACCTGGGCGATGTGCCTGGCCCAGTGTCGCGCGCTGGTGCACCGCCGCCGCGCCCGCACCGGCATAGCCGCCGACGTGCGCGAACTACTGGTCCCCGGCGCGGAGGGTTTCGCGGGCCCGCCCGGAATCGACTCCGTCGCACGCGATCTCAACATGAGCACCCGCACCCTGCGCCGCCATCTCGACGCGGCGGGCACGAGCTACCGCGCACTGCTCGACGAGGTCCGCCGCGCCCTGGCCGAGGAGATGCTCTCCACCACACCGCTTTCGGTGAGCGACGTGGCGATCCGGCTCGGCTACGCGGAGTCCTCGACGTTCATCTACGCCTTCAAACGCTGGACCGGCGTGACCCCCGCGGCCTACCGCCGCGACCGCGCCGTCCGTCGCTGACTCCGAAAAGCCTTACTCGCCTTCGCCACGCCCGGTTCTACTGCCGGCGTAAGCGAACTCGCGCACCTTGCCGATGATTCTCGGCAGCAACTCCACCCCGTCCGGATGATTGAGCATCGGATCGAAGTAGTCCGTCCGATGGTCCGCGGACTCCGACGGCCGCAGGGTGAGCTGGGCGAGGCGCACCGTCGACCCCGTGACCCCGCCCGCGAGCAGCGCGAACGAAATCGGGTGCTCCCGCAGGTGATCGCTCATCGCCGCCAGGGACGCGGAGGCGGGCTGGCCGGTGTCGGGCTCGGCGAAGATCCACCGCGGCATGGCCTTGCCGATGCGGTAGGGCATGAGGCTGCCGTACCTGGCGCGGACCCAGCCGCGGGCTGGAGTGATCAGGAACCGACTCAGCGGCCCGCCCCCGGTGGTCGCCAACGCGAAATCCCATGGCTCGTCCTGCCGGTCGAGCACCCGGAACGCGAAGCCGAGCACGTCGGGCAGCCCGCCCGGCGTCCCCGTGCCCTTCGACAGCCGGGCGATGACGGCGCGCTCACCCGTGCCGAAGAGGTGCTCGAACTCGCTCTCCGCGTGTAGCCGCCCGGACAGGTGCAGCCCTTCGGGGTGAAAAACTCGCGCGTGCCGCAGCTTGGCTCCGGCGGCGAACGTATTGCGCACTACAGAGGCGGCCAGATCGGTCATCGGAGTTCCTTCGCATCGAGGGAAACTGTCATCCCTCGACTGCCCGGCCCGGGAACGGCTAAACGAACCCCCGGCCCCGAACGGTCAGCTCGGCGCGACGCCGACCCGGCCGCCCAGCGGAACGCTGCGGAAATGCGTTGTCAGGCTGTGCTTCTCATCGATCATGTGCAGGGCGACGGCGGGGTCGGGCGCGTAGTCCATCACGTGGTCGGGCAGGTCGAGCTCCCACACGCCGCCGAGCACCGACGCGGTGCTCGGCGCCACCAGCAGCGGGCGCCCGGCGAAGGTCGTCGTGGCCGCCGAGTGCGCGTGACCGGTGAGCACCGCGACGATGCGCTTGTCGTCGGCGACGAGTTCGGCGAACTTCTCCGGCTCCTGCAGCGAGATGTCGTCGACGATCGGGCTGAACAGGTGGGCGGGGGGATGGTGCAGCGCGAGCAGCACCGGCTTGTCGGCCGGGGCGGTGGCGAGCACGTCGTGCAGCCACGTGTACGACTCGTCGGCGATGCGGCCGCTCGGCTCGCCGGGAATGCTCGAATCCAGCAGTGCCACGGTGAGATCCCCGATGCGGTGCGCGTGGTTGATCGGCGCGGTCGAGGGCGGTTCGCCGAGCAGCGTCTCGCGGAAGGCGGCGCGGTCGTCGTGGTTGCCCGGGATGGCGTACACCGGGATGTCGACGTCGAACGCGAGCCTGGCCTCGGCGTACTGCTCGGATTTGCCGGAGTCGGTGATGTCGCCGGTCACCAGGATCGCGTCCGGCCGGTGGCGTAGGCCGGTGAGGAAGGCCATGACTTGCTCGACCCGGTCGGCGTTGCGGGCGCCGAGATCGAAATGTGTGTCGCTGACCTGAGCCACCAGGATCATCGGCGTTCGCTTTCTCTGGGGGATCGCTCCGTTGCGTCAGAGTGTGCCCGCCTCCCGTGCGCGGCACCCATCAAGGCTAGTTGACCTGCGTGTTACGCGTCGCCATGAGGCTCGCCACCGACGGAAACGTGCACGCCGGTCTGTGTCCGGGCTCACGTCGCCTCGCCGACCGCGTTCGCCAGGGTTTGCAGCGATCGCAGAAACGCCCGGCGGTCGGCTGCGGGAAGCTGTGCGAGCAGGCGGTTCTCCTGTTCCTGGATATCGGCCTGCACCCGGTCGCGCAGGCTGCGCCCGGCCGGGGTGATCGACACCAGATTCACCCGCCGGTCCGCCGGATCGGGCTCGCGCCGGATCAACTCGCCGCGCTGGAGTTCGTCGAGCACCCCGATGATGCGGGTCTTGTCGGCATTGATGGCCTTGGCCAGCGCGGCCTGGGTGTAGACGGGCTCCTTGCCGAGCCCGAGCAGCACCGAGTATCCCCACATCGACAGCCCATGTCGTTCGAGCACAGGCATTTCCGCCGCGATGAGCGCCCGGATGAGCGGGGCCATCATCGCGGCGAGATCGGGGCGATGAGCTTCCGGCATGGCTAAGAAAATACTGCTTGCCAGATGATAAGCGCATGCATACGATATGCTCGTACTTATTATTGAAGCTACAGAGAGAAGCCATCGATGGCGACCGAACCCGATGTCAGCGAAGAACTGCGCACCCTCGACGCGCTGGTGAGCACCGTCGACCTCGTCGCGCTGGACGCGCAGGCCGTGCGCACCAGCATCGAGCTGGTGGAGCGGCTCACCACCGCCGACCTCGGCAAGCCGACTCCGTGCGCGGACTGGACCCTGCACGGCCTGCTGACGCACATGATCGCCCAGCATCACGGATTCGCCGCGGCGGCTCGTGGCGACGCCGATCCGGCCCTGTGGAAGACGCGCCCGCTGGGTGCGGACCCGGTGGCGAGCTACCGCGCGGCCGCCGAGGAGGTCATCGAGGCGTTCGCGGAGCCGGGCATGCTGGACCGCAAGGTCCCGCTGGTCGAGTTCAGCGCGGATTTCCAGTTCTCCGGCGCGCAGGCGGTGAGCTTCCACTTCATCGACTACGTCGTCCATTCCTGGGACGTGGCAAAGACTTTGGGCCTGCCGGTGCGGTTCGAGGACGCGCTGCTCGCGGCCGCGCTGCCGGTGGCGCAGGCCGTGCCCGGCGGTGATATCCGGCTGGCCCCCGGCGCGGCGTTCGCACCGGAGGTGTCGTGGTCGAGTGCGGATCGACTCGAGCAGATCGTCGCGATGCTCGGCCGGTCACCGGAGTGGTCGGCCTAGTCGACGCGCCGGGTACCCGAGAAGGTTGGGTGGTCTCGCAGGCCGGCGCAGTGCTGAATGCTCAAAGGGCCGGTGCTCACGGAAGCCGATCGCCGAGCAATTCGCTTGCGCGGCGGAGTATTTCGCCGGCCTCGCCGGGCTCCATCTGAACGGGTCGCCAGAACTCCGCGTCCGGCGTCGCCTCCACCTCGAGTCGCGGCGGCGTGCGCCAATCCGCCGCGAGTCCGAGCCGCCACGAATGCAGATAGGTTCGCTCGTACGCACCCGACTTGTCGAAGAGCGGATCGCCGACGATGGGGTGGCCGATCCAGGCCAACTGCACCCGGATCTGATGCCTGCGGCCGGTGATCGGGCGCAGCGCCAGCACCGCGTAGTCGTCGCGGCGCAGCACCGTCACGAAGTCGGTGCGCGACGGGTAGTTCTTGGTGTCGAGCAGATCGGCGTCCTCGACGAACCAGCGGTCCGCCGCGCGGCGAATGCTCTCCCTCGGCGCCGCGATGCGGACGCGGCTCTTGCGCCCGACGCTGAGCGGCAGATCGATCACCCCGACGTCGGGCAGCTCGCTCGACGCGACCACGGCCAGGTACGCCTTCTCCGCGGTCTGCTTGTTGAACTGCCTGGTCAACTGCCCGTGCGCGCCGAGTTCCTTGGCGAGCAGGATCAGCCCGGAGGTCACCTTGTCGATTCGGTGCACCGGGTAGAGCGTCTCGCCCGCGGCCGCCGCCAGCTCGACCAGATCGGTATCGTGCCGCTCCCCGGTGACCGAGAGTCCCGCGGGCTTGTGCAGCGCGAGGATCGCCTCGTCCTCGTCCACGAACATTCGTGCGCGCAGCCGCGACCAGTCCATTTCCACCGGCACGAGCTTAGGTCGCGCCCGCGATCGGGTGTCCGTCGCAGGGGGTTCAGCGGTGCCTCTCGTTGCGGCGCAGGATA
This sequence comes from Nocardia tenerifensis NBRC 101015, assembly GCF_000308715.1. Taxonomy (GTDB): domain Bacteria; phylum Actinomycetota; class Actinomycetes; order Mycobacteriales; family Mycobacteriaceae; genus Nocardia; species Nocardia tenerifensis. The sequence continues at coordinate 24,349 of NZ_BAGH01000048.1, forward strand.
TGTGGGCGCAGCCGGTTGAATCCGCGCACGCGCACGCTGCGCAGGTTCTTGATGAGGAACTCGGGCTCGCCGTCGAGCGCGAGGGCCGCCCCGTCGTCGATGAGCACGGTGCCGGGCCGGGCCACACCGGTGAGCCGGGACGCGATGTTCACGACCGAGCCGTAGAGGTCGCCGAACCGCTGCAGCACCTCGCCGTACGCGACGGCGACGCGCAGGTCGGGCGTGCCGCCGACCATCATCGTCGACTCCTGGATGGCCAGCGCGATACGGGCCGCGTTGGCCGCGCTGTTCGCGGCGAACATGACCTCGTCGCCGACGTTCTTGACCACCCAGCCGCCGTTCTCGGTGATCGCGGCGGTCGTGGTCGACTCGAACGACTCGAGCAGCAGCGAGAGTTCGTCGGGGTGCAGGTGCCGGGTGAGCCGGGTGTAGCCGACCATGTCCGCGAAGCCGACCGCGAGTTCGCGCACCGTTTCCCCGGCCGAGGTGCCCGGGTCGAGGGAGCGCGACAGCGCGGCGGCGAGGTGGCGACGGTAGGCGTAGGTGTTCAGCTGTTCGAGCGTCGCGATGGTGCCCTCGGTCGCGGTGCGGATGGTCTGTTCCGGATCGGCGTCGGGCTCGGCCGCGGCGACGCGCTCGCCGATCTCGGCCAGCACCAGATCGACCTGCCACTCCGCCAGGCGGGCCATGCCCTGCCCCAGCGTGCGCGCGGTCGCGGCCTGCCGCCTGGCGTCGGCGGAGGACAGGATGTTCAGGCCGCGGAAGTTGCGCAGGGCCGCGATGTCGGCGTCCGTGTAGTCGACGGCGTCGTCGTCCAACCCGGCCGGGAAGCCGAGGGCCGTCCACAGGCGCTTGGTCAGCGCCGTGGTGGTCCCCGCCTGCTCGGCCACGTCGGTCCGGCTGTACTGCCGCTCGCCGTTCAGCAGATACGACTCGACGATCGACTGCACCAACTCGGCCTTATCGGTAGGCACCATGCCCGTACCTTACGACCACCGGTCCGTCACCCGCCGCAAACACCGCGACCATTGGGCGACCTCACAGGGCCTAGCCGCGCACCGCGGCGTAGCAAACAGTGAGTCCCAGCTTGTCGTTGGTGAGTCCGCCCTCCTGCGGCTGGCACACGCCATAGTCGGCTACGCCCTCGTGCACCGAGGTCACCCGGCCGATGTGATTGCCCGGCGCCGCGCAGTCCCGCTTGGGGAACCCGCCGTCGCGGGTGAAGTCGTAGCAGGTGCCCACGCGCCAATCGAAGACGAAGCAATACGTCGGCGAGACATTGCCGTTCGCGTCGCCGCTGGAGAACTGGACGGTGGCGGCCGGGTCGCTGCACGCGCCCGCGCGCGTCTTCTCCACGAGCCGATAGTTGGCGGCGAGCGAGTCGCAGTCCGCCGGTGTGCCCGCGCGGTCGGTGTAGTTGATGCAGTCGCCGACCTCGAGCGCCTCGATCGAATCCGGCGCTGCCGCAGCGATTCCCGAGCCGACGAGGCCGGCGATGGACAGGGCGCCGAGCGCTGCGGTGGTCAGTGCGGCGATACTCCGCATGACGATCCTCCCCATGAAACCCAACCGGCTCAGGTCAGCCGATGCCGCGCCTGGAAGCGGCGCAACCGCAGGACATTACCCAATAGGGTTCCGGGACAACGAATCAGGCCGGGACCGGGGCGGCGCCCGTGTTGCGCCAGACGGTGCCGCGGCGCTCGTGGGAGATCAGCTGCTCGACGGCGTGCGCGACGCGGGGACCGAGCTCGCGTTCCAGCAGATACAGGCCGACGTCGAGGCCGGAGGTGACGGCGCCGCCGTGGATCATGTCGCCGTCGTCGACGACCCGGGCGTGCACCACGTGGGCGCCGGTCTGCCCGAGTGCCGCCATGCCGAGCGGGTGCGTGGTCGCCGGACGGCCGGCGAGCAGGCCGGCGAATCCGAGCAGCAGCGAGCCGCCGCAGACGCTGGCGACGGTGAGTCCTGGGCGGTCGACGGATTCTTTCAGCAGCGCTGACAATTCGGTGTCGAGCGCGCGGGTGAGGACGGACAGCACGGTGTCGTCGCGGTGGTCGTCCTCGTCGGTGGGCATGCGGCCCATCGCGCCGGGAACGACGACGATATCGGCGCGTCCCGGATCCAGCTTTCCGTTGGCCCGCAATGAGATCGGGGGTATCCCGCTGGGCACGTCGCGCGCGCCCGCCGCGGAAACCAGCTCGACCGCCAGCGCTCCGCCGGTGAGCGTGCCGCCCGCGCCGAGCACCTCGAACGGCGCGATCACGTCCAGCGGATCGAACCCGTCGAACAGGACGAACTGTGCGAGCATCGAAATCTCCTTCTATCAGGGTGATTACGACGCTAGATGGGGCGCGGGCGGGCGAGAAGTGGGTCGATCGTCAGCTTTCGACGGATTCTCGCCATGCCGCAATCGGGCACTGCCGGAGTGGATTACCTGACGCGGGCGAGGAAAGCGTCGATGGCGGACCACATCTGCGGGTTGAGCTGAGTATGCGTGCCGGTGCCCGTGACGGTCTGGAAGTCGACGCGGTTGGCGGAGAGCTGGGCGGCGAGGGCGGCGTGCAGCGGTGCGGGGACCGTTGTGTCGGTGACGTTGAGCAGCAACAGGATCGGGGCGTCGTAGCCGCTGGTCGGCACCGTCAGATACGAGTCGTACGCGGCGCGAACCCGGCTGTCGGACAGCGGTTTCGACAACATCTGCCCGATCCCGACGCCGTCCACCCGTGCCTCGATCGCCGGCTTGCACATGGTCTCGATGTCGTCGAGCAGGGCACGGCCGAGCGGGGTCAGATATTGGTTGAAGTCGAGGTCGGGGCGGGCCGCGCGTAATCCGGCGAAGATGCTCGAGAGGAAGCCGAGCGTCTCCGCCGTGCCGGGCACGGTCGGGATGGCCGGTCCCGCGATGGGCAGCGCCTTCTCGACGTCGGACTCCGTGTCGATCGCGATGGTGCCGCGATAGTCGAGGTCCGGGGCGTAACTCGCCTGCAGGTGGCCCGCGCCGAGCGCCGCCTGCCCGCCCTGCGACGGCCCCATCGCGACCCAGGTCCGCGACAGTTCCGGGTGCGCGGAACGCGCGGCGCGCAACAGGTCGATGGTCGCGGTCGCCTCGGTTCGCAACTCCAGGTACGGGTGCGGTCCGGTGTCGAAGAGCCCGAGCCCGAGGTAGTCCGGCGCCACCACCGCGAAGCCCTGGTCGATCACCCGCCGCATCATGTCGTCTTCCTCGGCGTGCCAATGCGTGTCGGGCGCCGTGCTCGGAGCGGACTCGCCCCCGCATCCCCGGCCGAGCCCGGTCGTGCCGTGGTCGAACGCGACGACCGGCCAGCCGTCCGGCGGCGGCGCGCCCGCCGGGGTGAACAATGCTCCGCTGGCCTCTCGCGGTGTGCCGTCCGACCCGGTCATCCAGTAGGTGATCACCGAACCGTTGGGCAGCGGACGCCAGCCGTCGGCCTGCGGGGTCGACGAGATGAGCGTCCCCGGAGTTTCCGCTGTCGCCGGCGCCGCCTGGACCCCGAGGAGAGCGCTCGCCGAAACCGTGGCCGCCGCCACGGAACTCATCCAACCACGAGTAACGCGCATCGCAGATCTCTCCTAGGTGCTGGTCTTTCGTCCGGTTGAAGAGCGGCTCAGTGCAGGCGTTCAAGGTCCATATCGCCCAGCGGCTAATTGTAGGCAACCGCGCGCTGATCTCATCGTTGCCAGACTTCGTGGCGCACGGCTTCTTCCGGTGACGTGGCTGGGGTCGGCGGAACTATCCGGGTCCGTCCAGCTCTATCGCGGCGGCCCGGAGTGCCTCCGCCGTGCG
>NZ_BAGH01000047.1 GCF_000308715.1 Nocardia tenerifensis NBRC 101015
GCAGCGACAGCCGGGCAACACCATGTCGTCCGGGCTTCAGTCGAACGCGCAGCAGGCGAGCCCGACGCTGCGCCCCGCGCCGGGTCAGCAGTCGACCGGACCGCAGCGCGGCAAGCTCGCCGCCGCGAACCTACCCAAGCGCACGCTCACCCCCGGCGGCCCGCCGCCGCGTCAGCCGGGCGGCCCGGTCGAGCCGACCGTGACGGGTCTGCCGCCGCGGGACGCGAACTCGGGCGAGCTGCCCCAGCGCCAGCCCGGTAGCAACGGGGTGCCGCAGCCCAGCATCAGCGGCCTCGCTCAGCCGCCGAGCGGCCTGCCGCAGCGTCAACCCGGCAGTAACGGAGTGCCGCAACGGGATTCGACGCCCGGCGGGCTGCCGCAGCGCGAGCCGAGCGCGGGCGGGTTGCCGCAGCGCGAAAGCGGTTCGAGCGGGTTGCCGCAGCGACAGCCGGGGGCGAACGGCCTGCCGCAACGCGAGGGCCTGCCGCAGCGCGACCCCAACGCCGGTGGCCTGCCC
>NZ_BAGH01000046.1 GCF_000308715.1 Nocardia tenerifensis NBRC 101015
CGCCGAGCACCCAGCGCCGCTGGTCGGCGGTCGCCGCGGCCGCCGAGGCGGCGGGGATGCCGATCGAGATCACCCGGCCCGCAGGCTGTTTCTCGGTCGTCGAGAGGATCCGGTACGGCGTGCCGCCGACCGAGAGCGTGCGCGAACCCGGTGGGAGATCGGGCAATTCGGTCGGCGTGCTCGACTTGACGGTGCCGTCGTCGCGGACGGTGACGGCGATGTCGTTGTTCAGCCCGGTCAGGCTGACCAGCCACACTGCGGTGACCGGTTCGATCAGCACGATGCGCGCGGCGAGCGCCAACTGCTGATCGGATTGCTGCACGTTGTTGCGCTCGATCGCGCGGATGCTGATCACGCTGATCACCGAGACGATCACGATCGCGCCGGCCGCCGCCGCGCCCGCGACCCTGGTGCGCAGCGAAAAGGCCCGCCGCCGTCGGGATTTCGGCGCGGCGGCCTGCGTCATTTGGGCGCCCGCAGGACGAACCCGACCCCGCGGATGGTGTGCAGCAACCGGGGCGCGCCGTCCGCCTCCAGCTTGCGCCGCAGATAGCCGACGAAGACGTCCACCACATTGGTGTCGGCCGCGAAGTCGTAGCCCCACACCAGTTCCAGCAGCCGCTCCCGGCTCAGCACCACGCCGACATTGCGCGCCAGCGTGGACAACAGCTCGAATTCCCGCTTGGTGAGCTCGATCTCGCTGCCCTGCAGCAGCGCGCGGTAGCCGGCGACGTCGACCTCGAGCGGGCCGACGGTGATCGCGCCCGGCGTGGCGGACGCCGGGGTGTCGGTGCGCCTGCGCAGCAGCGCCCGGATCCGCGCCACGAGTTCGGCGAGCACGAACGGTTTCACGAGATAGTCGTCGGCGCCCGACTCCAGCCCCGAGATGCGATCGTCCACCGAGGCCCGCGCGCTGAGCACGCAGATCGGCACCTCGTTGCCCATCGCCCGCAGCGCGGTCACCACCCCCGCGCCGTCGAGCACCGGCATGTTCATATCGAGCACGATCGCGTCCGGCGCGTGCTCGTTCACGCTGCGCAGCGCCTGCGCGCCGTCCCGGGCGACCAGCACGTGGAAACCGGAGAGCCGCAGCCCGCGCTCCACCGACGCGAGGACGTCCTCGTCGTCATCGACGACGAGGACAGTCGGGGTAGTTCCCACCTCAGCCATTCTCCCTGCCTCTCCGCGTATTCAGATCAGGCTCGGGGAACGACGCTACTCAGTAGTTGTGGCAGGAGTCGGCTACGGCCTGGATGGTGTCGCGCAGCTGCCCGTAGCGCGGGTCGTTCTGGGCGTCCTGCGCCGCCTGCGGGTTCTCGTCGATGGCCCGCTGCAGCTCCGCGCGCCGCTGCTCGACCGGCTGGTCGAACTTGCGCTGCAGTTCGGCCTTCTGCGCCGGGTTCGAGTCGAGCATCGAGGCCAGCTGCGGCGCCTTGGCGTGCAGTGCGGCGTCGACCTGGGCGAAGGAACAGTCGGAGTTCAGCAGCGGGCCCGCGAGCTCCATCGGACCCGCGGAGGCGAGGGCCGGGCTGAGGAAGGCGGCGACGGTGGCCAGTCCGCCCGCGGCGAGGGTGGCGACGGCGGAACGCTTCATGGTGTGACTCCAGTTCGTCGAGGGGTTACTGCCTAGCGCCCTCGACGCTAGGCCGCCGCACTGGCACGTGTGTGAGCGTTTTCTGAGGAATCTCTGAGCATGCGCCAATCCCTAAGCGGGACGAACGATTTCGCGTGAGCGGTTACGCGGGCGAGCCGATATCGGGGGTCGTGACCTGGCCGGTATCCGTCGCGGCCGGCACGGTCACGGCCGCGTGTATCTGCGCCTCCAGCGCCTCGAGCACCGCGGGATCCTCGATGGTGGACGGCACCTCGTAGGCGTCGCCGGAGGTGATCTGGCGGATGGTCTTGCGCAGGATCTTGCCCGACCTGGTCTTCGGCAGCGCGGACACGATGACCGCGTCGTGCAGCGTGGCGATCGCGCCGATCTGGTCGCGCACCCGCTCGATCAGCTCCTCGCGCAGCCGCGCCGGGTCGACCTCGACGCCGGACTTGAGCACGACATAGGCCAGCGGCCGATGCCCCTTGAGTTCGTCGGGCAGCCCGATCACCGCGCACTCGGCGACCGCCTCGTGACCGGCGATGGCCGCCTCGATGCTGCCCGCCGACAGCCGGTGACCGGCCATATTGATCACGTCGTCGCTGCGGCCGAGCACGAACAGGTAGCCGTCCTCGTCGAAGTAGCCCGAGTCGCCGGTGAGGTAGTGGCCGGGATAGGCGGACAGATACGAACGCTTGTAGCGCTCGTCGTCGTTCCACAGGCCGGTCAGCGTGCCGGGCGGCAGCGGAAGCCCGATCACGATGTTGCCCTCGGTGTTCGGCGCCACCGGGTTGCCCTCGGAGTCGAGCACGCGCAGGCGGTAGCCGGGCACCGGCACCGACGCCGAGCCCGCCTTGATCGGAAGTTGTTGCAGGCCGAGCGGGTTCGCGCAGATGGGCCAGCCGGTCTCGGTCTGCCACCAGTGGTCGACGACCGGGCAGTCCGTGCGATCGGCGAGCAGGATCTCGTCGGCCCACGCATAGGTCGCGGGGTCTAGTCGCTCGCCCGCGCAGAACAGCGCGCGCAGCGACGACAGGTCGTGGCGGTGCGCCAGCTCGGCCTGCGGGTCGGCCTTGCGGATCGCGCGCAGCGCGGTCGGGGCGGTGAACAGCACCCGCACGTTGTGCTCGGCGACCACCCGCCAGTACGCGCCCGCGTCCGGGGTGCCGATCGGTTTGCCCTCGTAGAGCAGGGTTGTCGCGCCGACGAGCAGCGGCGCGTAGACGATGTAGGAGTGCCCGACGACCCAGCCGACGTCGGAGGCGGTCCACATCACCTGGCCCGGACCTACGTCGTAGATATTGCGCATGGACCAGGCGAGGGCGACCGCGTGTCCGCCGTTGTCCCGCACCACGCCCTTGGGTTTCCCGGTGGTGCCGGAGGTGTAGAGGATGTAGAGCGGATCGGTGGCGGCCACCGGGACGGGATCGGCCCGCGGCGCGTCACGGACGGCGTCGTCCCAATCGAGCCACTGGGCGGCGACGGTCTGCGCCGAACTCGGCAGCGACTCGGTCGCGGCCTGCGGCGCGGAGAAGTGGATCGTCGGGAACTGCGGGCGCTGCTTGACGATCACCGTGCGCGGCGCGGTGGTCTCGGCGAGATCCAAGGCCCGCAACACGATCGGCGGGTACTCGAGCTGCTTGCCCGGCTCCAGGCCGCCCGAGGCTGTGATGATCAACACCGGCTCGGCGTCGTCGATGCGGGCGGCGAGCTCGGGCGCGGCGAAGCCGCCGAACACCACCGAGTGCACGGCGCCGATCCGCGCGCAGGCCAGCATGGCGATCACGGCCTCGGGGATCATCGGCAGGTAGATGATGACGCGATCACCTGCGACGACGCCCAAACGGCCCATGGCACCGGCGAATTCGGCTACCTTGTCCAGCAGTTCGGCGTAGGTGAAAACGCCTCTGGCGTCGGTCATAGCGGAGTCGTATATTAGGGCGGGCTGATTCGCGAGGCCCCCCTCCGCCGCGGTGCCGCCGTGCACATGCCGGTCGAGGGCGTTGAAGGAGGTGTTGAGGCGAGCGTCGGTGAACCACCTGGCCACCGGGCGAGCGGCCGGGTCCAGGATCTGGGTCGGTGGGACCACCCAGTCGATCGCTTCAGCCGCCCCGGCCCAGAACTCGGCGGGGTCGACCAGGCTGGTCTGATAGACCGGTCGGTACTCGTGCCGCACGTTCAAACCCGTGACTCCCTAGCCTCGCCTCGATGCCCGCCTCGATAGATCTGGTTGATTGTGGCAGACTTCACGCGACGCCCGGGTGGGTGTTGTGACCTTTGGTTTTGCCTGGAACGGCCAGGTCAAGGGGCGCATGCTTACTCGGAGTCACCCAAGAAGTTATTGATCCGTTAGAATCTGATGTCACTTATTTGGGCCGTCGTAGACGCAATTTCTCGGCCAGCCGCAGTTCTCGGCCAGCTCCGCCTGTCGAGCCAGTATGCGTGTGGAGGTTCGCTGATGGCGCGTGGTTGGGGCCAGTTTGGAAAGTGAGTGGGAGATGCGTGAGGCCGCTAGGTCCGGCAGAAGGCGCTGGGCGCTCGGCAACTGGGACCTGCGCTGGAAGGTGACGGCAGTTCTCGCCGTTCCGCTGGCGGTCGCGGTAGGCCTTGGCGTGTCCAGGATTTCATCGGAGTTCACCAACTCCGGTCGGCTCGCCGACGTCGCCGAGAACGTCGGGGCCATCCCCGCCGTCACGGCGCTCAGCGCGCAGACGGCGACGACCGTCGGTTCGCAGATGATCGCCATCGCGCCGAACGTGTCCGTGGTGACGGATCAGAACCTCGCCGATCTCGACAAGGCGATCGCGAACGCGGAGAAGGCCGCCGACAAGCTCAGCGGTGTACCCGGCGCGCGCGCGGCCCTGGACAGCATGCTCAACCAGGCGAAAGCCGTTCGCCAGCAAGGCAAGGCGGTGAGCACCGGGCCGAGCTCCGACGCGATCGGCCTGATAGACCGGGTGCGCAACGACAGCGTGCGGATCGTCGAGACGACGGTCGGCCAGGTCAGCGACACCGCCGTCGACACCGCCAAGCTGCGCCTCGTCGACTCGCTCAACACGCGTGCCACGCTGGTCGGCGAGGTCGCCGCGTTCCCCGAGGTGCTGAAGGACCCGAAGGCGGGCACGCCGGGCTTCCTCACCGCGGCCAACACCGAGCGCTCGCTGCTCAACGTGCTGTCGCATCGATTCCCCGACGGTGACACCTCCATCGCCGACCTGCGGGCGGGCATCGACACCCGCGTGGCCTTGCTGAACAGCCCGCAGTCACAGGCCGGTCAGATCCCCGTCGGCGATTTGAAGAAGTCGCTCACCGACAGCCTCGCGGTCTACGAACTCGTGGTGAGCCGGGCGACCAAGGACATCGACAGCGCGATGAACTCCCTGGTGTCCACCGCTCAGCGGGACGCATGGACCTACACCGCGGTCGTCATCGCCACCATCCTCGCCGCGCTGCTGCTCGCCGTGTTCGTGGCGCGCTCGATGATCGTGCCGCTGCACCGGCTGCGCCTGGCCGCGCTGCGCGTCGCCGAGAGCGACCTGCCGCACGAGGTCGCCCAGCTGCGTAACGGCGCCTCGCCCGAAGAGGTTCCGCTCGAGCCGATGCCGGTGCGCAGCACCGAGGAGATCGGCCAGCTGGCCCGCGCCGTCGACGACATCCACGGCCAGGCCCTGCGGCTGGCGAGCGACCAGGCGCAGATGCGTTCACAGGTCAACGACATGTTCGAGACGCTGGCCCGCCGGTCCAAGTCGCTCGTCGACCATCAGCTCAGCCTGATCGAGGCGATGGAGTACGACGAGAAGGATCCGCGCCTGCTGGAGAACCTCTTCCGGCTCGACCATCTCGCCGCGCGCATGCGGCGCAACGGCGACAACCTGCTCATCCTCGCCGGCACCAGGCAGCGCCGCGCCAAGTCCGCGCCCGTCGAGATCGCCGACGTGCTGCGCGCCGCGATCTCCGAGGTCGAGGACTACGAGCGGGTGAAACTGGGTGCGACGCCGCGTGGTTCGCTGGTCGAGCCCGCCGCCTCGGACATGGCGCACCTGTTCGCCGAGCTGCTCGACAACGCGCTGCGTGCCTCCCCGCCGGAGACCGACGTGAAGTTCACCTTCGCGCAGGCGCACGACCAGGGCATGCTCATCGAGGTGGCCGACCGAGGCATCGGCATGCCGCCCGCCGAGATGGCCGACATCAACCGGCGACTGGAGCAGACCGCCGAGCCCGGGCCCGACACCGCGCGGCACATGGGTCTCTTCGTGGTCGGCAGGCTGGCCGAGCGGCACGGTCTCACCGTGCGGCTGCGCCCGACCTTCGACACCGCCCGCGACCCGGGTGTCACGGTGACCGT
>NZ_BAGH01000045.1 GCF_000308715.1 Nocardia tenerifensis NBRC 101015
CAAGGTCGATCTGCACCTGACCGACCCGCACCTGCGCGCCTGGCCGCTCGGCGATGACCCGGCGGCGCAGCAGCGCACGCAGCCGGGCGACCAATTCGCCGAGGTCGAAGGGCTTGGTGAGGTAGTCGTCGGCGCCGCGTTCGAGGCAGGCGATGCGGTCGGTGACGGCGCTGCGCGCGCTGAGCACACAGATCGGGATGTCGTTGCCCATCGCGCGCAGCGCCGTCACGACGCCTTCACCGTCCAGCACCGGCATGTTCACGTCGAGCACCATGGCGTCGGGCGCCGCGGTCCGAACCATCGCCAGCGCCTGCGCGCCGTCACCCGCGGTGACCACCTCGAAATCGGAGAGCTCCAACCCGCGTCGTAGCGAGGCGAGCACGCGAACCTCGTCGTCCACGACCAGGATTCGGTGTCCGGTCATGGATCAACAGTAGTCCCGGCCGGTCAGCGGACGCCGGCGACAACGCACTCGGGTTCGGTCGGCGCCGGGGGCGCGATGTCGCCCGGGACGGCGGGTCTGACCTCGACCGGAGCCCCCGGCGACACGTCCGCGGGCCGCGCGGGCGCCGGCGGCGCGGCGGGCACGGCACCGGGCGGCAACTCCCGCTCGATGGTGACCCACGACTCGTCGTCGGCCCCGCGCGTGATCCGCACGGACCCGTCCGGAGCGATCTCCTGACAGAGCGCGGGCGCGCCCGGGTCGACCATGACGGG
>NZ_BAGH01000044.1 GCF_000308715.1 Nocardia tenerifensis NBRC 101015
ACCGGCGATCTCACCAACGAGCGCGACCATGTCGCCACCGACGTCGGCGACCTGTGTGACCAGGCGGCGCACGACGCCATGCGGCACTTCCCGGGGTTGCGGGTGCACATCGACAGCGATGCCGAGCTGGTCACCCGCGGCCTGCCCGCCGGGCTGCGGCTGGCGGTGGACAACGCGCTGGCCAACTCGGTCAAACACGGCAGGGCCACCGAGGCGCTGGTCTCCGCGCACCGGGCGCCGAACGGGCACATCGTGATCAGCATCGACGACAATGGTCGCGGCATCCCCGTCCATGAGCGGCAGGCCGTGTTCGATCGATTCTTCCGGGGCAGCCAGGCCAGCAAGGGCGGCTCCGGGCTGGGCCTGGCCCTGGTCGCCCAGCAGGCCCAATTACACGGTGGACGAGCCTATTTCGACGACGGAACCTTAGGGGGCATCCGCCTCGTCCTCGACCTCCCCGACCCCGCCGCGCTCTGACCGCTCTCCCCGCCACGCAAGAGACAGTGCTCTGATCGCCCTCCCCCGTCGCGCATGTAACAGCGGCTGGGTGGGAGGCGAGGGCGGTTTTACCGAACTCTCATGAAAACGCCGAGGAGCGCCTCACATACAGGTTCTAGGGTCGCGGCGTGATCGGAAAACGCACCCGCACCGCCCTGCTCGCCCTCGCTCTCGTCGCCGCGGGCGCGCTCGGCGCCGGACTCACCGCGTGCGGACGATCCGACAGCGGCCCCACCGGCATCGCGCTCGTGAACGCCGACGCCGGGCCGACGGGCGCGCGAGTGGTCAAAGCGCTCGAGGGCGCGGGCGGGTACGAATGGACCGCGGCCGAGCCGGGCGAGGCGAGCACCGACGACTACGCCGCGGTGATCACCCTGCCCGCCGATCTCACCGAGTCCATGGGCACGCTGGCCGGCGCCCAGCCGCGCCGGGCCAAGGTCACCGTGGCCACACATCGGGGCGCGGACACCGCTCTGGTGAACGGCGCGGTCGCCGAGGTGACGCACCAGGTGGGCGCGGCGGGTGTCGACGCCGCGCTGTCCGCAGTCGGACAGGCCCGCAGTCAGCTGACGCAGGTGCAGTTCACGGCGCAGTTGCTGAAAGCCGGGGTGAACGCGGCCGCGTCGGGCGCGGAGCAGTTCAGCTCGGGGGCCGACCAGTTGCTGGGCTTCCTGAGCTTCGCCAAAGATGGCTCGGCACAACTGACCTCGGCCATCGCCCTGTTGAACTCCACGGTCGACGGCGCGGCGAAGCAGGCGAACGAGCTTGCCGCAGCATTGGATTCGACCGGCCTCACGATCGCGCAGGTGGAGCGGACCGCGAACACGGTGAACTCGGGGCTGGAGCAGATCATCCCGCTGCTGCGCGCGCTGCCCTTCGCCAATGATCCGGCGCTGGCCGACATCATCAAGAAACTCGAAGGGCTACAGAGTGTTTCGGGCCAGGCGGGCTCGCAGCTGACCGGCCTCGGCTCGCTGGTCGGCGGCGCGGTCGACCCGAACACCGATCTCGGCACCCTGCTGCGCACCGTGGTCGACCGATTGGCCGGCGCCAGTGCGCAATTGAACGAGGGCGCGAAGCTGGCCGAGGGCCTGCCCAAGCTAGCCGACGAGGGCGGCGCCCAATTGGTCAGCGCCATAAGCCAACTCACCGCCGGCGTCACCCAGTTGCAGGGCATCGTCGGCAACCTCAATACCCAGACGGACAAGGCCGTCTCGACCCTTCCCCAGCGCAGCACCACCCAGCAGTCCGCGCTGGCGCTGGCGCTGACCGACCCTGTCGAGATCGTCCGGCAGTAGAACGGCGAAGGCCCGTGCCCCAGAGAGCTGGAACACGGGCCTAACGATCCGTGGCCGTGGCCACGCGGCGAATTTAGTTGGCGTCCAACAGGTCGATCACGAAGACCAGCGTCTTGCCCGCCAACGGGTGCCCGGCGCCGGCCGGGCCGTAGGCCAGCTCCGGCGGGATGGTCAGCTGACGACGTCCGCCGACCTTCATCCCCGGAATGCCGTCCTGCCAGCCCTGGATCAGCCCGCGCAGCGGGAAGTTGATCGCTTCGCCGCGGTTCCAGGAGGAGTCGAACTCCTCGCCGGTGTCGAATTCCACGCCGACGTAGTGCACCTCGACATTGCCGCTGGCCACGGCCTCTTTGCCCTCGCCCGTGATGATGTCCTTGATCACCAGTTCGGCGGGCGCGGGGCCGCCCTGGAACTCGATCTCCGGCTTGGTCATTCAGCTATCCCCTTCGATAGGTGTGGTGAATTTTCTCGGTACTACTGACGATTGTTGATCTCGCGGTAATCGCGGGCGCCGTAGCCGGTGTAGATCTGGCGCGGGCGGCCGATCTTCAGCGGCTCGCTGTGCATCTCGCGCCAGTGCGCGATCCAGCCGGGCAGCCGGCCCATGGCGAACAGGACGGTGAACATCCGGGTGGGGAAACCCATGGCCTTGTAGATGACGCCGGTGTAGAAGTCGACGTTCGGGTACAGGCGACGCTCGACGAAGTAGTCGTCGGTGAGCGCGGCCTCCTCGAGCGCCTGGGCGATGTCGAACAGCTCGTCGTTGCCGAGCTTGTTGAGGATCGCGTCGGCGTGCTTCTTGGCGATCGCGGCGCGCGGGTCATAGTTGCGGTAGACGCGGTGCCCGAAGCCCATGAGCTTCACGCCGTCTTCCTTGTTCTTGACCTTACGGATGAACTCCTTGACGTCGCCGCCGTCGGACTTGATGCCGTCGAGCATCTCGAGCACGGCCTGGTTCGCGCCGCCGTGCAGCGGGCCCCACAGCGCGTTGATGCCGCCGGAGACCGAGGTGAACAGGTTGGCGTCGGAGGAGCCGACGAGCCGCACCGTCGAGGTGGAGCAGTTCTGCTCGTGGTCGGCGTGCAGGATCAGCAGCATGTCCAGCGCCGCGGCGACCTCGGGGTCGACCTCGTACGGCTCGGCCGGGAACCCGAAGGTCATCCGCAGGAAGTTCTCCACCAGGCTCAGCGAGTTGTCCGGGTAGAGGAAGGGCTGGCCGACCGACTTCTTGTACGAGTACGCCGCGATGGTGGGCAGCTTGGCCAGCAGCCGGATGGTGGACAGCTCGACCTGTTCGGGGTCGCGCGGGTCGAGCGAGTCCTGGTAGTAGGCCGACAGCGCGTTCACCGCGGAGGAGAGCACCGGCATCGGGTGCGCGTTGCGCGGGAAGCCGTCGAAGAAGCGCTTCAGGTCCTCGTGCAGCAGCGTGTGCCTGCGGATCCGGTCGGTGAAGTCCTCGAGCTGGGCCTGCGACGGCAGCTCGCCGTAGATGAGCAGGTAGCTGACCTCGATGAAGGTGGAGGACGCGGCGAGCTGGTCGATCGGGTAACCGCGGTAGCGCAGGATGCCCGCCTCACCGTCGATGTAGGTGATCGCCGACTTGGTCGGCGCGGTGTTCATGAAGCCCGGGTCGTAGGTGACGTACCCCGTGCTGGCCAGCAGCTTTCCCAGCTCGATTCCGTCGTTGCCTTCTGCGGCCTTGGCGACCGTCATCGGGAACTCCCCGCCGGGGTAGGTAAGGACCGGCTTGGCGTCGTCGTCGACGTTGATGATGTTCTCAGCGGGCACGGAAGGATCCCTCTCAGGCTAGAACCGTAGGCACCGTCGCGGTCGGCGCACGATGCACTTGTCTCAACGCTAGACGTTCACCGACGCGGACAACCAGGAGGGTAGTCCTGCGGCACCTCACAATCACCTCGTGACCCGGTGAGGTCGGAGCAACACGTCCGGCGGCGATTGCCGACTATTCGCCGGGCTCACGGGGTCACCGTTTCCGCATGTGCGCGGCCTACCCGGTATCGCACGAATGCCGGGAACGCGATGGCGGCGATCACCACGCCGATTACCACGAGAACGCCGCCACCGGCCGCGGCCACAGCAGTACCCAGACTCGCCGCCGCAAAACCGTGGGCAACATCACCGATCCGGGGTCCACCTGCCACAACCACTACGAACACGCCCTGCAGCCTTCCGCGCATCTCATCGGTCGCGACCTGCTGCAACATGGTCACCCGCAGTGCCGCCGACACCATGTCCACCGCGCCGCCGAAGGCCGAGCAGATCAGCGCGAGCCACAGTCCGACGCCCAAGCCGAGGCCGTGCCCGGTGAAGCCGACGGCGACGCCGAAGCCGACCATGGCCAGGCCCCACAGCGCGATGCAGACCAGTACGGCCAAGCCCTGCCGCCTGATCCGCGGTATCCAGCCGGAGAACACACCGCCGAGCACCGCGCCCACCGACATCGACGCGAACAGCAGGCCGAGCGCGACCCCGCCGGTGGTCGGATCGCCGAAGGTCTCGTGCGCGATCTGCGGGAACAGCGCGCGCGGCATGCCGAACACCATGGCGATCACGTCCACCGCGAACGAGGCGAGCAGGATGCGCTGGGTGGCCAGGTAGCCGAAACCGTCCAGCACCGTGCGGAATGCGGCCTTGCGCACCGACCCGCTCGGCGGCAGCGCGGGCAGCCGCCACACCGCCCACATCGTGGCGAGCAGCGCGACCGCGTCGATCAGGTACAGGGTCGAGAGCCCGACGACCGGGATCAGCGCGCCCGCCAGCACCGGTCCGGCGATGGCGCCGAACTGCATCACCGTCATGTTCAGCGAATTGGCCGCGGCCAGTTGGTCTTCCGGCAGCAGGCGCGGGATGGTCGCGCTGCGCGTCGGCTGGTTGACCGCGAAGACCGCCTGCTGCACCGAGAACAGGCCGAGCACCACCCACACGTTGTCGATGCCCGAGGCGGCCTGCGCCCAGAACGCCAGGGCGGTGAGTCCGGTGCCCGCGTTCGTGATGAGCATCAGCCTGCGCCGGTCCATCACGTCGGCGAGCGCGCCGCCCCACAGCCCGAACACGACCAGCGGCACCAGGCCGAACAGTCCTGCCAGGCCGACATAGCCTGAGCTGCCGGTGATCTGGAAGATCTGCTGCGGCACCGCGACGATGGACAGCTGGGCGCCGATGATGGTGACGATGCCCGAGGTCCACAGGCGCCGGAAGTCGGAGTGTCGCAGGGGTGCGGTGTCGGCCAGCAGTCTCACCGGCGGGAGCATATCGAGTCGGGCCCGATTGCCTCGGTACGATATTTCTCACCCGCCGGTCGGGAATACGTCAGGGCTGTAGTCGCTCGACCTTCATCGCCCCATCCGTGATCCGGACCCGAATCCGGTTGTGCAGCCTGCCCCGTCGGCCCTGCCAGAACTCCACCTCGTCCGGCCGGATGAGGAAGCCGCCCCAGTGCGGCGGCACCGGGATCTCGTCGACGGCGTCGAAGCGCGCGACCGTCTCGGCCATGATGCGGTCCAGCTCGGCCCGCGAGCCGATCGGCGCGGACTGCCGCGAGGCCCACGCGCCGAGCTGCGAGTCGCGCGGACGCGAGCGCCAGTAGACCGCGGTCGTCTCGGCACCGACGCGTTCGATCGGGCCGCGCACGTGCACCTGCCTGCCGAGCGCGGGCCAGACGAAGGTGGCCGCGGCGAACGGGACGGCGGTGAGCTGGCTGCCCTTGGCCGAGTCGTAGTTGGTGTAAAAAGTCACACCTTCGGGCGAGAGTCCCTTACACAGCACCGTCCTGGCGACCGGTCGCGGCGTGCCGTCGGCCAGCGACACGGTGGCCAGCACCATGGCGTTGGGCTCGGCGACGCCGACCGCGGTCGCCTGCTCGATCCAGTGGCGTAACAACGGTTCCCAGCCGCCGGCCAGCCATGTTTCGTCCAGATCGATGTCCTCGCCGCTGCCGAACGGGGCGCCGCCGTACTCCGCGCGCATGGCCGCGAGGTCGGTGCTCGAGGGGATTTCGGCCGTCTCCTGGCCGCCGGGTGAATTGTCCAGGTCACGCATGGGCCAGACGTTACTCCGGGGTAGCAAGGATCTAAGGTGTTGTTGATCGGCATGTGCTCGGCGAGCCTCGTGCTATCGCATCGCCGAGAAGCAGGTCTTATCGAGTGACCTGCAAGAAGTCGCTACGCAGCGGCCCGAAGTTGCAAGGAGAAGTCACAACATGACTACCAGCCCCGCGGTGCCTACCGGGCAGACCGCAGTACCCAGTGATTTCGTCAGCGGCCTGGAGGGCGTGGTGGCTTTCACCACCGATATCGCCGAACCCGACAAGGACGGCGGCGCGCTGCGCTACCGCGGCGTCGATATCGAGGACCTGGTCGAAGGCCGGGTGACCTTCGGCGACGTATGGGCCCTGCTGGTCGACGGCGAGTTCGGCCGCGGCCTGCCGCCCGCCGAGCCCTTCCCGCTGCCGGTGCACACCGGCGACGTGCGCGTCGACGTGCAGGCGGGCCTGGCCATGCTCGCCCCGATCTGGGGTTACCAGCCGCTGCTCGACATCGACGACGAGACCGCCCGCGACAACCTGGCCCGCGCCTCGGTGATGGCGCTGTCCTACGTCGCGCAGTCGGCGCGCGGCATCTACCAGCCCGCGGTCCCGCAGAAGAAGATCGACGAGTGCACCACGGTCACCGAGCGGTTCATGACCCGCTGGAAGGGTGACCCGGACCCAAGGCACACAGGGGATA
>NZ_BAGH01000043.1 GCF_000308715.1 Nocardia tenerifensis NBRC 101015
GCGGCGAACTTCGAGCTGAACTCACCGTTGGTCAGGTGCAGCGAGCGCTCCCGGATCAGGCCGAACGCGGCGGCGTCCCAGAACGCCGTCGTGCCGCCGTTGCCGAGCACCACCTCGTAACCGTCGGGCAGGCCGAACAG
>NZ_BAGH01000042.1 GCF_000308715.1 Nocardia tenerifensis NBRC 101015
GAGACCGATCCGCCATGCGCGTCCGGCTGGTAGCGCCAGTGCGCGGCGATCTCGGAACGCCCGTTCTGCCACTGCAATTGGGCGACCCAGAAGCCCTTCTCGTCCTTCCAGGCGTCCCACTCCGCGCCCTCGATATTGTGCCCGCGCTCGGTGAAGGCGGCGGTCACGACGTCGATGAGGGTCTCGACGGCGGGGCCGTCGGGGCGAACGGGGTGCGCCTTCTGCGCGAGTTCGGCGGCGCGGGCCCGCTCCAGCAGCACCGGGTAGGCGAAGCGCTCGACGCGGCTGGCCGGCATGCCGGACTCTTCGGTGACCTGTTCGACGGAGGCGCCGGCACGGATACGAGCCTGGATATCGCGAGGACGCATAGTTGCTTCCATTTCGATCTCTATCTGGCCGAATCGGGCAAGGTCTCCGCGCGCGGCGGCTCGTAGCTTGTCGTCGGCGGGCAGCCGGTACTTCGCGCCGGACTCGGTGTCGATACACACGATGTGCGTGGAGTCGGGCGTCACCCCGATCACTCGAAGTTCACGCACCGTTACCTCCTTACCGCGTCGACTCGCGACACCGCCCACTTTCCGAAACAGTAGTGCACTTCTGGGATTCGTGGGGCGAGACACGCGGGGCGGAAATCTCCTCGGAGACCTCCGCACCCCGCTAATCTGCTCTGTTCGACTTACCGTGCCACTCGAAGCGGCGTGTCATCTGTGGCGTGTCGCGCTGTAATCGGCTGTGTCAGCCGAGATTCTGCACGACCCAGTCGATGCTGCGGGTGAGCTGGCTGACGTCCTCCGGGTCGATGGCGGGGAACATGCCGACGCGCAGCTGGTTGCGGCCGAGCTTGCGGTAGGGCTCGGTGTCGACGATTCCATTGGCGCGCAGCACCTTCGCCACCGCGGCCGCGTCGACCGAGTCGGCGAAGTCGATGGTGCCGACGACCTGCGAGCGGTGCGCCGGGTCGGTGACGTACGGCGTCGCGAACTCGCTCGACTCGGCCCAGTTGTACAGGCGCGAGGACGAATCCAGCGTCCGCTTGACCGCCCAGTCCAGGCCGCCGTTGCCGTTGAGCCACTCGATCTGATCGGCGAACAGCAGCAACGTACCCAGCGCCGGGGTGTTGTAGGTCTGGTCCTTGGTGCTGTTGTCGATGGCGATCGGCAGCGAGAGGAACTCCGGGGTCCAGCGGCCCGAGGACTTGATCTCCTCGACCCGCGCCAGCGCGGCGGGGCTCATCAGCGCGACCCACAGGCCGCCGTCGGCGGCGAAGCACTTCTGCGGGGCGAAGTAGTAGACGTCGGCGTCGGTGATGTTCACCGGCAGACCGCCCGCGCCCGAGGTGGCGTCGATGGCGATCAGTGCGTTCTCCGAGCCCGCCGGGCGACGCACCGGAATGGCGACACCGGTGGAGGTTTCGTTGTGCGCCCAGCCGATCAGGTCGGCGGCGGGGTCCGACACCGGCTCGGGCGCGCTGCCCGGCTCGGCCGAGACGACGATCGGGTCGCCGATGAACGGGTTGCCCTTGGCGACGGCGGCGAACTTCGAGCTGAACTCACCGTTGGTCAGGTGCAGCGAGCGCTCCCGGATCAGGCCGAACGCGGCGGCGTCCCAGAACGCCGTCGTGCCGCCGTTGCCGAGCACCACCTCGTAACCGTCGGGCAGGCCGAACAGCTCGCGTAGGCCGGAACGCACCCGCGCCACCACATCCTTCACCGGCTTCTGCCGATGACTCGTTCCGAACACCGAGGCGCCGACCTGCACCAGGGACTGCAACTGCTCCGGTCGTACCTTGGAGGGGCCACAGCCGAACCGTCCGTCGGCGGGCTTGAGGTCGTCGGGAATCGTCGGGAACGCAGTGGTCATGCGAACAGGGTAAAGCGTGTCGGACCAGCCCGGTTCGCGTGGGTCGGCAGCTGTGCCGCGGGCCACGGGGGCACGCGCGGCACTCCGGCTCCGGAATGGTCACGGTCCACTCGGGTTGCGCGGGTATTGCTGTGTCGCCGACCACACCCCAGCTAACCTTTGCGCCCATGAACATGGCGTCGGCGAACTCCGGATGGCGACTGCTCGGCCGACGGTCACGGACCTTCGGACTGCGCGCCGGCGCGATCTCCGACGACGCGCGCCGGGAGTTGCTGATGCACGGCGCGCCCGGCTCGGCGACCATCCTCGCCGTGCGACCGAGCGCGCGAGCGGGCGAGCTCGACGGTGCGCCGGGGCATGTGTTCTGGGTTCAGGTCCGCCTCGACGGGGTGCCGCCCTACGAGACCAGGGTGCGGCAGCGGGTGTCCGCGGCGCACCTGGAGTGGATGCAGCCGGGCGACGCGGTGTGCTGCCGGGTCGACCCGGGCGACCGGGATCGGTTGGTGCTGTACGTGCCCGACTTCGCCGAGACCGGCCGGGCCTGCGTCTCGAAGATCCTCGCCGACGGCCGCCGCGCGGACGCGACGGTGCTCGCCGCGGCCCCGGTGGCGGCGGACTACTCCGGCGGCGACGATCCGGTGCTCCGCCTCGACCTCGAGCTGCGCGCCTGGGACGAGCCGAACCCGTGGCACGTGCGGATCGTCCAGTCGGTGCCGCTGGCCGCGATCGGACTCGTCGACCTCGGCCAGCATCTCGAGGTCGCCTTCTTCACCGTCGACCGCGGCGAGTCCGTCGCGGTCGACTGGGCCGCCTCCCTCGGCGAGGACTGAACTCGCTCAGAGATGAACGAAGGTGAAGCCCATGTCGCGAATCATGGGCAGCACCGCGATCATCCCCGCGCCGGTGCCGGACTGCGGCCGGTGCATGTGCGCGAGTGAGATCGCGCCCGGCGCGGCGGCGTTCATCGCGGCCTGCACCTTGGCGGCGCTCGCGGTCGCGCCGTAATCGGCGTTGATGCTGAAACCGACTGGGGTTTCCCCCAGTTCGTTCACGATGGCGACGGCGACATCGTCGTAGTGCGCCGTGCCCGCCCGGAAGAACCGAGGCGGTTTGCCGACCAAGCCGGTCAGTCGCTCGTGGTTGGCCCAGACCTCGTCCGCCGCCTCCTGCGCCGAACCGGTGCCCGCGATCCCGTAGGCGGCCCGCCCGGTCACCGAGAGCGGCTTGTGCGCCACGCCGTGGTTGGCCAGCTCGAACAGCGGGTTCACGGCGAGCTGGGCGGCGCGCGCCTGATTGGCGTCGATCCAGCGCTTGTTCAGGAACAGGGTGGCCGGAATCTGCTGGGCGATCAGGAAATTCACCAGCGACTCGTCGATGTCGTTGTTGCCCGGCCCGCCGCACGCGTCGAAGGTGAGCGCCATCTGCTTGCCGGTGGCGCCGAAAGTGCTGAGGATGCCCGGCATCTCGACGCCCCACTGCTGCGGCTGATCGCCGGCGTGCCTGGCGACCACCGCGGCGGGGGAGTTGTTCGGCGCGGGCGCGGTCTTGGCGACCACGGCGGAGTCGCCCGCGACCGGGTAGGGACTGGTCGAACTCGGCTCGGCGACGGCCGTATCGCTCTGCGCCGTACCGCACCCGGTGACGGCGAAACCGGCGGCCACGGCGGCGCCCAGGCCGAACACGCGGCGCCGCGACATTCCTCTTTCCAGCATCCGTAAGCCCTCTTCTCGAAGTCGCCCCGGATGCTACGCGAGCCGAACGTCCAAGTGGTGCAGGACATTCGGCTCGCGGTGATGCATTCTCGCTATTTTTACGCGTGGGCGACGGCCGCCCAGCCCGCGACCTCCTCCGGGCGGCGCGGCGCGGGCCCGGTGTAGATGGCCGCCGGGCGAACGAGCTTGCCCAGCTGC
>NZ_BAGH01000041.1 GCF_000308715.1 Nocardia tenerifensis NBRC 101015
CGCGGCGGCCTCGCGCAGGGTCTGCTCCACCGCCTCCAGCCGAAAGTGCCTGCGCCAGCGCGGTTGTCGCCAGGCGAGCACGCGGCCGATGTCGGCGGAGGAGAGGGCGCTGCCGGACGGATACTCCGCGAGCAGGCCGAGCATGGCGTGCCGGTCGCGCGGCGCGTGCGGGGTGCGCAGCTCCAGCGAGAGGGCCGCGAGGGGTTTGTCGTTGGCGTCGCGCAGACCGATCATCCACGGCATCCGGTCCAGCTCGAGCCAGGCGACGGCCAGGGCTGCCCAGCGCCGGGCCGGTGGCGCCTCCAGCCAGGCGTCGACCGCGGGGGTCGGCGCCCAGAAGTCGTCGGTCGAGTCGAGCTCCGGCGGCGGGTCCGGCAAACCCTTCTCGATCAATCGCGCGGCGGCCAGCAGCTCGGCCAGCAAACCAGCCCGCTGCTCATCGACGCCGGTCTGCTTGGCGATGCGGCGCAGTTCCCGCACGCCGAGCCCGCCCGCGCGCAGGGCGGGCGCCGGTGCCTGACCGAGGGTCTCCAGGACCGCGGCACAGTGCCGGAGCAGCTCGCCGACTTCGCCTGCGGCGACGGCGTTCACGTCGGCGGCGGGGTGCTTCGTCGGCTTGGGTGTCGGCGGCGTCAGCGCGTGCGGGTGCGTCACGGGCTCGTTGCGCAGCACCTGACCGACGGTGACGGGCAGCTCCACCGTCTCGTCGTCGATCCGGTTCAGCAGTCTGCGGGCGAGTAGCTGCTGCACTGGGCGGTCGGCCGGAGTGCCGGGCGCGGCGTCCCTGGTGCGCCCGCGCGGGCCCGTGCTCGCCAGCTTGTCGAGCAGTGCCCGCGCGGCTGAGGTCAGTTCCGGCAGCGCCTCGCGCACCTCCGGCTCGGTGAGCGAGTCCGGGATCTCGGTGGTGCTGCCGATCGGCCACGGCAGCGCCTCGACCGCGGCCGTGATCAGATGCAGCTCGTCGTCGCTGGTCCACACCAGCGCGCGGGCGGTCAGCCGCTCGATCGACGCGTCGATCGCGGCGACCGGCACGCGTTCGCTCAGCTGCACGTGCAACTCGGTTCGGGTCAGCGGCGCGCCGTCGCTCGCGGTCCGCGTGACGCCGTGCACCGCAAGGGTTTCCAGGATCGCGAAATCGAGAGTGTCCAGGTCATCGGTGGCGCGCAGCACCGAAGCGCGCTGCTCGGCCCGCGCGGCCAGCACGGCCATCGACGAGGGCAGCGGCACAGCCAGATCGGGCCGGAGCTCGAGCAGCGCTACCAGTTGAGCATCGGTACGTGCCCCGAGCCACCCGGCCAGGGAGGTCGCGGGCTCGCCCGCCTCTGCGCGCCTCTTGCCGGGCGTGGGTGCCTCGCGGCTTCCGCTGCGGGCCGGCGGTTCGGTGTGCGACCCGGTTTCGGGCGTGCCCGACGAGTTACGCATGTGCTCCCGAGATCAGTCGTTACGTTGAGTATCCGATCCTTCAGCGTAATAGACGTGGTCTGGTCGCGGTCGGTTGGCGACGAGGCGGAACAAGCATGGCGGCGAAGTTGCTATGGCGGGAGCACATGCCACAATGAGCCTGTGGTGAACAAATCGAAGAAACCTTATGTCGACAACGGTTGGCCGAAGGTCGCCGAGGGCGACCACGCCGTCACCGAACTCTCGTCGACCCGTTCCGGTGGGCTCTCGCCGTACGGTGAGGACACCGAGTTTCCGGTCCCGGCCGATCAGCTGCCTTACATGCACCCGAACACGGTGATCAACCGCTGATCTCCGGACGGAAAGTCCGAAGATACGAACAAGGGCCCCGCATCCTCGGATGCGGGGCCCTTGTTCGTGGTTGATCAGGAGGGGAGCAGACCCTTGTTGGCCTCGTAGAAGTTCACGATGGCGGGGTCGAGCTTGGTGTTGCTCGCCTTGGCGGCGTTGAAGAAGTCGAACGCTTCCTTGGGCACCTGGACGCCCTGGCTCTGCACGACCTCGAGTGCGCGGTCGACGGCCGAGAAGACCTGCTGGGTGCTGTCCGGCGCGGCCTGGACGGCCTGCTGCGCGGGCTCGGGGTTCCAGCGCGGGGATTCGGTGGTGGCGGGCGCGGTGCGCGGAGTGGGCGCGCTGCTCAGGCCCAGGTTGGCGGAGCAGGACGGCCAGGCGCCCCAGCCCTGAGAGGCGAGGACCTTCTCGGCCACGGCGATCTGCTGCTCGCGGGTGGCCTGGTTGGCGCTGGCCGCGTACTCGCCGCCGCCGTGGGCGCGCCAGGTGCTCGGGGAGAACTGAAGTCCGCCCTGGAAACCGTTGCCGGTGTTGATGCCCCAGTTGCCGCCGGCCTCACACTGTGCGAGGCGATCCCAGTCGGAGTCGGGTGCCGCGCTGGCGTTGCCTGCGAGGGCCACACCCGCGGTGCCCATGATCGCGCCGGTGACGGCGACCTTGGCTACCGTGCGACCGGTCGAGCTTGGCTTGCGATGGCGTCCACTCATATCGGGTTCGTCTTCCTCTCGACGCACCTGCGAGGTCATCTTTCGGGCTGGACTGAGAGGTCGTCATGCCCGCCCTCGCCCCTACGTTTCCGTCGGGTTTCCGGGTCCCGCGGGGCGAGGTTCGGTGCGGCGGGCCGGTGGTTGCCGGTTGTCCCGGCTCGCTAAGAACGGTACGACGATCGCCGCGAAAAATCACCATTTGGTAACCGGCGTGTACGTGCGGGTCTCGGGCCGGTCTCGGCCCCGGCATCGAGCCTTCTGCGCAGCTAGACGCGGTGCGCTCCGACCACTGCCGGTCCGTCACCGGCCCGTGACCTTCCCGTTATGTGACGAGGATCACAACCGAGATTTGGTAACGACAGACCCGGGTAACCCGTTCGCAGCGCCTCGCCGACCTGTTCGTCGGTTGAACGCGGTCCCTACGCCGCAGTCAGCGCGCCCTGCGGCCGGAGAACAGCGCGAACGCCACCGCCAGCAGGAACCCCAGCGGCGTGAGCATAGCGGCGAAGTAGAGCCACAACCCGGGCTCCCCGTCGGAGAAAACCGGGATCAGAAAGATGGCGACGATCGCCAGCAATCCCAGCGCGAACAGGCAGAGCGCGAGCTTCAGCAACCAGTCACCGGCTCGGCGCCGCCCGCCCCCGGTCGACGAGGGATCGGCGTCGCGCCGCGGTGGTCGAGCGGAAGGATTCGTCACCGGACGACCGTAAAACTGATGTGCTTGCGTTATTCGCACCGGGGTAGACTCTTAGGCACGCGCGTCCCGCTTCACTGCAGGGCGCGTTCTTTTCGCAAACAGAACGAGGACCGGTTCGCGGCGTTGTGCCGCAGCGGGTTCCGTGGACGGATGTGCTCGGGCCGGTGGGGTTCGAGTTCTCGATGATGAACGGGTGAGCGCAGTGCCGACCGGCAGGGTGAAGTGGTACGACGTCGAAAAGGGCTTCGGCTTCCTTTCCCAGGACGAGGGTGAGGACGTCTATGTCCGTTCGTCCGCGCTGCCCGATGGCGTCGAGGGGCTCAAGCCTGGGCAGCGCGTCGAGTTCGGCATGGCCGCCGGCCGCCGCGGGCCGCAGGCGCTGAGCCTGAAGCTGCTCGAGGCGCCGCCCTCGGTGCGGCAGGGCCAAGAGCGTCAGGAGCGCGAGCGCGCCCGCAAGGAGCCCGCCGCCCGCAGGCACAGCCCCGACGAGCTGCACGGGATGGTCGAGGACATGATCACCCTGCTCGAGGCGACGGTGCAGCCGGACCTGCGCAAGGGCCGCTACCCGGATCGCAAGACCGCGCAACGCATTTCAGAGGTCGTCCGAGCGGTAGCCCGCGAACTCGACCACTGAGTGACCGGCGCGCCGAGGATCGAACCGAGCGCGTGGGCTCCCGACGAGCCCATGCGCTTTCGGCGTTCAGGCCGCGGTGCTGATCGACCACGCGGCGTGCGGTAGGTAGAACTCCTTGCCGGTGTCCTTGTCCTTCGCGAGGATCGGCAGCTGCAACTCCACGCCGACCAGGCGCAGGTCCGGCTCCGGGTGCGAGTCGATGGTGACGGCCAGCGCGCCGGCCGGGAAGTCGGCGTGGCTGATCACCCGGTCGACCCGGTCGCCGTTGGGCAGCGCGTAGACGACCTGCGCGAGCCACGGCGCGTCGGCGATCTGCTTCGGCAAGGACAGCTGCAGCGGGTAGTCCTTGGGCACCTGGAGCTCGACGGTCTGCCCGTAGCGGCAGTCCTCCATCTGCACCGAGCAGTAGACGTACGGCGTGATGTTCACCGTCTTGCCGTGCGCGTAGGCGGTGATCACCGGGTCGTGCTCGTCGGCGTTGCGCACCAGCGCCACCAGGACGCCGACGAAGGCCACGGTGAACACGAGCAGGGCGGCGACCACGAGCGCGCCGATCGCGCGCGGGCCGAGCTTGCTCACGACGCCGCCTTGTCAACGCTCGGCCGCGCCGTGCGCCTGCCTGGTGTGTCGTCGGTTGGCTCGCTCACTGGCTCGGGTCTCCTATTCCTGGTGGGATACGGGTCGTGTCGCCGCCGCGCGTCTCCGGACGGCGGTGCGTGTTCGAAGTGTGTGGCATCGGACGGGTCGCGGGGACTTCCTGTTCCGCGTGTTGCGGACGATTTCCGCCGAGGCCGGGCAGCAGCGAGTGGCCGCGGAAGCTGACGAAGGTCTGCACCAGCCCGAGCACCAGGACGGCGGTGACGACCGCGAAGCCCTTCCAATAGTCGGTCGGCAGCAGCACGCCCCCGGCGCCGCCGACGACCCAGCTCAACTGCAGCACGGTCTCCGAACGGCCGAAGCCGGAGGCGATCGACTCCGGCGGCAGGTCGTCCTGGATCGCGGCGTCGAGCGACACCTTCGCCAGCGCGCTCGTGGCCGCCGCGACCAGGGCGGCCAGCGCCGCGCCGAACAGATTGTTGGCGAACGTGGCGAACAGCGCGACCAGCGCGCAGGCGGCGGTGCAGCCGAGCACGATGAGCGTCGGCTTGCCGAGCTTGAGCCGCGCGCCCGTCGCGTTGCCGGCGAAATTGCCCAGCGCCGCCGCGGCGCCGACCACGCCGAGCATCGCGGCCTGCTGAGCCGGGCGGTGCTCGGTGGCCTTGGCCACGAAGGCGACGTAGAAGGTGAGGAAGCCGGTCAGCACCCGGATGGCGCTGTTGCCCCACAGCGAGGTCACCACCGAGCGGCCCAGCGGCTGCCTGCGTTTGCGCGGCGGCGTCGCCGCCTCCTTCTCCGGCGCGAGCACCTCGGTGCGCGCGTGGTAGCTCAGCGTGGCGGGCACCTCGCCCTCGGTGACCTCGACCCAGGACGGGATGCGCAGGCTCAGATAGGTTCCGGCGCAGGCGATCAGCGCCGCGAAGATCAACGCGCCGGTGGAGCCGGCGATGGCGGCGGCGAGCGCGGCGATCGCGCCCGCGCCCATGGTGCCGCCGACCAGGCCGAACACCGTGAGCCGAGAGTTCGTGCGCACCAGGTCGATATCGGGCGGCAGCACGCGCGGCGTCACCGCGCTCTTGAGCACCGAGAACGATTTACTGCCGATCAGCATGCACAGCGCGAGCGGATACAGCGCCCAGTTGTCGAACTCGAGGATCAGCACCACCGCGACCACGGCGCGCGCGGCGAACGAGGTGGCCAACGCCACCCGGCGGCCGTGTTGCAGCCGGTCGAGCATGGGGCCGATCAGCGGGGCGATCACCGCGAACGGGGCGATCGTGATCAGCAGGTACAGCGCGACCTTCGTCTTGCTCTCGGCGGTGGCGCTGGCGAAGAACAGGGTGTTGGCCAGTGAGACGGCGACCGCGGCGTCGAGGGCGAAGTTCGCCATCGTCGCGTAGGTGAGCGCGGTGAGGCCGGATTTGTCGGCCCCGTCCGCCTTGGCCGCGCGCTGGAAGGTGGCGATGCCCTTCTCGGTCAATTGGCGGCCGCGCATGGCGGCGACCCTGGTGACGGTGAGTTTGCGCGGAACACGTTGGGCGCCGGGCGGAGTCGAGGGTTCGCTGGGCGCGGTGCTCTCCGATTGCTCGGGCAGCGGCGCGGTGGGCGGCGGAGCCGGGCGCGGCTGCCGTGGCGGTTCCGGGCGATGTGGGAAGACGCGGCGCGGAGATTCGGGCTGCTGGTCCGGCAGGTCACGGCCGGAGCCGAGCGGCGGTAGCGGCCTGCGGCCGGTCGGCGAGTTCGGCGGCGGATATCGATCGAAACCCGGGTGCCGCTCGATCGGCGGGTACTCCTCGCCGCCCCACCGATCACGGTCGGGACCGGAGGGTTCGCGGGGAGTAGTCACGTCTTCAATTCTGTCGTACTTCGGAACTGGGCGTTCACGCGCAGCCGAAGGTGTCGGCGGATGGTGACGTTCGTCGCGTCCTGGACGGCGGTACATCTCCTCTGACTTCCCCACACAGCGGCTCGCACGCGATGCGCTGTGTGGGAACTCACGACGATCAGGCGGGCACGAAGCGGACCTCGTAGGTGGTCGGCCAGTTCTTGCCGGCCAGCAGGAAGCGGTCGGTGCCGGGGATCTGCGCTATTCCGTTGAGGGTGTCCTCGCCCATCCCGACGGCGGTCCTGGGCAGCAGGCCGCTCGCGTCGATGACCGCGAGGACGCGGCCGCTGTCGGGGTCGATGCGCAGGATGCGGTCGCTCGGCCAGTCGTTGGCGTACACCGAACCGTCCTCGGCACAGTCCAGTTCGTTGAGTCGCGCGGTGTTGTTGCTGGTCAGTCGGGTCGAGCCGGTCGGCGCGAAGGTGACCGGGTCGCGGAAGGTGAGCGTGTCGGTGCCGTCGCTCATCACCAGGCGACCGGCGCGGGTGCACAGGCCCCAGCCCTCGCCCTCGTAGGTCGCCCGGCCGATCTCGGCGAGGGTGCGCGGGTCCCTGGCGAAGGCCGTGTGGTCCTTCCAGGTCAGTTGCCACAGCGTGTCCCCGGCGCGGGTGAGGCCCTCGCCGAAGTAGGGCGCGGGCAGCGCGACCCGCGCGAGCTCCTCCCCGGTGTGGCGGTTCGTGGCCCGCACGCTCGACGCGCCCGGTAGGCCGGTGCCTTCGTAGAGCACATCGCCGTCGATCTCCAGGCCCTGGGTGAACGCGCGCGGATCGTGCGACTGGGTGGCCACGACCTCGACATTCATCGCGGGCGACGCATCTTCCGCGGCGCCACACCCGCCCCAGACGACCAGACCGACCAGCACACCGATGGCCAACGTCCGCCGATTGCGTTTCATACGGCAAAATGTAGGCCGTGAGCGCAGTTTCTGTTTCTGAGTCCGGTGTCAGGCCGATTCTGGCCGACGCCGTCGATCTGGCCCGCCGTGCGCTCCTGGAGCTGGAACCGACCGGTGTCGGGGCGCATCTCGGCGTGGTCAGCGAGGACGAGAGTGCGGCGACGCACCGCTTCGAGGCCACGCTGCCCGGCTATCGCGGCTGGCAGTGGGCGGTCGTCGTGGCCGCGCCGCCGGAGGCCGAGTACGCGACGGTGAGCGAGTCGGCGCTGCTGCCGGGGCCGGACGCCTTGGTCGCGCCCGACTTCGTGCCGTGGGAGCAGCGGATCAGGCCGGGCGATCTGGCGCCGGGCGATCTGCTCGCGCCGCCGCCGGACGACCCCCGCCTGGTGCCCGGTTATGTCGCCAACGGCGACGAGGCCGTCGACGAGGTCGCGCTCGAGATCGGCCTCGGCCGCACCCAGGTGATGAGCCTCGAGGGGCGCGAGGAGGCCGCCGAGCGCTGGTACAACGAGTACGGCCCCGACGCCGAGATGGCCAAGGCGGCACCGTCCACCTGCGGCCTGTGCGGCTTCTACCTCCCGCTCGCCGGCTCGTTGCGCGCCGCCTTCGGTGTCTGCGGCAACGCCATGGGCGCCGACGGACACGTCGTGCACACGGCCTACGGCTGCGGCGCCCACTCCGACACCGTCGCGCCGACCGGTGGTGGTTCACCGCTGTACGAGGCGTTCGATGACGCGGCGGTCGAGCTGATCCCGACGGAGGCGCTCCTCGCGCCGGCTCAGGGCACGGGTGCGGCGCGGTCCGACTCGGCCGATGTCGACGCGGCGGCGACCGGGGAGACTGCGGCGGCCGATGGCGAGACATCGAAGACGACTGCCGCCGATGCCCAAGTGCCGGAAGCCGAGTCGGCAACTGTTGTCTCCGAGGGCGAGTCGGCCGAGGCCGCCGGCGTGGCGAGCGCTGATGCCGCGCCGACCACGGACGCGGTGGGTAGCGATACCGTGCCGAGTGCGAACGTGGCAGGTGTCGATGACGCATCGAGCGCTGATGTGGCAGGTGTCGATGACGCATCGAGCGCTGATGTGGCAGACAGTGATGCCGTCGCGCCGAAGGCCGCTATCGCGGGTGCCGATGTCGCGCCGAGTGTGGAAGTGGCGGCTGGCGATGTTGTGCACAGCCCGAATGTGGCTGGTGGCGAAGCCGGTCCGAAAGGGGATGTGGCGGACAGTGATGCCGCATCGAGCGCCGCCGTCGTCGGCGATGTCGCGCCGACCGCGGACGCGGCAGGTACCGATGTCGCACCGAGTGCTGGCGCGGCTGGTAGTGGTGTCGGGTCGGACGCTGATGTGACCGGTGATGTCGCACCGCGCGGCACTGTGGCAGGTAGCGATGCTGCGCCGGGTGGGGATGCGGCGGTCGGTGCCGGCGAGTCCGTCGACAGCGATGGGGCGGGGTCCGCACCCACTGTCGAGGTTGCGGTGGAGCCGAGTGTGGAGGAGATCGTTCTCGCCGAGAGTGGTGACTCCGTGGTCGAGGCTGATTCAGGGGCAGTCGGCGGGGACGAAAGCGGCTCTGCTCCTGCGGGTCCCGAGTCCGGAGTGGCGAGCGACGCGCAGGCCGGTGACGACAGTGGCGCAGCGGACGCCGGTGCGGTGAACCGGGGCGATGACGTCGTCGCCGACGCCGCACAGGCTGCTGTGCGGGACGAGGACGGCGACGGTCGGGCGGTCGAGTCATCGCCGCAGAGCTGACCGAGACGGCCGATCCGTTCGGCACCTCGGCGTTGCGTGCGGGAGTGCTTGCCGCTTGGCGTGATTCGCCGACCCGGCTGCGTGAGGACGCGGCGACCGAGGCGGATCTGGTGCGCGCCGGTTATCGCGATCGGTTGCTCACCGAGTTGGCGCAGAACGCCGCGGACGCCGCAGCCAAGGCAGGCGTCGCCGGGCGGCTGGCGGTTCGGCTGGACGGCAGGGGCCTGCGTATCGCGAATACCGGTGCGCCGCTGGATCTTTCCGGCGTACACGCGTTGACCGCGCTGCGGGCGTCCGGGAAGTCGGCGGGCACGACAGTCGGCCGGTTCGGGGTCGGCTTCACGGCGGTGCTGTCGGTGAGCGATGAGATCGATTTGCGCTCGGTCACCGGTTCGCTCCGGTTCTCCCGCGACCTGACCTGGGACGCCCTGCGGCAGAACGACATCCGAATCCCCGACACTCCGGCCGACGATGCGCCGGCAGGTTTCGCACCACCGGTGCTGCGCATGGCCTGGCCCGTCGACGCCGCGCCCGCGGACGGTTTCGACACCGAAGTCGTGCTGCGGCTGCGCCCGGACGTGGACGCCGCCGCGCTGCTCGACGCCATGCGCGCGGAAGCCGTCGACCTACTGCTCGAACTGCCCGCGCTGCGGCACATCGGTATCGAGAGCGTCGAATTCGCCTCCACTGTTACCGATCTCGGCAACGACCTGCAAGAGATCCGCGTCGACGGCCCAGCGGACACGGCGATGTGGTGGCAGTACCGCGCCCCGCGCGCCCGCTGGCTGCTCCCGCTGCGCGACGGCAGGCCCACGGTCGCCGCGCCGGACGTGCTGCGCGCGCCGACGCGCTCGGACGAGGAACTGTCCCTGCCGGCCCTGTTGATCGCCGACATCGCCATGCAGCCGGATCGCCGCCGCCTCCTCCCCGGCGCCCGCCTCGCCGAATTGGCCACCGGCTACGCGGATTTCGCCCGCGCCCTGCCGCCGCGCGACCGACTGGGGCTCGTCCCCACTCCCGGATTCGCGCGCAGCGAGGCCGACGGAGTGCTTCGCGAAGCACTTGTCCGAGAACTCCAGACACACCCCTGGCTGCCGGTCGTCGTACCCGCCGGCGTGGCCGATCGGACAGTAGCGGACGCGGCAGCAGCACTTTTCGACCCGGAGCCGCAGGCACCGAGCGCCGAGGAAACGTCGTCGGATACGGAGCCCTCCGCACCTCACCCCGCACAGGCGAGGGCCGAAATCCTCGGCGACACAGCGTTGTTCGACGCAACACCGACGGATTCGAGCGACGTCGCCGTCCCGACGCGGGCAAGCGCTCTGACCGGCCTGACCGACGAACTGGCCCACCTGCTCGACGATGTGGTCGGCCCCTTGGTCATTCCGGAGTTGTCCGGCCGCGGCCGGTCCGAGGCGCTCGGCGTACTCGACGTGCACCGGCTCGGCCTGGCCCGGCTCGCCGAACTGACCTCCGGACTGGAGCGACCACCGCAGTGGTGGTACGCGCTGTACGACGCCCTGGAACCGTTCGTGGTCGATCCGCTGGCCGCCGAAGAACTCGGCGCACTGGCGGTTCCGCTCGCGGACGGGCGCCTGGTCACCGGCCCGCGCACCGTGGTGCTCGACGACCAGCTCCAGGTCGCGATTCCGGTGCACTGGGCCAGGCTCGTGCACCCGGAGGCCGCGCATCCCCTGCTGGCCCGTCTCGGGGCGCGCTCGGCGACGGCCGAAGACCTGTTGACCGACCCCGCTTTACGCGCCGAACTCGAGGACCACCCGGACGACCCGGACACCGCCGACGCCGTGCTCCGCCTGGCCGAGTACGCCGACCCGGCCGCGCTTCCGTCCTGGCTCGGCCTGATCGAGCTGCCCGACGCCGACGGCGGATCGCGCCCGGCCGACGAGCTGCTGCTGCCCGACGCACCGCTGCGCGAACTGCTGGTCGAGGACGCACCCTTCCGCCCGATCGACCCGGCCGTCGTGGAAGCCTATAGCGCGCAAGCGTTGCGGGCGATCGGCGTCGGCTGGGATTTCAGCGTGGTGGTCGAGGCCGATCCGACCGGGCCGGACCACGACCTGGACGACGAGGACGCCTGGTGGTCGACGCTGCCGGAGGATCCGCCGGAGCTGGTCGCGATCCGCGATCTCGACCTGGTGGACGAGGCCGCCTGGCCGGAGGCGCTGTGGCAGTTGGCCTCCGCGCCGCGCACCCGCCGCCTGCTCACCGATCGCGACGGCTACACCGCGTGGTGGCTGCGCACCCACGCGCGCATCGACGGCACGCCACTCGGCCTGCTCCGCCACCCCACGGACACCGAATTCGACGGCCTGCTATCGACATTCGCGGTCCCCGGCCTCGCGGACGACGCGGCCGCGATGCGCGCGATACTCGCCGACCCCGCGGTGATCACCCCCGAACTGGCCGCCGTCCTGCTCGACGCGCTCGCCGATCCGTCGAAAACGCCCACCCCCGAGGTTGTTTCGCGAACGCACGCGACGCTGGCCGCCGCCGTCGCCGCGGACCACCTCGACCTCGCCGACCTCGATCTGCCCGACCGGGTGCGCGCCCTGTCGGGCGCCGTCGTCGATCCGGCGCAGGCGCTCGTCCTCGACCAGCCCTGGTTCGGTCTGGCCCTGCCGCCGGATCGCCTGGTGGCAGGCGACATCGACACCGCGCCCGAGCTGGCGCGGTTGCTCGACCTGCCGCTGGTCTCGGAGTCCGTCACCGCCCAGGTGCTCTCTGCGGGCCGCCGCACCACTTGGGCCACCGAACCGCTGGGAGTCGTACTGCGGCAACTGTTCTCGCTGCCGCCGCAGACGGGCGAGCTGGTGCTGCACGACGACCTGACCGTGCGCGTGCACGGCGCGATCGAGATCACCGCCTCGGTCCCGTGGTGGCGCGACGGCGACACCGTGCATGTCCGGGCGGTTCGGCCCGAAGCCGGCGGGGAGAGCGGTTAAGCCGCGTACTCCGCGAGCATGTGGCTGAGCAGATCCAGCTGCGCGCGCACGCTCTCGCTGTCGTTGTCGACCAGCCAGCGCAGCACGACCCCGTCGATCACGTTGAGGGTGAATCGGCTAAGGGACGACAGGGGGATGGACCACTGGTTCCCGGTCGCGTCGCGCGCGTGTTCCAGGATGTCGGCGACGGTGGAGTCGTTGAAGTTGTACTGCTCGCGGGCGATCGCGAGTTTCGCCGGAGTTTGTTCACCTTCACGCAGTGCGTAAGTCGTGGTTTCGTAAGTGAGCAGTTGACGTTCCGGAGTGGCTTCAATGTTGAGCCACATCAGTTCCAGTCCCGCACGGATCAAT
Source organism: Nocardia tenerifensis NBRC 101015 (assembly GCF_000308715.1). Lineage (GTDB taxonomy): Bacteria > Actinomycetota > Actinomycetes > Mycobacteriales > Mycobacteriaceae > Nocardia > Nocardia tenerifensis. The sequence continues at coordinate 12,233 of NZ_BAGH01000041.1, forward strand.
TTTTGAAGTGCTTCTTTTCCACTTCCGACGTCTTGCCATACCGTTTCATTGGCGTCGACGGAATCGCGCAATTCCATCGACAACGCCTTGACCAGCTCGGTCATCAGCGCGTCCTTGTTTTCGAAACAGTAATGCACCACACCAAGCGAGACACCCGCCGCCTGGGCGACATCGCGCGTGGTCACGCCCGCGACGCCCTTTTTTTCGGCGAGACCGATAGCGGCCTCGATAAGGTGGGCCCGTCTTTCTTCGACGCTCAATCGGGAGGACACCCAAGGGAGTTAAGCGTCCATGGCGCGTGCAGTCAATTCGTCGGTGGAAAAATCTCGACTGGACGAGTGACCAGTTCTGTGGTTCGCTGCCTTCAGATCGAAGGAGAGACGCGTATGCCGCTGTCGCGCAGAACCGTTCTTGCCCGCACCGTCGCCGGTTCGGCGACGCTGGCCGCCGCGGCGACGGTACCCGCCGTGTCCGGGGTGCTGGGTGCGTCGGCGACGGCCGCTCCGGGTTCGGACGGCTACGAGATCGGTGTCGGCATCTCCGACATCGCCGGCCCCGCCGCGGAATGCGGAATGATGGGCTATTCGCAGCTCGAGCAGCAGACCGCGGGCATCCATCTGCGCCCGAGGGCGCGGGCGTTCATCATCGGCGACGGCGGGCGGCGCGTGGTGTTCGTCGTGGCCGAGAACGGCATGATCTTCCAGTCCGTGCACCGCGGCGTGCTGGCCGAGCTGGCCCGCCGGTTCGGCGATCGGTACACCGAGCAGAACGTGGTACTCACCTCGACGCACTCGCACGCGACCTGCGGCGGTTCCAGCAACGACTACGCCTACAACCTGTCCATCCTCGGCTTTCAGCAGCAGGTGTACGACGCGGAGGTCGACGGCATCGTCGAGGCCATCGCGGCCGCCGACGCGGACCTGGGCCCCGGTTCGCTCGCGCTCGGCCACGGCGAGCTGCACGACGCGAGCGTCAATCGGTCCAGGGTGGCCTGGGAGCTCAATCCCGTTGCCGACAAACAACACTTCCCCGGGGCCATCGATCCGGCGGTGACGGTCCTGTCCCTGGCCAAGGGCGGCAGGCAGGTCGGCGCGATCACCTGGTTCGCCACCCACTGCACCTCGATGACCAACGCCAACCGGCTGATCAGCGCGGACAACAAGGGTTTCGCGTCGTTCTCCTACGAGCACATCGAGCACGGCGTCCGCTACCTCGACGGCGCACCGGATTTCGTGGCCGCCTTCGCGCAGACCAACGCGGGCGACATGTCCCCGAATCTGAACCTGCGGCCCGGCTCCGGACCTACCGAGGACGAGTTCGAGAACACGAGGATCATCGGCGACCGCCAGTACCGGGCCTCGAAAGCGGCGCTGGCGCAGGCGCGCTCGACGAACGGGCCGGTCGGCTCGATGCTCTGCTACATCGACCTCGCCGATATCGCCGTCGACGGCCGCTTCACCCCGGACGGCCAGCCGAGGCATACCGCGCCGGCGGCGGCGGGCGTCTCGCTCGTCGCGGGCAGTGTCGAGGACGGACCGGGTCTTCCGGGCGGACCCATCCCGGAAGGCGTGCGCAACCCGTTCCTGGACGCACTGGGCGGCCCGAACGCGTCGACGCCGGCCTGGCTCGCGGATGCCCAGGCGCCCAAGGCCATCGCCGCGCCGCTCGGGCTCATGCCGCCGGTGGCCTGGGTGCCGAATGTGGTGCCGATTCAGCTCGTTCGGCTCGGCGAGCTCTACTTGGCCGCCGCCGGTGGGGAATTCACCATCACCGCCGGGCTGCGCGTGCGCCGGGTGGTCGCGGAGACGCTCGGCGTGCCGCTGGAGCGGGTGCTCATGCAGGGCTACGCCAACGCATACCACGAATACGTCACCACCCCGGAGGAATACGACGCGCAACAGTACGAGGGCGCCTCGACTCTGTTCGGCCGCTACACCCTCGGCGCCTACCAGCAGGAATTCGCCCGGCTGGCAACGGCATTCGCGGCGAGCCGGGCCGTGCCGCGCGGGCCGGCCCCGCGCGACGTGTCCAACCTCCAGCCGAACTTCCAGCCGGGCGCGGGCCCGGACGCCGCCGCGCCGGGCCGCGGCTTCGGCGACGTGCTGACCCAGCCCGCCCCGTCCTACGCCCTCGGCGGCCGAGTCACCGCCGAATTCGTCTCCGCCCACCCGAAACACGACACCCGCCGCAACGGCACGTTCCTGGAGGTACAGCGCCAGAACGCGGCGGGGGAGTGGGTGCGGGTGGCCAACGAAGGCGAGTGGGCGGTGAAGTTCTTCTGGAGCAAGCGCGGTACCGCCGAATCTGTCGCGCGGTTCACCTGGGACATCCCCGCCGACGCCACGCCGGGCCGCTACCGGCTCCAGCATTACGCCGCGAGCCTGAGCGCGGACGGCGCGCTGCACCCGTTCACCGGAACTACCAACGACTTCCAGGTCGGCTGAGGCTACAGGCCCGTCTGCGCGCCCTTGTCGCCGCGGCGCGCCCCGCGCCGCTGAATCAAGAAGATCCCGAGGGCGAGCAGGCCGACCACCAGCCCCATCAGGCAGACCGGCAGCACCGATGCCCAGCGGTCGCCGCTGAGCGACACGACCACGGTGGCCAGCAACCACAGCGCGCTACCGACCGCGAGCACCGGGCGCGGATCGGTCAGCCGCGGCGGAATCTGCGGCACTTTCTGAGTCACGGCACCAGCGTAGCGGCGAGAACGCGCGTCCGACGCGCAGTGGTCCCGTATCGTTCACCTCTGTGACAACGCCATCCGATGTCCGAGCCCTCGCCGGTGAGCTTTCACTGGCGGTGGTTCGACTGACGCGTCATCTGCGCGGCCGTCGCGCCGACTCCCAGATTTCGCTGACCCAGCTCTCCGCCCTCGCGACCCTGGCTCGCGACGGCGCGATGACACCAGGGGCGCTGGCCGCCAGGGAACGCGTGCAGCCGCCGTCGATGACGCGGGTGATCGCCTCGCTCACCGATCTGGGGATGGTGGAACGCAAACCGCACCCCACCGACGGACGCCAGATCATCGTCTCGCTGTCCGAGGCGGGCAGCGCGCTCATCGCCGACGAGACGCACGCCCGCGAGGCCTGGATGACCGAGCAGCTCTCCGGGCTCACCGAGGATCAAATCGTGGTGCTCACCCGCGCCGTCGGCATCATGAAGCAGATCGTCGCCGAGTCCGAGTAGGCGGGCGCGCGCCTAGCGCGCCCCGAACGGCTGGTCGCTGTCCACGATGTCGCGCCCGAGCGGGAACAGCGACAGCGGGATGAGCTTCAAATTGGCCCAGCCGAACGGGATTCCGATGATCGAGACGAACAGCGGAATGCTGGTGAGCAGGTGGCCGAGGGCGAGCCACCAGCCCGCGACGATCACCCAGATGATGTTGCCGATCAGCGATCCCGCGCCAGCGCCCTGCTTCTCCACCGTGGTCCGGCCGAACGGCCACAGCGCGTACGCCGCGATCCGGAACGACGCGATGCCCCACGGGATCGTGATGATCAGCACGCAGCAGATGATCCCGGCCAGGATGTAGCCCAGCGCCATCCAGAACCCGACGAAAACCAGCCAGAGGACGTTGAGTACGAGCTGAATCGGCTTCATGCCCACCAGCATGCCAGCAGGTCGCCGATCCGGACATTTCTCCAGCGTCTCCACGCTCAGAAGAACCACCCGAGCACCGCGTCGCGTTCGCTGCCGAACGCGTCCTCGACGGCGCGCACCGTGCCGGAGTCCTTGGCCTGCAGGCGGTTCGCGTTCGCGAACACGCGCGCCGGATAGGCCCCGAGGTACATGCCGGCGAGGACGTCGATGCCGAGTTCGAGGTCGGCAGGCCGGGTGGTCGGCGCGCACTCGGCGACGCCGTCGCGGACGGTGAGCGCGAAGACGCCGCCCGCGTCGCGGAACGGATCGGTGACCGCCAGGACGACATCCAGGTCGCGCCGGTAGGAGCGGGCGGTGAGCGCGGCGGGAATGTCCATGAGCCGCAACCACAGTGCGTCGTAGCGCGCGGTGGTCCGGACCAGCCGGATATCGGTGAGCAGGTAGGGCAGCGGGTCGTTGTCGCTGAGCACCGCGTCGACGTGGGTCACCAGTTCGAGTCCGAGCAGGGCCCGCCACAGCGCGGCGTGCGCGTCGGCGGTCACCGTTCGCATCTCGACCACCTCGGCGGTCTTCTCATCCTGGGTGTACTGGTAGCGGTACAGCGCATAGCCGTCCGGGTGCAGGAACGTGAAGAGATCGGTGCCGCCGCTACGGAACTCCGCCGGATCGGCGAACAGCGCCTCCCAGCGGGCCTGCGGCCGAACCTGTGCACCGGGCACCAGCCTGCGCCATCGGTCGTAGATCTCCGCTACCCGATCGGTCACCTCGGTGGGCGTGGCGAGCTCGACCCCGCCGGGATTTGGTGTGGTCGGTCGGAACTCGGCGAACCGGCGATCGATGCGCACCGAGTTCTCCCGGATCGTCGGCCCGTAGCCGAAGCGCCCGTAGATGGTGCCCTGGCTCACGGTGAAGATGGTCAGCGGCAATCCCTCCGCCTCGGTGCGCCGATGCTGCTCGGTGTACATCGCCCGCAGAATGCCGCGCCGCCGATGGGTCGGCGCGACACAGACGCCGCCGATTCCACACGCCTGGACCGTGCGTTCACCCGGCACGGTCAGCGTCATCGTGGCCGCCTTCGTCGCCCCGACGACACGCCCGCCGTCCACCGCCACCACCGCGTCCTCGACGGCGAACACCCTCCGCGCCGGGGCCTGCATCGCCGCGGGCAGCCGCATGCCGAACGCGGTGTCGGCGAGCAGGGTGATGGCGGCGTCGTCGTCCGCGGTGGCCGACCGAATGGTGATTCCGTGTGGCAGCGTCATCGCTCGACAATCGCACGCCGCCGCGCGGGGTCGCACTCGAATTATCGACTGGGGCGGCCGCGTGTCAGCGCGACGCGACCTGGCCAGGCAGGATATAGGCCGTGGCCGAAGTGATCGATATCGACGACCCCGCCGATCCGCGGGTCGATGACTTCCGCGACCTCTCCTCCGCCGATCGCCGACCCGATCTGCCGGGGCGCCGGGGTCTGGTGATAGCGGAGGGCGTGGTGGTCGTGCAGCGAATGCTGGACTCCCGGTTCGCGCCGACCGCCCTGCTCGGCGTGGAGAAGCGGCGGCAGGAGTTGGCGGACGACCTGGCCGATACCGACGTGCCGTACTACCGCGCCTCGGCCGAGGTGATGGCCGAGGTGGTCGGGTTCCACCTCAACCGCGGCGTGCTCGCGGTGGCGCGCAGGCCCGCGCCGCTCGCGCTGGACGAGGTGCTGGAGAAGGCGCGGACGGTGGCCGTGCTGGAGGGCGTCAACGATCACGAGAACCTCGGCTCGATGTTCCGGAACGCGGCCGGGCTCGGCGCCGACGCGATCCTGTTCGGCGATCGGTGCGCCGACCCGCTGTACCGGCGCGCGGTGCGGGTGTCCATGGGTCATGTGCTGCGCGTGCCGTTCGCCTCCGTTCCCGAGTGGCCGCATGGCCTGGACACATTGCGGCGCAGAGGGTTTCAGATCATCGCGCTCACGCCGAACCCGGCGGCGGTGAATCTGGCCGCGGCGATGACCGGCGAACGGGTGGCGCTGTTGCTCGGGGCCGAGGGGCCGGGGCTGAGCGAGGACGCGATGCGGGCGACCGATGTGCGGGCGCGCATTCCGATGTCGCCGGGCACCGACTCGCTCAATGTGGCCACCGCGGCCGCGATGGCGTTCTACGAGCGGGTACGCACATGAGTTATTCACCGCAGCACGACGCGACCCCGTGGGGTGCTGGCCTCACCGTCGCGGTCATGGTCGCGCTGCTGGCCGCGACCGCGGTGTTCGCCTTCGGCCGCGCGCTGGCCGAGGTGCATCCGTTGCTCGCGGTGGCGGTGAACCTGATCGCGGCGGGCGGCGCCGCGCCGACGGCGTGGCGGTGGCGGTGGACGCCGGTGACCAGGTGGGTGATCGGGGGCGGCGCGGCGGGCGTGCTGCTCGGCTGGATCGCCTTGCTGATCAACGGGATCGCGGTTTAGGAGACGCGATCGTGGCCGCGCAGCCAACCGAACAGGCCGCGCCTGGGTCGCTCGGCCTCCGGGTCGTGCCTCGGCACGATCCGGGTGGACGGGGCGGGCGCCTGGCCCTTCGGGTACAGCGTGAACCCGCACACCGCGATGTCACCGGGGACGAGCGCGCCCTCGGCGGCCGGTGCGCGGTAATGGAAGCCGAGCCACTCGTTGTTGGCGGCGTCGGCGAAGTCGGGCGGGTCGAACGGCAGCGTCTGCGGATCGGGCAGCTCGCCCGCGTGCCAGCGCACCGGGTGCTCACCCGCCCAGAACGGACGCTCCCACACCAGCGGCAGGCCCTCGTCCTCCAAGATGTTCACCCGGCTGGAACTGAACGCCCGGCGGAATTCGCCGCGCTCCCAATGCGCGAACGCGCCCCAGCCGTGCGCGGCGTCGAACGAAACCAGATAGGTGTGCTCGGAGGCGAGCGGGCGAACCAGCAACTCTGGCAGCTCGGTCGGCCGGACGCGCGCGGCCTGGGCCGAGCACACCACCGTCACGCCGGGGTAGCAGCCGATGTAGACCTCGTCGAGGTCGGGGCCCGCGCAGCCGGCGAGCGTGCCGACCATGATCGGCCGCACGTCCCGGTCGCTGTGCAGCTGTTTCGCCAGCGCCAGTGCGGCGGCGGGATCGGGATCGTGGTTGGCCCGCAGGACCGTCAACGGATCGGGTGCGTCGACGTACCAGAGCGACGAGGCCTTCGATAGCATTTCCGGCACCTCCCGATGGTTGCACGAATCAGCTCCGCGAACTTCGAGCAACGCACTGGGGTGTCGCACAATTCACCGTTTTCGCCGAATCGCCGAACGCCGTCGCGCGCAGTCGACCACCACCTAGAAATTTACCTCTTTCCGGCACTGCGCGTGTTCAGGCGCGTCACGGATCGTGTCGGCGGCCGGGTTTCGATCGGTTCCCGATCAGTTATTCGAGGGCCCTGATCCGTCGGCATGTCTGGAAACACCTCAGGGGCATGCGGAGTGGCGATGAAGTGAACGCGCCGGGGCTAGCCTGCAAGCCGTTGCCGACCTGCACACCAATTGCCAAGGGCACCAACTTATTTCGCACGCACATGGATAACTCACCGGGTACGGGCGAACTTGCCCGCCGACCTCACCGGCAGTCGCCGACGCTCAGTTCCACGTACCTGAATCTCGCCTGAATGCTCGGAGAGGCGGGTGAGCGGGGGAGCTCAGTGGCCGGAGCTGCGCACGCCG
>NZ_BAGH01000040.1 GCF_000308715.1 Nocardia tenerifensis NBRC 101015
GCGGCGGCCTGCGAGATGCGGGCGCCGATGGTGCGCAGCCGATCCGCGAACTCCACTCGACGCCTGGCCAATTCGGCCCTGCGAGCGGCCGAGTCATCGGACACGGTTTCGAGCAGACCGTAGTTGTCGGCGAGTTTCAGTGCAGTGCTGAACAATTCGGTGGAGACCGATTCCGGGCTGTGCAGCCGCTGTTGCAGCATCATCTGCTTACCGACCGCGACGCATTCGGCGATGAACTGCTTGCGGTCGATCTCGGTCTCCGGTTCGCGGGCGGCCAGCCGCTCGGCCACCACCAGCTGCGCGTCGAAGAAGGAACGAAGCACGCGGTGCGCCATCATGAATCCGGACCCGGTGAGCTTGGCCATGACCTCGGCGCCGAGCGTGTTGTCGCGGGTGTGGCTGTGCCATTCGGGGTCGAGCAGCAGCATCTCGGCCGTCATCTGCTCGGCGAACTCGGCCCGCTCCGGGAAGAAGAACTCGAACTTCAACAGGTCGCGCAGCCGGAACGCCTCGTCCCAGCCGGTGGTCAGCTGGTCGGCGCCGTCGCTGTCGAGCGCGGCCAGGATGGACAGCTCGAGGATGGCGCGGTGGACGAACCAGTGCACCGCGCTGTTGCGGTAGAACGCGGCCTCGAGGTGTGCGCCGGCCTCGATCGAGTACACCGGCTCCAGCCCGCCGCGGTAGACCGTCACCACCTTGGCGAGCGAGAGTTGTTCCAGCACAACGGCGAGTCCCTGATCGTCGCGCAGCGCGGCCAGCTCGCCGTGCGGCAGGTCGCGCCGCTCGATGTAGCCGAGCACCGGGGCGAGCACCGTGCGCACCTCGCCGAGGGTGAGGGCGCGCTCGTGCACGCCGAGCAGCGCGAGGGTGACCAGCGCGTTGACCGTCACGGGCGTGACCGCGTTGATGCCGACGGCGATCTCGAAGGCCAACCGCTGCACGGCTTTGCGCTCCAACTCGGCGATCTCGGGCGAGTCGGGCGTGCCCTGCCCGGCCTCGGTGTGCCCGGCGGGCGCGGGCTCGGTGCGGTGCAGCGGGATGGTGAGCGGCGGTGTGGTGAGCGGATCACCGTGCGCCGCAAGCCGATCGCGGGCCGAGAGCGGCTCGCCGAACCGCACGTACACGTGCCCGGCCGAATGCTGTTGGCTGCGAACGTAACGCGCGAGCCAGGCGAGCCCCTCGGGCTTCTTCTTGCCGCCGACCTGCTCGGTCGAGATGGCGCCGAGCTCGTTGAGCCGCTCGTAGGTGATCGACACCGGAACCAGCATGACGTCCTCGACACGCTCCGCCCGCACCGCCGCGGCGAGGTAATTCAGCAGCCCGTAGCGCGGCGGGCGCAGCTTGCCGGTGCGGGTGCGGCCGCCCTCGAAGTACCACTCGAGGTTGAATCGCTTGGCGAGCAGGAAGGCGAAGTACTCCTCGACCACCGCCTTGTACACCTCGTCGTCGCCGAAACTGCGCCGGATGAACACGGTTCCGGTGCGCCGCGCGATCGGGCCCATCGGCCAGAAGCTCAGGTTCGCGCCGCCGATCACGTGGTTGGGCGGAAAGTCGTTGCGGGCCAGCACATCACCGAGCACGAACGCGTCGACGTAGGAGCGGTGCGAGGGCAGGAACACCAGCGGATAGCGGCGGTTGAGGTCGCGCAGCGCGGCCAGCCCCGAGTCGTCGGAGTCCACCTTCCAGGTCGACGCGTGGATCGGGCGCATGGCCTGGGTGAACAGGTCGGAGACCAATCTGCTTTGCGCCGCGACGAGTTCGTTCAGCGCCTTCTCCGCGCGCCGGTACACCTCGTGCGGGCTCGCGCCGATCTGGTCGGCGATGAGCTCGAGCCTGCGCCCGAAATCGCGGGAGTCGAGGATCTCCTCGGCCACCAGCCGGGGCACCTTGTAGCGGTCGCCGATGATGGTGCGTTCGGCCCGCTCCAGCGCGACCACCGCGGCGCGCACGATGGCGCGCGCGAACGGCTCGGCCGTGCCCTTGGCGACCAGCGCGGCGGCCTCGGGATTGTTCGTGCGCAACTCGCTGAGCAGCGCGGGCTGCCCGGTGAGTACCACGTGCCGGTTCGGCCGTCCGGCCAACCGGCGCTGCGCCAGCCGATTCGGCTTGCGCGGGTTGGTCAGTAATGCCATGTCCGCGAAGGTGATCCGGCGTACGCCGTCGCGCTCCGGCGGCAGCCACAGCACCCGCACCGGGACCACGAGCGGGTCGTCGTGCCTGCCGACCAGGCGGTCGGCCACGGCGCCCGCGTCCAGATCCAGCTGGGTGATCGGCGCGTCGGCGCCGAACTCCGCGGCGATCCCGCCCTCGGCCAACCAGGCGCCAACGAGTTCGCGCTCCACCGCGGAGACCGCGTCGACCAGGGCAACCACCGAACCCGGCGCCGCCGCTCGCTGAATATCCGCAGGCGATCCGCCACGGTGCTCGATCATGCCCAAGTCCCTCCACTAACGATCACCCCATTGAATCCCCTCGCGACGTTTTCGCGCAGGCACTCGGGCGAGCGAATCGAACGTGCGGCCATGATCGGCGCGTTCGACCCGCGCACGAATTACGCTGCTCGAATGGATTGGGCTCTACGCGCGTGTGGCTGGCACGGCCACTACACCTACGCGCCGGACGAGGCGGACCTGGCCGAGCGGCTGCGGGTCGACACCGTGGCCGGGGTGGCGTGGCGGTGCCTGCGCTGCGGGACCTTCGTGCCGGGCGAGCCGGTGGGGTCCGGTCCGGCCGACCACGCGCCCGAGGTGCCGCGCGGACGGCTGCTGCAGGATCGCTGGCTCATGCGCGCCTTGGCGATCGAGCGGTTGCTGCGTGGGCTGGTGCTGGTCGTCGCCGCGTTCGGCGTGCTGAAGTTCCGGACGTCGCGGGAGACGATGCGGGCCGCGTTCGATCAGGATCTGCCGCTGCTGCGACCGCTGGCCGACCAGCTCGGCTGGGACATCGACAGGTCGAAGATCGTGCACCTGATCGATGAGGCCTTCTCCCTGTCGAATACGACGCTGCTATGGGTGGCCGCGGGCATCTTCGTCTACGCGGGGTTGCAGGGCATCGAGGCGCTCGGGCTGTGGCTGATGAAACGGTGGGGCGAGTACTTCGCCGTCGTCGCGACGAGTTTGTTTCTGCCACTGGAGATTTACGAGCTGACCGAGAAGGTGACCGCGTTGCGGATCGGCGCGCTGCTGGTCAATATCGCCGCGGTGGTCTGGCTGCTCTACTCCAAGCGGTTGTTCGGTCTGCGTGGCGGCGCGGCCGCGTACCACGCCGAACACAGCGCGGAAAGTTTGCTGAGCGTCGAGCGATCGGCCTTGGCCGTCCCGGAGAAGTAACCCGCGCGGCGGCCGGTGGCTGTGTCCGCACGCACAATCCCCAGATAGTCAGGTAATGCTAACCTTACCTCCACAGTTGGGCTGCTAGCACTTTGGAGGATCGTTGTCGACCACGGACGAACGCTTGCGGGTGGAGTATGTGACCGACCCGGCGGCAGCGATGTCCCGGCTGGCGGGGGCCGATCGGTTCGGTGAGTACGTGATGTACGAACGGCCGGGCGAGTGGGTGTTCGCGGCCGATCCGATCGGCGGCATCGAACTCGACGTCGAGGAACTGCGGGTCACCTGGGACGGCCGGACCACCGCCACGTCATGGGACGGCCGCCCGGCGAGTGTGGTTGATCAGGCGCTGCGCGCGTTGCCGCTCGACGGCCGAAATGCCTACGGCTGGATCGGATTCGAGTTCTGCGCGTGGGCCTACGGCGCGACCGAACACGTCGATCCGCGAACCACGCTGGTGCAGTTGATGATTCCGCGCATCGAGGTGCGGATCGGTGAGTTCGGCATCCGGGTGTCCGGCGCGACGCCGTCGGAGACCGGCGACATCCACGAGCTGATCACCGCGTCGCAGGAGTCCGAACTGCCGCAGCCGCATCCGGCGGACGTCCGGCTCGATCCGACCGGTTACGCGGGCCGGGTCGCCGAGGCGGTCGGGGAGATCCAGGCGAACCGCTACCAAAAGGTCATCCTCTCGCGGAAGGTCGACTTGCCGTTCGTGGTGGACATGCCCGCGACGTATCGGCTCGGCCGCGCGCACAACACGCCCGCGCGATCGTTCCTGTTGCGGCTCGGCGGACTGGAAGCGGCCGGGTTCAGCCCGGAACTCGTCGCCGCCGTCGACGAGGAGCGTTTGGTGACTACCGAGCCGGTCGCGGGCACCAGGGCCTTCGGCCGGGGCGCGGAGCTCGACGCTGCGGCGCGCGCCGACCTGCTCGCCGACCCCAAAGAGATTGTGGAGCACGCGATTTCGGTGCAGACCTCGTTCGCGGAGATGGCCTCGGTGGCCGATCCGGGCACCGTCGCGGTCACCGACTTCATGGCGATCCGCGAGCGCGGCAGCGTGCAGCACATCTCCTCCACGGTGTGCGGCAGGCTGGCCGCCGACCGGTCCGCCTGGGACGCGCTCGAGGTGCTGTTCCCCTCGGTCACGGCGTCCGGCATCCCGAAGAGCGCGGGCATCGACTCGGTGTTCCGGCTCGACCACGATCCGCGCGGGCTGTACTCCGGTGCGGTGGTGACGGTCTCGGCGACCGGCGCGCTGGAGGCGACCCTGGTGCTCCGCGCGATCTATCAGACGACCGAGGGCGCCTGGCTGCGCGCCGGCGGCGGCATCGTCGAGCAGTCCCGCCCCGAGCGGGAGTTCGAGGAGACCTGCGAAAAGCTCGGCAGCATAGCGCCTTACGTGGTGCGCGCGCAGTAGGCCGCCGGGTCCACGGGCCGCGTATCGAAAGGTGCGCGGCTCGTGGGTTTCTCGGTGACGCGACGGTGAGCCGGGTGTGCCGCGACGTCCGGGTTTAGACTCGCCGGTATGAGCAGCTGGGACACCTCGAAGATGCCTGATCAGACCGGTCGGACGTTCATCGTGACCGGCGCCAACAGCGGACTCGGCGCGGCCACGGTGCGGTCGCTGGCCGGCGCGGGCGGGCGGGTGGTGCTCGCCTGCCGCGACGTCGCCAAGGGCGAGCGGGTGGCCGCGCCGCTGGGCGACCGCGCGGTGGTGCGGAGGCTGGACCTCGCGGATCTGGCGTCGGTGCGCGAGTTCGCCGCCGCGACGGAGCCGGCCGACGTGCTGATCAACAACGCCGGGGTGATGGCGCTGCCCGAGCTGCGGACCGCCGACGGCTTCGAGATGCAGGTCGGCACAAACCATCTCGGCCACTTCGCGCTGACCGGCCTGCTGCTGGACAAGATTTCGGAGCGGATCGTCACCGTCGCCAGCGGGGCGCACGTCATCGGCAAGATCGATCTGGACGACCTCAACTGGGAGCGGCGCAAGTACCAGCGCTGGGCCGCCTACGGGCAGGCGAAGCTGGCGAACCTGATGTTCGCCTACGAACTGCACCGCAGGCTGACCGCGGCGGGCTCGCCGAAGATCTCGGTGGCCGCGCACCCCGGTTACGCCTCGACCGAACTACAGTCGCACACCGAGTCGCTGTTGGACGCGGTGATGTGGGTGGGCAACCGCGTACTCGCGCAGAGCGCCGAGATGGGTTCGCTGCCAACGCTGTTCGCCGCGACCACGGACGTCGAACCCGGCGGCTACTACGGGCCGACCGGCTTTCGCGGCCTTCGCGGCTTCCCCGGCGTCTCCGGCTCCTCGCGCGCATCGCGGGATGAGGACGTCGCCCGCGGGTTGTGGGAACTGTCGGAGAAGCTGACCGGCGTCACCTACGAATTCGCGAAGTAGCCGCCGCAGTCCGAGCCGCCTTCGCTGTCACACATCGGGGAGCTGTGTCGTCCTCTCTGTAGACGCAGAACAACCACGAAGGAAGGCTCATCATGGAATCCCGCTTCAACCTCTTCGGCAGCCCGGTCGCGACCAGCTTCGTCAAGCGACTCAACGCGGCGACCAAGGTCATCAGCGACTCCGGCCTGCCCACGGCCACCTACGAGCTGGTCAAGATTCGCGCGAGCCAGATCAACGGCTGCGGCTACTGCACCGATATGCACACCAAGGACGCCGCGCACCACGGCGAGACCTCCGTGCGGCTCAACCTGGTCGCCGCCTGGCGCGAGGCCACCGTCTTCACCGAGGCCGAGCGGGCCGCGCTCGCGCTGACCGAGGAGGCCACCCGGATCGCCGACGGCCGCGGCGTCAGCGACGCGGTGTGGGAGGACGCGCGCAAGCACTACGACGACGATCAGATCGCCGGGCTGATCGCCGGCATCGCGATGATCAACGCCTGGAACCGGTTGAACGTCATCGCCCAGACCCCGGCGGGCGATTATGTGCCTGGACAGTGGGGCTGAGAGCCGGTTCGCCGCAGGCGAGTTGAACGCCGGCCTGGTTGTTCGGCTCGCCGCGGCGGCGAGAAGATCTCGCTGTGGCGTGCGGCACGGTCGATTCACCCCTTGGTACACGCCTGGTACAGTCGCCGACGTGCAGCGCGTGTATTTCTGGTTTAGCAAGCCGGCCCCGGGTGGGCTGGTCTGCGGCAACCACTTGCGCTGACAACCTTCCACCCCGAGCTGGACAGACCGGCTCGACGGGGTTTCGCGTCCGTGGGTCGGCCGAAGAAAAGGAACCCACATGACTACCGCTGTCGACATCGATCCACGCCATTCCGACCTGGATGACCAGCGCACTCTGAGCGTAAGTCCCCTGCGCTCGCCCGCCGAGGTCCGCCAGGTGCACCCGATCACCGACACCCTCGCGAACACGGTCCGCCGCGGCCGCGCGGCCACCGTCGACGTGCTGAACGGCGTGGACGACCGCCTGATGGTGATCGTCGGCCCGTGCTCGGTGCACGACCCCGCCGCCGCCCTCGACTACGCCCGCCGCCTGGCCACCAAGGCCGCCGAGCTCGACGACCGGCTGCACGTGGTGATGCGGGTGTACTTCGAGAAGCCACGCACCACCCTGGGCTGGAAGGGTCTGATCAACGATCCGCACCTGGACGGCTCCTTCGACGTCAACACCGGCCTCGGCTTCGGCCGCAAGCTGCTGGTCGACATCTCGGGTCTCGGCCTGCCGGTCGCGTGTGAGTTCCTCGACCCGATCACCCCGCAGTACATCGCGGACCTGGTCGCCTACGGCGCGATCGGCGCCCGCACCGCGGCCAGCCAGGTGCACCGCCAGCTGAGCAGCGCGCTGTCCATGCCGGTCGGCATCAAGAACGGCACCGACGGCGACGTGCAGGTGGCCGTCGACGGCGTCCGCGCCGCCGCGGCCAGCCACGTGTTCCCCGGCACCGACCTGGACGGCCGGGCCGCGCTGATCCGCACGATCGGAAACCCCGACTGCCACGTCATCCTGCGCGGCGGCACCTCGGGCACGAACTACGACGCGGAGTCGGTCGCCGAGGCGTGCATGCGGCTGGAGAAGGCCGGGCTGCCGCAGCGGGTCGTGGTCGACGCCAGCCACGGCAACAGCAACAAGGACCACAACCGGCAGGTCGACGTGGTCACCGATATCGCGGGCCGGTTGGCCGAAGGCGAGCGCGGTGTAGTCGGCGTGATGCTGGAGAGCTTCCTCGTCGCCGGTCGCCAGGACCTCACCCTCGGCCACGCCGACGAACTGACCTACGGCCAGTCCATCACCGACGCCTGCCTCGACTGGGACACCACGGCGGCCCAGCTCGACCGGCTCGCCGACGCGGTCGAGCGTCGCCGTAACGCCTGACGGCCGTGCCGGTTTCGGCCTCCCGCGCGGGAGGCCGGACCAGCAACCCGCAAGTGGACCGAGACGGACGGGCGCGGGTCGGCGAGGATCGGTGGCGTGATCGAAATGGCGGCGGTGCTCGGCGTGGCGGCCGTGGCGTTGGGGCTGGTCCTGACGCCGGGGCCGAACATGATGTATTTGGTGTCCAGGACGGTGTCGCAGGGACGACGCGCCGGACTGGTGTCGCTGGCCGGTGTCGCGGCGGGGTTCGGGGTGTACCTGGTCGCGGCGGCGGCGGGGATCACCGCGGTGTTCGCGGTGGTGCCGGGGCTGTACCTCGCGGTGAAGCTGGCCGGGGCCGCGTATCTGCTGTGGCTGGCCTGGCAGGCGCTGCGGCCCGGCGGCACCTCGGTGTTCGCGCCCGCCGCGTTGCCCGCGGATCCGACGCGGCGGTTGTTCACGATGGGGTTGGTCACGAACCTGCTCAACCCGAAGATCGCGATCATGTACATGGCGCTGATCCCGCAGTTCGTGGCGCCCGACCACGGGCACGTCTGGTTGCAGAGCCTGTGCCTCGGCCTGGTGCAGATTGCGGTGGCGCTGACGGTCAACGGCCTGATCGTGCTCGGCGCGGGCGGCATCGCGACCTTCCTCAGCGGTCGCCCGCTGTGGCTGCGCGCTCAGCGTTATCTGATGGGCACCATGCTCGGCGCCATCGCGGTCCTCGTCGCCACCGACCGGGCGCGGCCCGTCCCCGCCTGACATAGCGGGCGGTTCGCCGGGTGGTGTGTGCCGCAGTCGGGTCACTCGCTGGCCTGTCGGCTGGGAGCGCGCGACGCGGTGTGACACGGTGAGCGGCATGGTGGATCTGTCGGCCGGTCACTTCGGGTCCGCGGTGGACGCGGCGCAGCATGTCGGAGAGTTGTTCGGGGTGTTCGCGTTCGCGAGTTCGGGCGCGTTGCTGGCCGTGCGGCGCGACTTCGACATCTTCGGGATCCTGGTGCTCGCGTGCGCCACCGCGCTCGGCGGCGGCATCATCCGGGATCTGCTCAGCGGCCGCACGCCGCCCCTGGCGTTCGTCGATCTCAGCTATCTGACGACGGCGACGCTCGCCGCGGTCGTCATCTTCTTCTGGCATCCGCCGCGGCGGCTGACCCGGGGACCGCTCGAGGTGGCCGACGCCTTCGGGCTCGGCCTGTTCTGCGTGACCGGGACGGTCGCCGCCTACTCGCGGGGGCTCGGCGCGCCGTCGGCCGCGCTGCTCGGCCTGGTCACCGCGATCGGCGGCGGCGTCATCCGCGACCTGCTCGGCGGCCAGACCCCGAATGTGCTTCGCCCCGAACAGATCTACGCGGTGCCCGCCTTGGTCGGCGCCATCATCACGGCGGCGCTGCTGCACTTCGGCGCCTACCAGGCGTGGACCGGGGCGCTGGCCGCGCTCGGCGCGATCGTGTTCCGCCTGCTCGCGCTGCGCTTCGGCTGGCACGCGCCGCAGGCCCGCCGGTATCCGCGGACCAGGCCACCGGCCGACCCGACCCTGCCGCACCCGTCCTGACCTCCCGCGCCCGGCGAGAGGTCAGGACGACGGATCAGTTCACCACTTGATAGCGCAGCTGGGCGAACTGACCGAACCGCGAGATATCGACCAATCGCATGCGCGAGGCCGGAATTCGGCGCGGCAGCACCGCGGCGCCGCCGCCCAGCGTCACCGGTGCGACGGAGGCGATGATCTCATCGAGCAGCCCCGCGTCGGCGAAAGAGCCGGTGAGCTCGCCCCCGCCGACGATCCAGATATTCTTGTCGCCCGCGGCCTCGGCCATCTCCCGGTGCACCGGCTCCACCGCGCCGGACACGAAACGCACGTCGGCGCCGGGAACGACGGGCAGCGTGCGGTGGGTGAAGACCCAGCACGGGATGTCGCCGTAGGTCTTGGCCCAGTTCTCGGGCGGGTCGTTGGCGATGATCCACTCGTAGGTGGTCGAGCCCATGCACATCGCGCCGACGCCGGACAGGTAGTCGTCGATATTGCTCTGCGTGGTGCCGTCGTCGTCGACCTCGAATAGCCAGGTCAGCGAGTTGTCCGCGTCGGCGATGTAGCCGTCGAAGCTGGTCGCGGTGAAGTATTGGGTAGCCATGGGCCATACCCTGCCAGCGAAACCTGACAGGGTACGGCAACTTTTATCGGCCGCCCGCGCGGAGTCGGCGCACGCCCTCGTCGAGGGTCTCGTCGCGCTTGCAGAAGGTGAAGCGCACCAGGTGATTCCAGGCGGCCGCGTCGTCGGCGAAGACGCTGACCGGGACGGCGGCGACGCCGAGCCGCTTCGGCAGGTCGCGGCAGAAGGCGAGGCCGTCGGTCGCGCCGAGCGCCGTGATGTCACCGCACACGAAATAGCCGCCGGCACTGGACTTCACGCCCAGGCCGGTATCGGCGAGGGCGGCGGCGAGCCGAAGTCGTCTCTCGGACAACGTGTCCCGCAGCCCGGCAACCCAGTCGAGCTCGTTGTTCAGCGCGTGCGCGACCGCGGGCTGGAACGGGCCGCCCGCGACGAAGGTCATGAACTGCTTGGCGGCGAGCACGCCGTCGATCAGCGCGGCGGGCGCGCACGCCCACCCGGTCTTCCAGCCGGTGACGTTGAAAGTCTTTGCCGCACTGGACACCACCACGGTGCGCTCGGCCATGCCGGGCAGCGTGGACAGGCTGATGTGCTCGGCGTCGTCGTAGACGAGATGCTCGTACACCTCGTCGGTGAGCACCAGAATGTCGTGCTCACAGGCGATCTCGGCGATGGCCTGCAGATCGGCGCGGCCCAGTACGGTGCCGGTCGGATTGTGCGGAGAGTTGACTACCAGCATTCTGGTCGCCGGGGTGATCGCGGCCCGGAGGCTGTCCAGATCGAGCACGAAGCCGTCGCCGTCGGCCACCAGCCGCGCGGTGCGCCGCCGCGCGCCCGCCAATGCCACTGCGGCGGCGTAGGAGTCGTAGTACGGCTCGATCAGCACCACCTCGGCGCCCGGCTCGACCAGGCCCAGGATGGCGGCGCTGATCGCCTCGGTCGCGCCGACGGTCACCAGCACCTGGGTGTCGGGATCGTAGACGGTGCCGTAGCGGCGGGCCCGGTCGTCGGCGATGGCGCGGCGCAGCACCGGCATGCCGCGGCCGGGCGGGTACTGGTTGAGGCCGTCGGCGATGGCCTGCCTGGCGACCTCGAGCATGCCGGCGGGGCCGTCGGCGTCGGGGAAGCCCTGCCCTAAGTTCACCGCGTCGAACCGGACGGCGAGTTCGGTCATCTCCGCGAAGATGGTGGAGGCGAACGGGCGCAGGCGGGCAACGGTGGCGGGTTGCGGAGGCATATTCGGAGACTAGTCCAGCGGGTTGATGCTGGCAGCGCCGTGTTCTACCGCGCAGTTCGGCGGCGTGCCGAGGTTTCGGCGTGGGGGCCGACGGCTCGCGGTGTGGGTTGTGCCACGTCACCGCGCCCGCGCCGGTTTGTGCCGACAGCTCATGGGCGCGAGAATTCGCGGGTTTCAGCCGAGTCGAATGCCGGTCAGCTTGGCCGGGTTCGCGAGATCGTAAGTAGCCCAGACCAATCCGTCGCGGACGGTGAAGCCCATCACCCGGGGCGGATGGTCGTAATCGGCGGTGACCACCAACCCCAATTGTCCGTTGACCGTGGCCAATTCGTAGTCGTAGGCGGGGTCGATCTCCGGGCCGTCGAGGCCGTACTTGCGCACGAGGCCTGCGAAGAAACGGGCGATGCGGTCCGCGCCGTGCAGCGTGTTCACGGCGGTGGACGTGGTGCCGTCGGCGTCGCCGATCGCCCGCGAATCCGGGTGCAGCGCAGCGGTGACCGCGCGTACGTCACCGGCGCGCAGCGCGGTCAGGAAGCGCTGCACCGCGGCCTCGTGCTCGGCGTCGGGCACCGGCGGCGGCGTGTCCGCGACGGCCTTGCGGGCGCGGACCGCGAGCTGCCGCGCGGCCTCGACCGAGACCTCGAGGATGTCGGCGATCTCATCGAACGGCACCGAAAGTCCGTCGTGCAGAACGAAAGCCACCCGCTGCGGCGGGGTCAGGCGGTCGAGCACCACCATGGCCGCGAGGCGGTACTCCTGCCTGCGCACCACCGTCTCCAGCGGATCCGGCGTGCTCGACGGCGTGCGGCCGGTCACCACCGGCTCCGGCAGCCATTGCCCCACATAGCTTTCCCGGCGCACCGCGGCGCTGCGCAGGCGGTCGAGGCAGATCCGGCTCACCACGGTCGTCAGCCAGGCGCGCGGGTCGTCGATCTCGGACTGGTGGGCGCCGGCCAGGCGCAGCCAGCTCTCCTGCACCGCGTCCTCGGCGTCGCCGACGCTGCCCGTCAGCCGATACGCGACCGAGAGCAGATGCGCCCGGTGTGATTCGAACAATCCGGCGAGCAGAGCGGCGACCATCGGGAAGAGTCTACGATCTCCCGGCCGGTCGATTTACCACGGTATGGCCGGGCGCGCACGCCGAAACCGGATGCTGCGCCCGCGTGATTCATGACAACATGACTCGATGGACGCACACGCGCTGTCGAACGGAATGGTCTGGCTGTCGATCCCCACCGCCGCGGACATCGACGCGATCACCGAGTGTTGCCAGCACCCGTCCATCGGCGAGTGGGTGACCATCCCGGTGCCCTACACCCGCGACAACGCGCAGACCTTCATCGACGACATCGTCCGCCCCGGCTGGGCGGGCCACAGCCCGACCTGGGCGCTGCGCCTGTACCAGGACGGTCCCGTCGTCGGCATGATCGGCCTCGGCGAACGCGACGAGTCGGCGGCCGAGATCGGCTACTGGCTGGCCCCGAGCGCACGCTCCCGCGGCCTGATGACCCAGGCCGTGAATATGGTCTGCGACTACGGTTTCCGCCCCAACGGCCTGGCTCTCGAGCGCATCAGTTGGCGCGCCTTCGTCGGCAACTACCCCTCGGCCGCGGTGGCGCGCCGCGCCGGCTTCCACTACGAAGGTCTGTCCCGCCTGGGCAGCCTGCAACGCGGCCGCCGACGCGACCACTGGCTGGCCGCCCGCCTGTCCACCGACCCGTCGGGCCCGGCTCTGGACTGGCCCGCCGAGTTCGACCGCGCCCTCCAGTCGGCCCGCGAGTCCCGCTGAGATCGACTGCCTCTCCCAGCGGCGATTGTCGTGGTCAGGGGACCGTCCGTGCCGGGCTGTCGGGGGTCTCAGGAAGAATGGTCCGGAATCGATGCGAGGAGGGACCTTGACCGACGGTCCACTGATTGTCCAGAGTGACAAGACGCTGCTGCTGGAGGTCGACCACGAGTTGGCCGACGCGGCGCGTCAGGCCATCGCCCCGTTCGCCGAGCTGGAGCGGGCGCCCGAGCACGTGCACACCTACCGGGTGACGCCGCTGGCGCTGTGGAACGCGCGGGCCGCGGGCCACGACGCCGAGCAGGTGGTCGACGCGCTGGTCAGCTTCTCCCGGTACGCGGTGCCGCAGCCGCTGCTGGTCGACATTGTCGACACCATGGCGCGGTACGGGCGGTTGCAGCTGGTCAAGCACCCGGCGCACGGCCTGGTGCTGGTCAGCCTGGATCGGGCGGTGCTGGAGGAGGTGCTGCGGCACAAGAAGCTCGCGCCGATGTTCGGGGCCAGGATCGACGACGACACGGTCATCGTGCACGGCTCCGAGCGCGGCCGGATCAAGCAGATGCTGCTGAAGATCGGCTGGCCCGCCGAGGACCTGGCCGGGTACGTCGACGGCGAGGCGCACCCGATCGAGCTGGACTACACCGACGACAAGTGGCACCTGCGCGACTACCAGGAGATGGCCGCCGACTCGTTCTGGGCGGGCGGGTCCGGCGTGGTGGTGCTGCCCTGCGGCGCGGGCAAGACGATGGTCGGCGCGGCCGCCATGGCCAAGGCGAAGGCGACCACGTTGATCCTGGTCACCAACACGGTCGCGGGCAGGCAGTGGCGGCGCGAGCTGCTGGCGCGCACCTCGCTGACCGAGGAGGAGATCGGCGAGTACTCGGGCGAACGCAAGGAGATCCGCCCGGTCACCATCGCGACCTACCAGGTGATCACCCGCCGCACCAAGGGTGAGTACAAGCACCTCGAGCTGTTCGACAGCCGCGACTGGGGCCTGGTCATCTACGACGAGGTGCACCTGCTGCCCGCCCCGGTCTTCCGGATGACCGCCGACCTGCAGTCGCGCCGCCGCCTCGGCCTCACCGCGACCCTGGTTCGGGAGGACGGCCGCGAGGGCGACGTGTTCTCCCTGATCGGCCCGAAGCGCTACGACGCGCCGTGGAAGGACATCGAGGCGCAGGGCTGGATCGCCCCGGCCGACTGCATCGAGGTCCGGGTCACGCTGACCGACGCCGAACGGATGGCCTACGCGACCGCCGAGCCGGAGGAGCGCTACAAGCTGTGCTCCACCGCGCGCACGAAAATCCCGGTGGTGCAGTCGATCCTGGCCAAGCACACCGACGCGCCGACCCTGGTGATCGGCGCCTACCTCGAGCAGCTGGACGAGCTCGGCGCCGCGTTGAACGCCCCGGTGATCCAGGGCTCGACGAAAACCAAAGAGCGCGAAGAACTCTTCGAGGCCTTCCGGCAGGGCGAGATCCCCGTGCTGGTGGTGAGCAAGGTGGCGAACTTCTCCATCGATCTGCCCGAAGCCTCGGTGGCGGTGCAGGTTTCGGGTACGTTCGGCTCGCGACAGGAGGAGGCGCAGCGCCTCGGCAGGCTGCTGCGGCCGAAACACGATGGGGGGCAAGCCCATTTCTACTCGGTGGTGGCCAGAGACACGCTCGACGCCGAATATGCCGCGCACCGCCAGCGTTTTCTGGCGGAACAGGGGTATGCCTACCGCATCATGGACGCCGACGACCTGCTCGGCCCGCCCATCGGATAAGCGGAGGCAATTCCTCCGCAAACTGTGCTAGGAATAGGGACGTGCGACGCTTCGAATTCCCGGTGGACCGCAAGCATGCCCGCGCGGTCAACGAAGTCTTCGCCGACCAGCGTCGACTACGCATTTTGGCGGTCGTCGCCGCGATCATCGCGGCGGCCGGCGCGGCCTACCTGATCTACCTCGACCACCCGTGGGCCTACCTGCTCACCATCGCCTTCATCCTCGGCGCGGTGGTCGCGCTGTGGGTGGCCATCTGGACCGCGCGGCACGCCAGCATCGACAAGCTGTACACCGACGGCGAGCTCGTGCCCGCGGTGGTCGCGGAGGCCTATCCGTCGAGCGTGGTGCTGCTCGCCCTGGTCGACGTGGCCAAGCCGGGCGCGACCGATTCACGCTACGCGCTGGTGATCCGCCGGGTCCGCGCGCTGCCCGGCCACGAGGTGACGGCGGGGGAGCGGGTGCCCTCGGTCGCCGTGCGCACCGACCGCGCCCCGCGTCAGGTCGGCGAGCGGTGGCAGTCGGTCAGCGCCATGCCCATCGCGTGGGGCACCACCGACGAGGAGGTCATCGAGCGCGCCCGCGCCGCGATCAGTGACGCCGAATGGCGTTTGCTCACCGACAATCTCGCGCTTACCGACAAGGTCCGCCGCGCCCCCGCCAAGCGCCTGCTGCTCGATCCGCACCAACTGCCGGGCGACCTCGGCTCCTGAATCCCGGATGTTCCAGCCTTTTCGGAGTTGCGCCCGCGCATAGACTTCGAAGATGGTTCCGATGTCCAACCTGCTGGCGTTCGCCGCCGCGGCGACCGTCCTCATCATCGTCCCCGGGCCCGGTGTGCTGTTCACCATCGGACGCGCGCTCACGCTCGGCAGGCGCGCGGCATTGCTGTCGGTGGCCGGGCACAGTCTGGGTGTGTTCGTCGTCTTGTTGCTCGTCTCGATAGGGCTCGGCACCCTGCTGATGGCGTCGGCGCTCGCGCTCACCGTGATCAAGTTCGCCGGCGCGCTGTACTTGATCTACATCGGCGTGCAGGCGATTCGCGAGCGCAAGTCGCTGCGTGACGCGCTCGGCACCCAGGTCGAGGTGGTGCCGAACTCGCGGGTGCTGCGCCAGAGCGTGCTCGTCGGGCTGACCAACCCGAAGGCGATCGTCTTCTTCGCCGCCATCCTGCCGAACTTCGCCGACCCCGCCGCCGGGCCGCTGCAGCTGCAGTTCCTGATCCTCGGCTCGCTCTTCCTGGCCATCGCGGTGGTCTCCGACAGCGCGTGGGCGCTGCTCGCCGCCTCGGCGCGCAGCTGGTTCGCCCGGTCGCCGCGCAGGCTGGAGGCGGTCGGCGGGGCGGGCGGCATGATGATCGTCGGTCTCGGCGCCTCGGTGGCGCTCACCGGAAGCAGCAACTGAACGGACTACGATCAGTCGGTCGGTACGGCCGTGCCGAAAAAGTCGGGGGGCCGAGAGGGGCGGTTGGCGAATGAGGTTGTCCGGCTTGATGTGTGCCGCGGTCGTCGGCGTGCTCGTCACCGCCGCGGGGCCTGCCGCCGCGGACCCGCCGCCCGATCCGTTCACCGGGTCGTCCGGGCTCGGTGACCCGTACTACCCGGAGGACGGCAACGGCGGCTACGACGCGCGCCACTACGACGTCACCATCGACTACGACCCGCCGAGTCATCAGCTGATCGGGACGACGCGCGTCGAGGCCGTCTCGACCCAGGCGTTGCGCGCGTTCAACCTGGACTTCGCCGGGCCCGAGGTGCGGTCGGTGTCGGTGAACAACCAGCCCGCCGCATTCGCCCGAAACGGCGAGCACGAACTCACCGTGACGCCGCTACTTCCGCTGCTGCCGGGACTACCGTTCACAGTGACCGTGGACTACGCGGGACCCGCCGCGAACACCGAGGGCGCGGGCTGGACGTACGCGCCGAGCGGCGGCGCGTTCGCCGCGGGCGAGCCGCACTCCGCCACCACCTGGTACCCGCTCAACGACACCCCGCTGGACAAGGCCACCTTCGCGCTGCACGCGACCGTTCCGGCGGAGTGGGAGGTGGTCTCCATCGGCCTGCGCACCCAGGACGTGGTGCAGGGCGAGCGGCGGACGGTCAGCTGGGAGGCCCGTCAGCCGGTGGTCGGCTACCTGACCACGGTCGCGATCGACCGGTTCGACTTCCTCGATCAGCAGCGCGCCAACGGCACCCCGCTGATCAGCGCCTTCGCGCCGGAGGCCGAGCGGAACCGGGAGACCGAGCAGCGCCTGCCGGAGATCCTCGACTTCCTCGAAAGCCTCTACGGCCCTTACCCATTCGAGTCCGGGGGCGGCATCTACGTCGACGCCGACATCGCCTTCTCCCTGGAGACCCAGACCCGGCCGATCTACGCGCCGTGGACCGACCTGGCGACCGCGGTGCACGAGAACACCCATCAGTGGTGGGGCGACTCGGTCTCGGTGCGGCAGTGGTCCGACATCTGCCTGAACGAGTGCTTCGCCAGCTACACCGCCGACTACCTGTGGCCGGAGCGGAAAGAAGGCAAGGACGTCGACCAGGAGTTCCGGCAGACGATCCAGAAGTACCAGGGCAACAACGAGTTCTGGGACATCCCGCTGGAGAATCCCGGCGCTGGAAGGGAATTCACGTCGGTTTATTACCGTGGACCTTTGTTCCTGCACGCGTTGCGCAGGCAGCTCGGCGACGGTGTGTTCTTCTCGGCGATAAGGGAATTCAACGCGGGTCATGCGTACGGCAACGCGACCATGCCGGAGTTCCGCCGCTTCGTCCAGTCCAAGTCGCCGACGGATCTGACCGGATTCTTCGACGCCTGGCTCAACCAGGCCACGCAGCCGCCGGACGAGTACCTCTTCCCCGGCTCCCTGCGCGGCTGAGCGTCGCCCGCTCAGTCGTCGACGCGCTCGCGCGCCCGCCGCACCCAGCGTTCCACTCGATCGAGTTGCCGCTCGGCCGTGCGCAATTGATCCTGTGCCGTGCGTTCGGCCGCGCGGGTGGACTGGCGCTCCTGCTCGACCTGGGCGAGTGACTCCTTCAACTCGGCGATCCGCGAGTCGATGCCGCCGAGGCGGTCCGCCGCGCTCTCGGCCTCCTGCTTGGCCGAATCCCGTGCCGTGCGGGCGGTTTCGAGCGCGGCCAGGGCGTCGTCCAGCTCCTGTCGCGAGGTGTCGTCTTTCTTGTCCTCGGGTGACTTGTCCTTGGCCGATTTGGACTTGACCGACTTGGACTTGTTCGCACCGGACTTGCGCGCGCCGGGTTTCTGCGTGGCAGGTTTGTCCTCGACGGCGGCCGAGCCGGGCCCCGCGGGACCGAAACCCGCATAGGTCTCAGCCGTGGTCAACGTTCCGGAGTGGACCTGCTCGGCGACCTCCGGGTCGGCAAGCGCGGCGGTGAGGGTCTGGCCCACCTCGCGCAGCACGCCCTCGTTCACCGGGTGGTCGTGCCCGGCGGCGAGTTCGCCCGCCTTCTTGGCGAGCGCGTTGACCGCCTGCTGGCGCTGTCCCGTCAGGGTGCGTAACTCGTCGCCGGAGAGTGTGCGCTGCGCCGAGCGCAATGCCGCGCCGAGTTCCAGCAGCGCCGCCACGTCGTCGGGCGCCTCGCGGGCCAGCAGGTTCACCGTCCAGGCGGTGACCGTCGGTTTGCGGAGCTTGCCGATGGCGGTCGCGAGCTCTTTGTCGCCCGCCTCCTTGGCCTTGTCGACCTGGGCCGTGCGCGCGGCGACGAACTCGCTCGGAGCGAGTCCGTACAGGTCGCGGGCGACGTCGTCCAGCGTCATACTCGCCAAGCGTAACGACATGGCGGGCCGAAGCGAAAGAACCCACGTGTTGGACGAATGTCCACGTCAGGGTAAGTCGCGAAAGGCATTGCCAGTGAACTCTTTTGGTCTCCAACTGCTCGGTCGCCTGCTCCCGAGCATCCTCGGGTACGCCCTGCTCGGCATGTGGAGCACCTGGTAGTCAGTCGCGCCACGTCCGGTATCACCCGTAGAGCTGATGCGGTCGCGCTCGGCGTCCGGGTATCCTCACCGCGTTCGCGAGCGGCGTGAATGTGTTCGGTGAGAGAGGTTTTCAGGTGAACTTTCCAGGAGCGAGGCTGCTGGCACGCGTGGTGCTTGCCCTCGTAGCGGTGGCGGCGGTCGTCATCACGGTGGTCGGTTGTTCCTCGGCCAAGGACGACGGCAAGTCCGGCACGGCCAAGGTCGGCGACTGCGTCGTCAGGGGCGCCACGGCCGACGCCAAGACCGAGACGGTCGACTGCTCGTCGGAGAAGGCCGTCTACAAGATCGCGCAGACCTCGGACAAGAAGCTCGACTGCGCGACCGACTACACCGCCTACCAGGCCAACTTCGCCGACGGCGGCACCGCCTTCCTGTGCCTGGCACCCAACTTCAAGCAGGGCAGCTGCTACAGCGAGTCCAGCTCGGCCGGCGTCAAGAACGTGGACTGCGGGTCCAGCGAGGCCAACTTCAAGGTCGTGAAGCGGATCGACGGACAGGCCGACGAGCTGCTGTGCGGCGCGGACGCGGACAGCTTCCGCCTGATCTCCGAGGCCCCGAAGACGACCTTCTGCCTCGCCAAGCCCAAGGCCTGATCACTCCAGCAGAGCGACCGACGCGATCCGGTGCAGCGTGAAGTGCCGGATCGCGCCGGTCACCGGGTCGACCGCGTCCAACTGGCCGTTGCCGACCTTGATCGGTTCCACCACGCGCTGCGTCGCGACGCCGGACGCGTCGACGTAGCCGATATTGACCGACCGCCGCACCCGCGCCGCGAGCTGGAGCAGCGCGAGGGTCGCCGCGGTATTGGTGCGGGTGCCGTCCATCCGCACCGACTGTCCGGAGCGGGCGCTGGTCGCGCGCTCGGCCGCGCGCAGCTCGGTGACGAGCAGCTCGAGCTGTTCGGTGCTCGGCGGCGTCGGCCGCCACGGCGGCCTGGCATTGGGCCGCGCGGAGATGCGCGCGCCGCGCCGCCG
>NZ_BAGH01000039.1 GCF_000308715.1 Nocardia tenerifensis NBRC 101015
GTCCTCCGTGGGATAGCGCTCCCACGGGGCGCGATCTCCGGGCCGTGGCGAACGCCCGTGCCGATCGTCACCCACCAACGAACCTCGCTTTTCGTCTACGTCGCCACCTCGGGCCGTACTCGACCGGCATGACCGATTCCGCAATGATAACGATTCCGCCACGGCGGGCCACCTGAGCGCGAAATCGAATTGGCCACAGTGTCGTTTGGATACCCGATTCGGGGGTTGTTCCGCCTGGGTATCGGCCGTCCGTGGTGGCCCGGGTTGTCAGCCGCCGCTGTGCATTACGTCGGCGCCGTGCGGAACCGCGGGGTCTTCCGGGTCGTCCAGCCAGCCGTGCGGCAGCGCGACTTTGCCTGGGGAGCCTTGCCTTCCGCGCGGACCCTCGGCGTCCCTGGGGAACGGTGCCGTCGGATCCAGCTGTCCGACAAGGTCTTCCAGCTCGGTGAGCCGGGACACCGACGCGAACGCGCGGCGCAGGTCGGCGCCGACCGGGAAGCCCATCAGGTACCAGGCCATGTGCTTGCGCAGGTCGCGCATGGCCTTGTCCTCGCCGAGGAGTTCGGACAGGAGCGCGCCGTGCCGGTACAACACCTCGCCGACCCGGCCCAGGTTCGGCGGCTCGGGCAGCGGCTCGCCGCGCAGCGCCGCCTGGATCTCGGCGAACAGCCAGGGCCTGCCGAGGCAGCCGCGGCCGACCACGACGCCGTCGCAGCCGGTCTCGTCCATCATCCGGACCGCGTCGGCGGCGGAGAAGATATCGCCGTTGCCGAGCACCGGGATGGTGGCGACGGCCTCCTTGAGGCGCGCGATGGCCGTCCAGTCGGCCTGGCCGGAGTAGCGCTGCGCGGCGGTCCTGGCGTGCAGTGCGACCGCCTGGGCGCCCTCGGCTTCCGCGATGCGCCCGGCGTCGAGGTAGGTCAGGTGGTCGTCGTCGATGCCGATCCGGAACTTCACCGTCACCGGGACGCCCGCCGGCTCCGCGGCGCGCACCATGGCGCGCACGATCCGGCTGAACAGCGCCCGCTTGTACGGCAGCGCCGCGCCGCCGCCGAGCCGGGTGACCTTGGGCACCGGGCAGCCGAAGTTCATGTCGATGTGGTCGGCCCGCCCCTCGCCGACGATGATCCGCACCGCCTCGCCGAGGGTGGCCGGGTCGACGCCGTAGAGTTGCATCGACCGCGGCGACTCGTCCGCGTCGAACGACATCATGTCCAGCGTCTTCTCATTGCGCTCGACCACCGCCCGCGCGGTGATCATCTCGCACACATAGATCGAGGTCGGGCTACCGAATTCGCGGCACAGCTTGCGGAACGCCAGATTCGTGATGCCCGCCATCGGCGCGAGCACCACCGCCGGATCGACCGCATACGGCCCGATCCGCAGCCCACTCTTCGCCCCGGTAGTCATCGTCACGCCCCCCAGTCTCTCATTGCTCGCGAAATAGCCGGTCGTCCCCTCCCCGTTGTGGTGTCAAAATGCAACCATGGTCGGTATGCTGGCAATATGACCACTAGGCCGACTACCCCTGTGACACTTCGTCTGCCGAATGATGTGCATGCGCGCGTTTCCGCCTTGGCGGAGGCGGACCACATCAGCCTCAACGCGGCGTTGGTTCAGGCCGCCGAATTGTGGGCCACCGAGCGTGCCCGCGGTCAGATCGTCGCGTACGCGGTGGACGACGTGATGGCCCGGCGTAGTGAACTGCTGGCGCGATTGCGGGACGCATGATCTACCTGGCCACCGAGGACGTGATCCGAATCAACGGATTGCAACTCGGCGGAAGTCCGGCCGTGCGTGACGTCGGTCTGGTCGCCTCGGCGGTGGCGCGCCCATCGACGATCGCCTTCGGTGTGGAGGCATACCCGGCCGTCGATCAGAAGGCGGCCGCCTTGCTTCACTCCATCATCTGGAACCACCCATTCGTGGATGGCAACGAGCGCACCGGATGGGTGGCGTGCGAGGCATTCCTACTCTCGAACGGATACCGCACCTCGTTGTCCGACGACGAGGCTTTCGACTTGGTGATCAGAACCGCTACGACATGCTCGGACATCGAAGTCGACGACATCGCGGCAGCGTTGCGCGTGTTCTGAGGCCGGGCCGATCGGCCGAATCGAACCGCGCGGCAGTGGCCATCGTCGCAGTGAGCAAGCTCCGTGTCATTGCCATACGCCGAGATCTACGGCCGTTGCATGCCTGCGTAGTTGGGTTCGGGGAGGGCGTTCGACCGGCGGTGGATTGGTAGGTTCGGCTCGAGGGGGATGGTGGGAGGTGGTTGTGGCGGTGCGGACTGTGCCGATCGACTTCGTGCGGTCGGCTGTCGCGACCGCTGAGCGGTTGGGGGTGGATATCGGGCTGTTGCTGGGGCGGGCGGGGGTGGCGCCGGAGTTGCTCGAGCAGGATCGGGCGCGGGTGACGGTGGATCAGGTGGCGGCGACGATGCGGCAGCTGTGGCGGATCACGGGCGACGAGCTGTTCGGGCTCGGTCCGGCGCCGGTGCCGCGCGGGGCGATTCGGCTGGTGGGTTTCGGGCTGGTCGCCTGCCCGGATCTGGGTTCGGCGATCGAGCGGTTCGGGGAGTATCAGCGACTGCTGCCGGGTTTTCCGCCGATGGCGGTGACGACCGAGGGCGGCCGGACTCGATGCACGCTCGACACCAGCGTGCTGGCGGCGGGCGAGGAACTGCTCACCGTCTTCCTGCTGGCGGCCCTGCATCGGATCGTCTCGTGGGGCATAGGTCGCCGAGTAGCCTTGCGGCAGGCCGAATTTCCGTATCCGCGGCCGCGCAATGTCGCCGACTACGACCTCGTCTTCGGCGCCCCGCTCGTCTTCGACGCCGCCATCGCGGCCATCACCTTCGACAGCGAGCTGTTGCGCGCGCCGCTCACCCGATCCGAGGCCGATCTCATCGACTGGACCCGCAACGCCCCCATCGACGTGCTCTCCCGGCGCGACTACGGCACGTCCCTCGCCGAACAGGTGCGCAAGATTCTCACGCGCGGACTGAGCGGCGGCGCGACGGCCGAACGCTGGCCCACCGCCGACGAAGTGGCCAAGCGACTGTCCATGAGCCCGCAAACGGTGCGCCGCAAGCTCGGCGAGGAGGGCACCTCGATCACCCAGATCCGCGAGGACATCCTGCGCGACGCGGCGGTGGCGAGCCTGGTGCGCGGCGACGAGACGGTCGAATCCCTCTCCGCCCGACTGGGTTTCTCCGAACCGAGCGCCTTCCGCCGCGCGTTCCGGCGCTGGACCGGCAGCCCGCCCGGCTCCTATCGAGGTGCCTCACCCGTGTGAATTGTGCAGTGATGCAAAGGTTCCCGCCACGACAGCGAGGCGTAATCCCTACTGCTCGCGCAACCGACGGTGATACCTCTCCCGGATCTCGGGATCGGGCTGCGCGTAAGCCGTTGTCGCCCCGGTGAATCGGGCGACCACGAGCTGCGCCCGGTACGGCAGCAACTGTGCGGACTTGATGATCGCGGCCAGCCTGCGCGGCACGGTCACCAGCGGCTTACCCGTGGCCACCGCCCGCACGATGGCCTGTGCGACGTCCTCGGGGTCGACCGTCGTCATCGGCTCGATCCAGCCCGGCATGTTCGCGCCGGCCGACAGCTCGGTGCGCACGATCCCCGGCAGCACCGCGGAGACCCGCACGCCATGCTCTTTGAGCTCCAGGTGCAGCGCGGAGGTGAAGCCGACCACCGCGTGCTTGGTCGCGCAGTAGGTGGCCAGGCCCGGAAAGCCCTGTGTCCCAGCGAGAGACGCGATATTGATCAGGTGCCCGCCGCCGCGCGCCAGGAATCGCCCGGCGGCCAGCCGCGACCCGTGGACCACCCCGCGCAGGTTGATATCGATGATCCGGTCGGTCATCGCCTCGTCCTCGTCCGCGAACAGCCCCGTCGGCATGATGCCCGCGTTGTTGACGAGCACGTCCAGCGGCCCGAGCGACTCTTCGAGCCGATCGAGGAACGTCGCGAACGACTCGCGGTCCGTGACGTTCAGCGGCAGCCCGATGATCTTGGCGTCCGGGTCGGCGCCGAGCTCGACGGCGGTCTTGGCGACCAGCTCCACGTCGACGTCCCCGATCGCGACCGCGGCGCCCGCCCGGAGAAACGCCTCGGCCGTGGCCCGGCCGATGCCGCGGGCCCCGCCGGTGATGGCGACGACCTTCCCGCCGAGCGAGACCTCGCCATTCGCCGCACCGGTCATCTGCTCGCCTTTCCCACGGATTTCGCCGAAGACGAGCGGGCAGGGGGCATCGATGGTTCAGCGGCCTGTCCGAGCGACCTCGGCGCCTCTGTCCAGTGTCGGCGCTCGGCCGCGCGCCCGCCCGTGCTTTCGGCAATCACGGTGCGGCCGAGCGCCGCTCATCGCTCACAGTCCGCGCGCGATGATCTCCTTCATGATCTCGTTGGTGCCGCCGTAGATCTTCTGGATCCGAGAATCGGTGAAGATCCGCGCGATCGGATACTCGGCCATGTACCCGTAGCCGCCGAACAGCTGCAGGCAGCGGTCGGCCAGAATGTTCTGCTGCTCGGACAGCCACAGCTTGGCCTTGGCCGCGGTCGGGATGTCCAGCTCGCCCGCGACGTGCTTCTCGATGCAGTCGTCGAGGAAGCTCCACCCCACGGTGACCGCCGTATCGCACTCGGCCAGGGTGAATTTGGTGTTCTGGAACGCGAAAAGCGGCTTGCCGAAGGCGTTGCGCTCCTTGGTGTAGTCCAGGGTCAGCTCGACCGTCTTCTCCATCGTCGCCATCGCGGTGACCGCGATGATCAGCCGCTCCTGCGCGAGCTGCTGCATCAGCTGGATGAAGCCCATGTTCTCGGCCTCGCCGAGCAGGTTCGAGCGCGGCACCCGGACGTCGTCGAAGAACAGTTCGCAGGTGTCCTGCCCGTGCTGGCCGATCTTGTGCAGATTGCGCCCGCGCCGGAAGCCCGCCCGGCTCGTCTCCACCGCGATGAGGGACAGCCCGCCCGCGCCGCCCTGCTCGTTGGTCTTGCACACCACCAGCACGAGGTCGGCGAGGAAACCGTTGGAGATGAACGTCTTCGCGCCGTTGACCACGTACTCCTCGCCCTGCACGGTCGCGGTGGTGCGGATCGCCTGCAGATCCGACCCGGTGCCCGGCTCGGTCATCGCGATCGCCGCGACGATCTCGCCGGAGGCCAGCTTCGGCAACCAGGTCTTCTTCTGCTCGTCCGTGCCGTACCCGGCGATGTAGTGCGCGATGATCGTGCTGTGCACCGGCCCGCCGAAGCTGGGCGCCAGCGCGCGAACCTGCTCGATCGCGATCACGGCGTCGTGCCGGAAGTCGCCGCCCCCGCCGCCGTACTCCTCCGGGACGCTCGGGCACAGCAAGCCCAGCTCGCCGGCCCGTAACCAGACGTCGCGGTCGATGTGCTGCTGCCCGGCCCACCGTTCCTCGTGCGGCGCGCATTCCTTGCCGAAGAAGTCGCGCGCCAGTTCGGCCAGCGCGTCCATCTCCGTGTCCATCCACCGTGAGCGGTGCCTTGCCATGTTCACCCGTCCCTTCACCCATCCGAGGCGCGCCCTCGTGCCCTCACCGTAGGAACCACGGGTGCCGGAGAGTAGGACCGATCCGCCCGAATCCGATGACCGCAGCGCTTATATCGCCGCGGCGAAACGCCCGACCGCGGTGCAGCGCCGATAATCGGCGGCGACGCCGAAACTGCCTGGATATCAATGGTCAGCGGTCGGAGAATGCCATTCGAGAAGCCGACTCGAAGATCAACCGGTGTCAACGGAATCAACACGGTCGAACCCCTCCGCGCTTATTGCGGCGGGCAGTGTTTCGACGGTTTAAGGACAACCGGACCGATCTTCGACGCAATAAACCTCGGAAGTCGGCAATACCGCGTGACTGGGCATTAGCCGGACATACGCGAGCCGCCGCCCAGTAATCCGGGCGGCGGCTCGCGTATGTCCGATCCGAGCTAGCTCGCGCTGCTCGCCATCTGGCGTTCGGCCTTGGCGGCCTCGCGGGCGAGCATGCGGTCGCGCTGCTCTTCGAACTTCAGCACGTCCTTGCCGAGCTTGTCGAGGTACGCGCCGAGCCGCTCGCGACAGGCCTCGCCGCGACCGGTGAAGTCGTTGCGCTCGAAGATGTTCCACTTCTTGAGCACCGGCTGCACCACCTCTTCCATGTGCTGGCGCAGGTCGTAGATGCCGTGCTTGGCCATCATGACGCCGTTGCGGCGGAAGTTGGGCATGCCCGCGCCGGGCATCTGGAAGTTCTCCAGGATGAGCGTGATCGCCTCGATCGCCTGATCCGGCGCCAGGTCGAGGGCGGCGCCGCACATGTTGCGGTAGAAGATCATGTGCAGGTTCTCGTCCGCGGCGACGCGCTGGAGCATGCGGTCGGCGATCGGGTCGTCACAGACCTTGCCGGTGTTGCGGTGGCTGACCCGGGTGGCCAGTTCCTGGAAGGTCACGTACGCGACGGAGTGCAGGAAGCCCGCGTCGGCGTCGGCCGGCGACGCGAAACCGTTGGTCATGTGGATCATCCTGGCCTCTTCGAGGGCGACCGGATCCACGCCGCGGGTGACCACCAGGTAGTCCCGCATCACGATGCCGTGCCGGTTCTCCTCCGCGGTCCAGCGGCCGACCCACGTACCCCACGCGCCGTCCTGCGAGAAGTTCTCGGCGATCTCGCGGTGGTAAGAGGGCAGGTTGTCCTCGGTGAGCAGGTTGGTGATCATGGCGGCCTTCGCCACCTCGCTCAACCGAGACTGCTCGGGGTCCCAGTCGACGCCCCCGAGTGCGGCGAAATTGCGGCCTTCGTCCCACGGGACGTAGTCGTGCGGATGCCATTCCTTTGCCAAGGAGAGATGCCGGTTGACGTTTTCTGCGGCAACCGGCTCCAACTCCGTCAGAAGCTCGAGTTGAGTCAGATCCCTTGCCATGTATGAGCCCTTCAGTCTGTGCGTCCGGTCGTGCTGGTCATCCCCCCAAGGTAGACCGATGTCGTGCGGCCATACCTTACGGCACCGTAGGTGTGATGCGAAACGCATCCGGAAGCCTGTTGATGCCCCGTGATGCACGTCATACGCCGTCGTTGGCGCTCGGCGAGCACTGTCGAGTGTATGGCTTCTCCGCGCGGCCAGGGGACTATCGCCATGGGTCCGCGCGGTGTTAGCTCGGCGTGCCGTATGGCACACAGTGGGTGGGGGAGTTCGGCTGTGAGCCCCCACAAAATTGGCGATCCTTGTCGCTCAGCGCTTCCCGCCGAAGAGTCCGCCGAGCACGTTGCCCAGCGCGCCGCCGGCGTTCTTCGCCAACGCCTCGCCGATTGCCGCGCCGATGCCACCGCCCTTGCCGCTGCCGCCGAGCAGCCCGCCGAGCACGTCGCCGATGCCGCCGTTGCCGGACTGCGGCTGGGTCTGCGGCGCGGCGTTGCCCCCGCCTCCGGTCAGCTGCTTGGCCAGGTAGGCGAGCACGATCGGGGCGAGGATGGGCATCAGCTTGGCGATGAGGTCGTTGCCGCCGGTGCCCTCCGCCGCGCCGAGAGTGTCGATCACCGTGTTCTTGTCCGCGCCGAAGACGTTCTGGACGATCTTCGCGCCGTCGGCGGTGTCGACCTTGTCGAGATCGACCTGTCCCTCGCCCTCGACCAGGTCGCCGTGGTCGTTCAGCGCGCCGACGAGCGAGGCCGCGCCCTCGGGCTCGGTCGCGTTGGCGTGCAGCCCGCCCAGCAGCGTGGGCAGTGCCGCTGTGACCGCGTTCGTCGCGGTGCCCTCGTCGACGCCGAGTTTCGCGGCGATCTGGGCTACGGGTACCTGGGAGAGCAAATCGTCGAAGGAAGTCATCGGCTCCGCCTTGTCGAGGGATGACCGGGAGTGCCCCGCGTCCGCGCTCAGGGTAGGGGAATGGCCGGACAGAGGGTAGTTTCGCCGAACCCGCGCCGGGGCGCGTCGTCGGTGCGGACCGGGCCTTTCGGTGGCGGGAACCCTTATCATCGGCTCCGCCGGAGACCAGAGCGGGCGCCCGGTGCGAGACCGGGCGCCCGATGTGTGCCCCCAGTAGGGCTCGAACCTACGACCTGCGGATTAAAAGTCCGTAGCTCTACCAACTGAGCTATAGGGGCGCGGTGGGCAAGTGTAGTGGGCGTCGCGCGCTGGCCCAAATGTGGGGAGTGGGTCGGCGTGGGGCGTCCGTGCCCCGGTCGGCCTCGGTTCGGATCGCGATGATCGGCCGACGGTGGCAATGTATCGCTGAGACTTGTTGTCGCGCCTGGTAACGCGCGATGTGTGGGGCGCGATCTTGCCGGTAAACATATGGTACCCAACTTTGTTCATGGCACGCACAATTGGCTACCATCCAATGATGTTGGCCAGCAATAGGTTTCGATTCGCAAGGGGCGCAGGGTGGCGCCTCGGGCGTG
The DNA here is from genome assembly GCF_000308715.1 of Nocardia tenerifensis NBRC 101015. Lineage (GTDB taxonomy): Bacteria > Actinomycetota > Actinomycetes > Mycobacteriales > Mycobacteriaceae > Nocardia > Nocardia tenerifensis. The sequence continues at coordinate 8,411 of NZ_BAGH01000039.1, forward strand.
GTACGCGGGCGGGCGCGCTGTCGATCGCCGGCGTTCCGGTCGGCCGGACTCCTCGGATGAACGTTGCTGGGACGCTGTCGAATTGGGGCTCGGGTACAGAGGGAAGCTTGGTTGCGTAATGTTTGCTGTAACAGTAAACCGAACCGGTCAGTTATCTGACTCGTCGGTTTGCCGCGTGTCGGGTGGGGTTTCCGGGTACGGTGACGACTTGATGAATTCGACAAGGAACGTCTACTCGTCCGGCGATTCGGAATTCGTCTTATCGTTGATGTGCCCGAACGTGTCGCGACCGGTCCGGCCGATCGTGGCTTCCCTGAAGACAACGCCGCAGGAGGCAGATCCGAGACGAAGAAATACCCGGGTGCGCACCCCCTGCAGCGCACCCGGGCAGGAAAACTATACCAGCTGGTGTGTTTCAGGTTTTTCGCAAGTTTTCGTACCGAAAGTTTGAAACTGGGCGAAAACCCGGTTTGAAGTATTGATAAAACTCATAACTTCGCGCCAAGGGCCCGTTCCTTTGGGGGTGGCTGTTTGGCGGCGAGTAGGCTTCGGAGGCGTTTCGAGCATGGCACGGCAGCAAGAGCGGGCCCGCCGGACACGTGCGGCGATTATCAGGTCCGCCGCCGTTGAGTTCGGGAAGAGCGGCTATGCCGCTGCATCGCTCAACCGCATATTGGAAGGGTCGCGTGCCACCAAGGGCGCCATGTACTTCCATTTCGATTCCAAGGAAGATCTCGCGCGCGCCGTACTGGAGACGGCGGTCGAACGCTATCGCGCCTCGGCCGAGCGTTGGCTCGGGCGAACAGATCTCGGACCACTGGACGTCATGCACGGCATGATCGACGAGATGGCGTTACGGCTCGAGCACGACATCATCGTGCAGGCCGAATACCGGTTGATCATCGAGCCCGACTTCTATCGGGACGTGCAGACCGGCGGCGGGCGGATCCTCGGGCGCGCCACCCGCGCGCTCACCGTCCGCGCCATCGACCAGGGGCAACTGCGCGCCGACGCGGACGCCGACCGGTTCACCCGCACGCTGACCGCGGCCCTGGCCGGGCAGCGCTACATGGTCGACGCGCACAGCACCGGCATCGACCTGCGCGCCCGCTTCGAGGAGGCGCTCGAGGTGGTCATCGACTCCATGGCCACCCCCGAGTGGGCGGAGAAGTTCCGCAACGACGGCTGGCGCACGCACGCCCGCCTCGAAGAGCTCAGTTTGGGGCTCTGACCAGCCGGTTTGGGAAACGAGTCCGGTCTGTCATAAGCTAACCGGGCTCCCAACGGAACGCCGTTGAAGCCGGATCCGGAGAAATCCGGGGACGAGCCCCCTTCGTCTAGCGGCCTAGGACGCCGCCCTTTCAAGGCGGTAGCGCGGGTTCGAATCCCGTAGGGGGTACGGTCTTCGGATCGTTGGTAGCAACGCAAGGCCCTGTGGCGCAGTTGGTTAGCGCGCCGCCCTGTCACGGCGGAGGTCGCGGGTTCGAGTCCCGTCAGGGTCGCAAGTGAGGCGCCGGAGCAATCCGGCGTTTCGCGTATGGCATTCAACTCGGGTGCCTGCGGCCAGGTAGCTCAGTTGGTACGAGCGTCCGCCTGAAAAGCGGAAGGTCGCCGGTTCGATCCCGGCCCTGGCCACTTCACTCGTAGGCGAGCCCTGCACGCAGAGTGCGCGTGCGGGCTCGTTTCGTTCGTATTTTGTGGGGGTGCAACCCCCACGCCCCGCTCGGCGGGGCTTCGCCCCCCGAACCCCCCTTGAGAGTGGTTGCGTTCGGTGGGCCGCTTACGTGGGAGTGTTCGGTGGGGCGCTTGCGTGAAAGTGTGCGGTGGTGGGGCGCTTGCGTGGAGTGTTGGTAGGCGCCAGCGCGGTTGTGCCGGAGTTCGGCGGCGCGTTTTCCGGAGGATTGCGCGGTCTGCTCGCTTCTCTGCTGTTGCGCTTCCTCTGTGGTGGGCGGTCTTGCCCCACTTGCCGATCTCGGTCTTCGGCTCTAGATCCTTCTCATCGATTCGGCCCCGTTGTCGATGGCGGTGGCTCGCGTGCCGATCTCGAGCGGTGCCATCGTCATGGTCTGCCGCCTCGCGCGAAGACGTCTGTGTAAGCGCGAAAGTGTCTGCGATTCAACGGTTTCGGGCGAGGTCGGCGTAGGGTGGGGGCACCTCCGGCTCAGGGGCGGCATGGAATCGGTCCAGCCATGCCGTGCCGAGAAGGGAGGTGGTGGGCATGGCGAAACATCGCCGGAAAAAGCAAGAGGCTCCGGTCGATTACGGCATCACCTTGACCGTTGCTGCTGTAATCGCCGGAGCGCTCGTGCTGGTCCGCTGGTTTAGGGGCTAGACCCACCTGGTAGGGCGTCGACAGCCATCGGCGTCCTACCGCCAGCATCACTTGCGTGACGGCTCCATAGTACTACGGGTGGCGGACTAGGCCCTGTTGTCGGAATTGTGCGGCAGGGTGTTCGCTCGATCTACGCGGGATCGGAACGTAACTGGCCGGTGCTTGCCAGGTCATCGAGGATCAGCTGGTCTACGGGGGAGACTCGGTGTCGGTCGGCATAGGAGAGCCAGGCCAGTTCCTCGATCTCGTTGCCGGGTGCCAAGGTGCCGTGATAGTCCGCGCGGTAGCAGGTCATCCGTACGGTGACGCCCTCGGCGTGGCCGTGGGCCTGTGCCTCGTACACGCCGAACAGCTCGATTGTGTTGGGGTCCAGCGACACCGAGAGCTCCTCATCGATCTCGCGAAGGAGGGCCTGGATGTCGTCTTCGCCGGCCTCCGGCTTCCCGCCCGGAACGTAGTAGGCGTCCTTGCCCCGTGATCGGGTGCTCAGTAGCTCCCCGTTCTCCACTCGAATCCAAGCCACTTTGCCGATCACGGTACCCATGGCGCCCATTCTCTCGAACCGGGTGATCCCCCGTTGCGGGATCGACGCTTACCGGGTGGTCGGCCGGCTGCCCCGTCGGCAGAGCCATCGCGCGCCTGGGGCGGGCTGTTTGGGTGGGCGGCTGAAGGCATTGACGGTTAGATAACTGCGTATCGGCGGTTGTGGGGCAGGCATCTGGATCTACTGGAAGAACATCTGGAGCGACGGAGGCGGGAATGAGTCGGGCGGAACTTTGGACCGAGGGGGAGCGGCCGGCGGTGCGGTTGGAACGGGAGTTGGCGGATCCGCCTTCGGTGGTGTGGCGGGCCATTACGGAGCGGGAACAGTTGCGGGTGTGGTTTCCGTGCGACGTCGAGGTGGTCGGCGGGGTGTGGGAGGTCGGCGCGGCGCTGCGGTTCGATTTCGGCGAAATGACGCTGGAGGGCGAGGTATTCGCGGTGGATGAGCCGACGTTGTTGGTGTTCAGTTGGGGTGCGGAACGGCTGCGGTTCGAGTTGACTCCGCACGGGGCCGGCACTCGGCTCGTGCTGACCGACGAACTCGCTCCGGATGCGGCGGCTCGAAACGCGGCGGGTTGGGATGTGTGTCTGGACCGTCTCGCCTGGCGCGAACCGAGTGATTGGCAGTCACTCTTCGATACCTACGTCGCGGCGTTCGAACCTCTGGTGGGTCCGCAAGCCGGTCCGCCGACCGCCTGATCCATCTCGCGGCGAGGTAATAGTGTTCTCGGTCGGCGGATCGAACCCTCGAGCCTCGTAACGGCCGCAATGGCAATCTGTTTCGGGCGGTTGAAGGCCGCTGTGCGGATCATCACGCGACGCGGACCGACCGCATTACGCGTACTTTTCGTAATCTTCGGCACCGGCGACCGCAACAATTCGGACATCGACTGCCCGCCACATCCACTGATGATCTTGGAAATGGCGGCGGGGAGGGGGAGACGGTGGAATGCTGGGGGGTATGGCTGAGCGCTGGTATTACTGCTTGAAGCACAAGCGTGCCGAAAAGGGGCGGCAGTGCTGGTTCCAGGATCGGATGGGGCCGTATCCGGATCAGGCGACCGCGGAACGGGCGCTGGAGATCGTGAAGGCGCGTAATGCGGAGGCCGACGCGGGGGACGCGGATTGACGCGTCGGTGATCGGGGCGGGTAGTGCGGTGTGCGACAAGTGATCTGGTAGCCACGGGGGCGTAGCGCGCGGAAAACGCACGACAATCCTGATCTTGTAGTGGGCGATGGCTCGTACGCGGTCGCGGCGAGCGGGTATATCCACTCAGGTCTCGTTCAGTTCGATCAAGTACGGTTTCTCAGAACTCAAACGAATGCTCGGTGGTCCTGACGTGGGCTGCGGGCTGGACCAGGATCAGCAGGGAGGGCGACCCTTGAGGGTTACCGTTGTTGTGCCGACCTACAACGAGCGGGAAAATCTGCCGGTTGCGGTGGAGCGGTTGACCGCGCTGCCGGTGCCCGACCTGCACGTGCTGGTGGTCGACGACAGCTCGCCGGACGGCACCGGTGACGTCGCCGACAAGCTGGCCGCCGAGCTGCCGAACGTGGTGGGCGTGCTGCACCGCACCGAGAAGGACGGCCTCGGCCGGGCCTACATCGCGGGCATCACGCGGGCGCTGGACGAGGGCGCGGACGTGGTGATCCAGATGGACGCCGACCTGTCGCACCCGGCCGAGGTGATCCCGGCGATGCTGGAGAAACTGACGACCACCGACGCGGGCGTGGTGCTCGGCTCGCGCTACGTGCCGGGCGGCTCGACGGCCGACGAGTGGAAGTGGCACCGCAAGGCGCTGTCGGCATGGGCGAACTTCTATGTGAACCTGATCCTGCGGCTGGGCGTGAAGGACGCCACCGCGGGGTTCAAGGCGTGGAAGGCGGAGACGCTGCGCGCCATCGACGTGGCCTCGATCCGCAGCAACGGCTACTCGTTCCAGGTCGAGATGAACTACCGGACGGTCAAGAAGGGCATCGAGATCGCCGAGGTGCCGATCCGTTTCGAGGAGCGCACGCTGGGCGCCTCCAAGATGAGCCTGAAGGTGCAGCTGGAGTCGGCGCTGATGCCGTGGAAGCTGCTCTTCGGCCGCTCGGTCTAGCCGATACGACCAGGGCCCCGCATCCAATGGATGTGGGGCCCTGCGTCGTTCGGTGGCGGTTCAGCGGGCGGACAGTCCACGGCGCATCGCTTCCAGTCCGACGACGAGCACCGGCGCCAGCACCAGGTGCATGACCGACAGCGCGACGGTGGTCACGGTGTCGAACTCGGCGGCGACGGTCAGTCCGATGGTCGCGACCGCGAGCACGGCGCCGACGACCTGGGCGACCCGCAGCGCGCCGAACCAGAAGTAGGACACCAGCGCGGCCAGGGTCATGCCGATGAGCAGCGGCACCCCGGAGGACACGATGACGGTGCCCGCGCCGACGGAGGTGGTGACGCCCTGGTCGACGACCTCGAAGGAGCCGCCGGCGGCCTCGCCGAGCAACCAGACGACCAGGTTGGCGGCGACCGCGACGGCGACGCTGCCGAGGACCGCGGTCGGCCGGTTGACGGCGGGGATCCGCAGGGCGGGTGTGGTGGTGGATGCGATGGTCATGGTGTTCTCCTCATCCGAAGCTGTGGTGCTCGGTACTGAGAACAATCCTGAAACCTGAACATTTCTTGAGGTCAACCCGAGGCGCTGTGCGGAGTCTCACCCGGTGCGGAACGGCCCCAACGGAATTCGGTGCGGCGAGCGGGTGTTTGCGCGCGATCAGTCCGGTTCGGGCCAGTTCAGCAACGTGTCCAGATACAGTTGGCGGACCGCCGCCACCTTGTCGTCCATGTCGTCGGGGCGCCAACCGCTGACATCGATCGGGTCGAGGATCGCGACGTCGACGATGCCGGGGCGCGCGACCATCGAGTTGCGCCAGCAGATTTCGCCGGCATTGCGGATGACGATGGGGATGACCGGCACGCCCGCCTGGATGGCGATATGGAACGCGCCCTTCTTGAACGGCCCGACCTCCGGCGTGTAGGAGCGGGTGCCCTCGGGGGCGACGGCGATCGACAGCCCGCCGCGCAGCGTCTCGACCACCGGCGCGAGCGCGGCCTTGGCCTTGTCGGTGCTCGACCGGTCGATGAAGGTCACGCCGACGAAGCGCATGAGCGGGCCGAAGATCGGATTGCGGGTCAGTTCCTTCTTCCCGATGCCGGTGACACCGCCGCCGAGCACCTCGGGAACGATGATGATGTCGAACTGGCTCTGATGGTTGAACAGGAACACCGCGGGCCGCGGCGCTCGCGCGTGTTCGGCCCCGGTCACCCGAAGGCGCACGCCGGCGACGCGCAACGTATTGCCCGCGGCGTGCTCCAGCAGCGCGTCGGCCATCTGCCGGTGGTCCTTGGTCGGCGACTTGGCCGCCACGCCGTATAACGCACCGCCGAGCAGTCCCGCGAAACCCGCTGTGGTGCGGGCGTAATCAGCGGGACGCGGGGCGAGGCGCGGCCGGAAGCGCATGGTCGGCCACTTGTGTTCGGCGGCCGCGGTGGTGAGCCCCTCGTCGGCGTTCACCGCCACCGGACGGCCGACCGCGGCCAGTAGCGGTAGATCGGCGGCGCTGTCGGCGTAGGCGTAACTGCCGGCGAGATCCACCTCGTGCGCGGCGGCGAATCCGCGAACGGCCCCGGCCTTCCCGTTGCGCCACAGTGTCTTTCCGTCCGGATAGCCAGTGAGGATGCCGTCCTGAGCCGCCATCGGGGTGCACAGGACGTGCTCGATGCCGAGCTCGGCGGCCGCGGGCGCGACCTGGAAGCGGGTCAGCGAGCTGGCCAGCACCACGGTGTGCCCCGCCGCCTGATGTGTCCGGATCAGTTGCCACGCTTCGGGATACAGGTGGCCGTAGGTCGTGCGGCGGAACAGCCGCTCGCCGAGCGCATCCATCTCGTGCTCCGGCTTGCCCGCGAGCACCCCGGCGAGCCGGCTCAGAAACCGTCCGTACTCGCCGTCGGTCGTGCCGTTGCGAACGCCGTCGAGCAGCACGTCCTCGACGCCCCGCCGGAACAGCCGCCGCAGCACCCCACGGCGCGCGAACCCGTCGATGACGGTGCCGCCGAAGTCGAAGACCGCGGCGACCCCCGGTCCCTGCGGCCCGGAACGGATCTCGGCGATCACCCGGTGCAGATCGTCGCTCACCGGGTCTCCCTGTT
>NZ_BAGH01000038.1 GCF_000308715.1 Nocardia tenerifensis NBRC 101015
GGAGGACGCGGCGGCCGCGCGCAGCGCGTGGTCGGCGGCGGCCAACCCGCTGTCGATCGGCGCGAGTGTGCTGGGCGCGTTGCTGATCGGCATCACCCTCTACGGCCCTTCGGGCGGCACGCCCGGCGCGATGACGCCCATGGCGCTCACCGTGCTCGTCCTGCTGCCGCTGTCGGCCTTCGAGGCGGTCGGCCCGCTGCCCGCCGCCGCCCAGTCGCTGACCACGGCCCGTGCCGCGCTGCACCGGCTCATCCGGCTCGACGGCATGGGGGCGCGTACCGAGGAGGCGGTCACCGCGCTCGAAGGGCGGCTCGCGCAACAACTTCCAGAAATACCGGCGGGACGACGCATCGCCGTCGTCGGACCGAGCGGGGTGGGGAAGACCACCCTGCTGATGCTGTGGGCGGGCCTGTTCGACACCCCTCGGCCCGGCGTGACCTTCTTCGCGGAGGACGCGCACCTGTTCGGCACCTCGGTGCTGGAGAACCTGCGCGTCGCGCGCGGCGACGTCACCGAGGCCGAGGCCGAAACCGCCTTGCGCACAGTCGGTCTCGGCGCGTGGCTGGATTCGTTGCCGAAGGGCGTGCACACCGATCTGGTCGGGGGCGCGGCCGCCGTCTCCGGCGGGCAACGCCGCCGCATCCTGCTCGCCAGAGCGTTGGTATCGCCGGCGCGGGTGCTGCTGCTGGACGAGCCGACCGAACACCTGGAGGCGGAGGAGGGCGCGCGACTGCTACGCGAACTGCTCGATGCCGGCGGCGGACTGGTCGAGCCCGAGCGGACTGTGGTCGTTGTCACACATCAACTGCCGCCGGACAATCGGGCCGACGCGGTCGTCCACGTCGATGCATCGTCGCAGGTGAAGGTCGATTTCGCGAGGCGTTCGGTCCCCACTTCCGCCGACCGCGAAATTCCGTTGCCGACCCGCTGACTCGTCGCTAAATTCGTCAGTACACAAGGAAGGAGGTGGTTCGAAGAATGTATGTTCAAAGGACTTGTGAGGTGGCTGTCCGCTAGCGCCACCGCTGCAACGGTCTCCGTTCGCGCGAGCGCTGAGCGAATACCAGGCAGCCACCCGACCCCCGAGCCCCCGGTTGAGTCCGAACCGGGACCGATGCGACTAAACCCCGCAGAGGAAAGCTCGGGGGTCGTTCTTTTCCGCCGCCTTTCCGCCTCTCCGCGTATTCAGGCCAGACTCGTGTGCCGCGAAGGTTCCGTTGGCGACCGGCGGTGAGATGGGGCGTAGTCAGCCGGTACCCGGTGAGTTACCCATGTAGCTGCGAGATCAGTAGTCGCCTCGGCATACCGCATCAGGGGCACCCACCGGTCAGTGCCTTTAACCGATGTAGCGCTGGAGGCGGGCGGAGAGGCGGGGCTCCAAAGGCCCGTCGGCTACTACGCGCTCCTCGACGTAGGCCAGGTCGCCGCCCTCCACGATGCCGTAGAGGCGCTTGGCGCCGCCGACGACGATGCCGGACTGGCTGCGGATGACGACGTCGGTGGCGAGTTCCCAGGAGGACTGGGTGAGGGCTTGGCCGTAGAAAAGCTCGACGATGCCGGTGCTGTGCGTGAGCAGCAGCTCGATCACCTCGTCGTTGCCGTCGATGCCGACCCGCCAGAAACCGCTCTCGCGCAGATCGGGACCGGTGTAGCCGCCCTCGGCGTCGAGCACCCAGGAGCGGGACTCCCAGGACAGGTAGTCGCCGCCGTCGTGCGCCACGATGATCTGCTGACCGAACCGGTAGTCGCCGCGCTCGGGGTGGTTGCCCTCGCCCTCGCCGCGCCACACGCCGACCATCGGCAGCAGCGCGAGCATGGAGGAACTCAGATCGGGCCCGAGCCGCAGGTTCGCGGTGTCCTCGGGCAGCGGCAGATCCGGCAGCGCCGGAATGTTGCGGGCGCCCGTCGTCTTGGCCCGTTCGACGGCCTCGGACACGGCCTGATCGCCGCTCCGGCGACCAGCCGAATCGGTGGAGCCGTTCCCGTTCAGTTGTTCACTCGCTTGCTCGGCCGGATTCGAACCTTCGCTCGCGAGATCGCTCATGACTCGGTGAACAGCCGATAGAAGACGTAAAGGCCGAACCAGCCGATGAGGATGGCGACGGCCACCAGCAAAATCTCGAAGAAGACGACCACATTTGGAGTCTAACGACATCCGCGCCGCCATACGCAAACGACCCCGGGTGCTTCCCGTCATATCTGGGGAAGCCCGGGGTCGTCGGCTGCGTACGGTCGTCCTACTTGGCGACCGCGACGTCGACGGGGTGGATGCCCGCGCCCTCGGGGCGAACCTCCGCCGAGCCGTTACCGGCCGAGGAGAGCGCCCGCAGCGTCCACGCGCCGGGCGCGGCGAAGAAACGGAAGTCACCGGTGCCCGAGGCGACGACCTCGGCGGTGAAATCACCGTTGCCGTCGAGCAGGCGCACGAACGCGCCGCCGACCGGCTGACCGTCGGTGCTCAGGACGCGGCCGGTGATGACCGTCTCCTTCTCCACATCGACGCCCGCGGGGATGGCCTGACCCTGGGTAGGTGCTGCACACATGTTGATTACGCTCCCAACTCGATCGGTGCACCGACGAGGGAGCCGTACTCGGTCCAGCTCCCGTCGTAGTTCTTGACATTGCTGTGGCCGAGCAGTTCCTGAAGCACGAACCAGGTGTGCGAGGAACGCTCGCCGATGCGGCAGTAGGCGATGGTCTCCTTCTCGCCGTCCAGGCCCGCCTCCTTGTAGATCTCGGCGAGCTCCTCGTCGGACTTGAAGGTGCCGTCCTCGTTCGCGGCCTTGCTCCACGGCACGTTGATGGCGCCGGGGATGTGGCCGGGGCGCTGGCTCTGCTCCTGCGGCAGGTGAGCCGGGGCCAGGATCTTGCCGGAGAACTCGTCGGGCGAGCGGACGTCGACCAGGTTCTTGGTGCCGATGGCCGCGATGACCTCGTCACGGAACGCGCGAATGGTCACGTCGGGAGCGGAGGCCTTGTACTGCGTGGCCGGCCGGTTGACGCCCTCGGTGGACAGCGGGCGACCGTCGAGCTCCCACTTCTTGCGGCCGCCGTCGAGCAGCTTGACGTTGTTGTGGCCGTACAGCTTGAAGTACCAGTAGGCGTACGCGGCGAACCAGTTGTTGTTCCCGCCGTAGAGGATCACCTCGTCGTCGTTGGCGATGCCGCGCGCCGAGAGCAGGTCGGAGAACTGCTCCTGATTCACGAAGTCACGACGAACCTGATCCTGCAGGTCCTTCTTCCAGTCGAGCCGGACGGCGCCCTCGATGTGGCCGCCGTCGTATGCGGAGGTGTCCTCGTCGACCTCGACGAAGACGACGCCGGGGGCGTTGAGGTTCTCTTCGGCCCAGTCCACGGAGACCAGGACATCGGAGCGAGCCATGTTGTTCCTTTCAGATGACTTGCGGATCAGTTCGGTGCCGGGGACGGGTCTGTCCGGCGGAAACGGGTTGCGAGGGGATAGATCTGGCAACCCAGGCAGATCCCGAACGCCGCGTTCAAGAACGCGGCGAACAGGGCAAAGCCGGCGAACACCACGCCGACGACTGTGGAGCCGAGCACGAAGCCCAGCAGGCTGACCGCCGCGAAGACCAGACCGAGCAGCTGCGCGAACTTCAGCGGCGGCACGGGCTCGGTCTCGGTGGTCGGCGCGACGCGCGGCGCGACGAACTTCGCGTAGAGCCGGCCGTACGGATGCTTGCGCGGTCCGTAGGCGGCGCCGACGGCGAAGACGACGGCTTGCGCGGCGATGAGCACCGCGGCGGCGAGGGGGGAGAAGACGGCGGCGATCAGCACGAGCACGAGGACGGCGGTGGTGACCCACGCGGCGAAGCGGGGGCCGCGAACATCTACCTGCCCCTGGGCAATTGACTGATTCTGCGAAGTATTACCGATATCGGTGGACATTGTGCGTACTCCTGCGCTGGATGCGACTGATGGCTGGAAAATTGCCAGTTCGCCGGGGGATCTAGAAGATCACTCGCGCGGCGGACAGAGGTCGGCGTCAGGAAATCTGGGAAAGCCGACCGCTCAGCGGCACAGGCAGCAACAACCACCGAGGCGGCACAGATCAACTGTGCGGCGTCGGGTGAGCATCAGCTCGTGGTTGGAAAGCACGAAAGCAGTTTACCCAATCGAGCCGGAGAAAAGGACCCCGGGTTGATCACAGCTGTCCGGGAAACCTGTCAAGGCCGCTAAGCGGCGGCGGTGGTGAGCGGCTCGAGCGCGGAGCGCAGATCGGTCACCTTCGGCACGCCGGAGATCCGAAAGCGTTCGCGCCCAGCGCTATCGAACACGAACGTGGTCGGCAGCGAGAGCACGTTCAGCTCCTTGGCGAGCGCAGGCTCGGCGTCGATGTCGACCTCGATGTCCAGCGGCGGCTGGGGCGACTCGGCCAGCTGGCCGGTGACGTCGGCCACTACTCGGCGCACCGCGGCGCAGGGGCCGCACCACTCGGCGGAGAAGTGCAGTACCGCGGGGACGGATCCGGTGACTCCGACGGCGGCGAGGAGATCGGCTCGCGCGGAGCCGGTTTCGACTACGTCGGCTGCGCGGATCTTGCCGTCACGCCGTCGCAGCAGGAAGCCCACCGCGAGCGCGGCCAGCAACACCACCGCGATGATTGTGATCTCGATCATGGTTGCTGCAATCGGTCGAGGTCGATCGTCACGTTCACGCCCTTGCCCTCCACTACGATCCACCCGCCTTCCGCGCGCACCTTGGTGGGATGGACACCGAACGGCAATTCCTTGATGTCGATAGTACGGGTGAACCGCGCGAGCACCGCTTGACGGCTCGGCTCCGGAATCGCCGTCTCCGGGATCGTCTTCTCGTTACCGGTCTGCGGACAGAAACCGGATGCGACGATCTTCACCTGGTCGCCGTCGAACGAGAGATCGGCCTGGACGAAGACCTTCGCGGTGTCGTACTGGGTGTTCGGCGGGTCGGGCAGGCTGCCGAGCAGGCACAGCGGTTCGTCGCCGGTGGAGGTCATGCCGGACCCGCCGGATCCGCCCGTGCCGTCGGACTTGTCCCGCTCGGGTCCGCGCACCTGCAGGTCGGGAATGCTGAACAGCCTGCCCAACTCGGTCGGGCCGATGCGCAGCGAACTCTGCACCCGCTCGGCGGGGACGTTGCGCAGGCTGCCGTCGACCAGATCGTGCAGCGGCACCCGCACGCCGGTCAGCGTCGCCTCGAGCTCGTACTCGCCCGGCGTGTGCGGCAGGTTGCCGCTCGCCCTGATCCAGACGTCGTCGTAGCGGCCGTCGAGCGCCTGACCGAGGAACGAGACGCCGCGGATGGCCACCGCCGGGTCGGCGGGTAGATCGGCGCCCTGGCGTAGCGCGCGCGAGACCCGATACTCCGAGTACGCCGCGACGCTGAAATCGATGACCACTGCCAGTCCCGCGAGAATCAGCAGCCCGATGATGAGCTTGCGCATTGCTGAACCTTATAGAGGGCTTGCGAGCCGCGAATGCGCGAGGCCGCATAGAGCGCTTGCGAGCCGCGAATGCGCGAGGCCGCATAGAGAGCGCTTGCGATGTGCGAGGCCGCGTAGAGAACTCGCGGTCGCGAAAGCCCGAGGCTGCTCGAGCGCTTGCGATCCGCGAATGCGCGAGGGCCACTCGGAGCGCTTGCGAGCCGCGAATGCGCGACCCCGCTGATTCCATTTATGTGACTCGTCACCCGGATGGCGAGGTCATCGGGGTCGACGCGCTAATCTTGCATCCGAATTACCTGTGATCAGCGACGTGGCCCCGGCAGTGCGGCTGTTGTCCTCGGAGCTACGAGATGGGAGGAGAGCTTGTGGAGCTGCTCCTGCTGACCTCCGACCCCAACCCGGACGCGGTGCTGCCTTCGCTGTCGCTGCTGGCACATCATGTGCGTCCGGCGCCGACCGAGGTCGCTTCCCTGCTGGAGGCGGGCACCGCGGATGTCGCGCTCGTCGACGCGCGCACCGATCTCGCCGCCGCCCGCGGGCTGTGCCGCCTGCTCGGCAGCACCGGGTCGTCCGTGCCGGTGGTCGCCGTCCTGACCGAGGGCGGCCTGGTCGCGGTGAACGCGGACTGGGGGTTGGACGACATCCTGCTGCCCGGCACCGGCCCGGCCGAGCTGGACGCCAGGCTGCGGTTGCTCGTCGGCCGCAACGGCGGCGTGGCCAGCCCGGAGAACTCCGGCAAGATCACCCTGGGCGAGCTGGTGATCGACGAGGGCACCTACACCGCGCGACTGCGCGGACGCCCGCTCGATCTGACCTACAAGGAATTCGAGCTGCTCAAGTATCTCGCGCAGCACGCGGGCCGCGTGTTCACGAGAGCTCAACTGCTGCAAGAGGTCTGGGGCTACGACTTCTTCGGCGGCACTCGCACCGTGGACGTGCACGTCCGGCGGCTGCGCGCCAAGCTCGGCAGCGAGTACGAATCGCTCATCGGCACCGTGCGCAATGTGGGGTACAAGGCGGTGCGACCGTCGAGATCGGCCAAGGGCGAGGCCGCGTCCGTTCCGGAGGACGAGGCGGAGGGCACCGACGACGCGCCGTTCGCTCCGCTCAACGGCTCCGCGCAGTAAGTCCGCCGACCAATCCGAAACACCGTCACGTCATTATGCGTTCGCGTCGCGTTCAGCCCGAGGATCGGGGTATCCGAGGCCCCGTGTGGAGGTCGCGTATCGGCCGCGGCGGGGCGTGAAATGCTGGGCCGTGCGATGACGTTGTCCGGGTAGGCATCCCACCCGGGGTACCGCGGAGCGCGAGGAATGGAGCCCGATGAGCGGCGTGGCAACACAGTGGAGCGAGCGGCTGGACACCGAGGCCGCCGCCGCGGTCCGGCAACTGCTCGAACGCGCGACCGCGACAGACGGTGTCGCTCCCGTCTCCGAGCAAGCGGTTCTGTCGCTGAGCGTGGCCGATGGCCCCGCGGTGCGGCACCTCGTCGCCCGCCGCGACGACGCGATCGCCGGTTACGCCAATCTCGTTCCGGCACACGGCGAACACCCGGCGATGGCCGAGGTCGCGGTCGATCCGTCCGCTCGCGGCCGGGGCATCGGCGCCGACCTGGTCGCCGCCGCGCTCGCGGAGGGCGGGCCGGGCGCCCGGGTCTGGGCGCACGGAAATCTGCCCGCGGCCAAGGCCGTCTCCGCGCGGCTCGGCTTGCGCACCGCGCGCGAGCTGTGGCAGATGCGCCGACCGCTGGCAACGCCCGAGCTACCGGAGGTTCCCGCGCACGACGGGGTGACGATTCGCACCTACGCCGGCCCGGCCGACGACGCCGAACTGCTGCGGGTCAACAACGCCGCCTTCGACTGGCACCCGGAGCAGGGCGGCTGGACCGAGCGCGATATCGAGGCCCGTCGCGCCGAGTCGTGGTTCGACCCCGAGGGGCTGTTCCTCGCGACGGACACCGCCGAGCCCGACCGGGTCCTCGGATTCCATTGGACGAAGGTGCATTACGACGAGAACCCGCCCCTCGGCGAGGTCTACGTCGTAGGCATCGACCCGGCCGCGCAGGGGCGGGGCCTCGGTAGGCTGCTGACCCTCGTCGGCCTGCGCCACCTGCGCGATCGCGGCCTCACCGAGGTCCTGCTCTACACCGAGGCCGACAACACCGCGGCCGTGCACACCTACACCCGGCTCGGCTTCGAGCCCGCGCACATCGACGTCGCGTATTCGGCGGCGGAAACCGACTAGCGAGGGCGGTCGAGTAAAACTGGGGCAAATGTCACACCTATCAGCCCCAATCGCGCTTGGGTGTTCACCCGCCGTTCACTCAGGTCGGTCCAACTGTCAACCACGTGACTTTACGTTGATTGGTGGGCAGCCCACGCTGCCTGGTGCGCAAGTTCCCCGCGAACAGCACCACATCACCCGTCCGGGCCGGTGAGGGACCGGACGAGTAGGACGCCTTCCCGGAGGAATCAGTGAATCTCAAGCGCAGCAGCGCCCTCGTTGGTGTGCTGGCCGTCGGCGCCATCGCCCTCGTCGGCTGTGGCAGTGACGACAACACGTCCAGCACCGACGGCAACACCGCCAAGTCGGACATCGCCTGCGGCGGCAAGAAGGCGCTCAAGGCCAGCGGTTCGTCGGCGCAGAAGAACGCGATGGATCGCTTCGTCGCCGCCTACGAGGCCAACTGCGACGGCAACACGCTGAACTACACCTCGAGCGGCTCCGGCGCCGGCGTCAACGAATTCATCGGCGGCCAGACCGATTTCGGCGGCTCCGACTCGCCGCTGAGCGCCAAGAAGGACGAGCCGACCAAGGCGCAGGATCGTTGCGGCGCCCCGGCCTGGAACCTGCCGACCGTCTTCGGCCCGATCGCCATCACCTACAACATCGACGGCGTCACCGACCTGGTGCTCGACGGCCCGACCGCCGCCAAGGTGTTCAACGGCACCGTCGCCACCTGGGACGCCCCGGAGATCAAGGCGCTCAACCCGAACGCCAAGCTCCCCTCCGACAAGATCGCGGTGATCTTCCGCAGCGACGAGTCGGGTACCACCGACAACTTCCAGCTCTACCTGGACGCGGCGTCCGACGGCGCCTGGGGCAAGGGCGCGGGCAAGGCGTTCGCCGGCGGCGTCGGCGAGGGCGCGAAGGGCAACGAGGGCACCTCGGCCGCCATCAAGAGCACCAAGAACTCGATCACCTACAACGAGTGGTCGTTCGCCAAGTCGCAGAACCTGTCGATCGCGCAGATCATCACCTCCGCGTCCAAGGACCCGGTGAAGCTGACCGCCGCGTCGGCGGGCAAGGCCATCGACAGCGCCAAGATCAAGGGCGAGGGCAACGACCTGGTGCTCGACACCAGCTCGTTCTACAAGCCGACCGAAGCGGGCGCCTACCCGATCATCCTGCCCACCTACGAGATCGTCTGCTCGAAGTACAAGGACGCCGACACCGCCAAGGCGGTCAAGGCCTTCCTGACCTCGGCGACCACCAACGGCCAGAAGGGTCTCGACGAGGCCGGCTACGTGCCGATCCCGGAGAAGTTCAAGACCCGCCTGACCACCGCGATCAACGCCATCTCCTGATCGCAACCCGGAAGCCATGACCGTGCACCCTGAGGTGACCGCCGCGGGCTCGTCGGATTCGACGGGCCCGCGGGCGGCCGGAGACACTGCCCCCATGTCGAGTGAACCGAGCACCGAGCCCGCCCCCAAGGCTCGCCCCGCCCACAGCAATCGGGCCGAGATCATCTTTCGGTCTCTCGCCACCGCGTCGGGCGCGATCATCGTCGCCGCCATCGCGCTGATCGCGCTATTCCTGCTGATCCGCGCGGTGCCCTCGGTCATGGCGAACGACGCCAACTTCTTCACCAGCACCGAGTTCAACACCAGCAACGCCGACCACCTGCGCTTCGGCGTGCGCGACCTGTTCATGGTCACGGTGCTGAGCTCGATCTTCGCGCTGGTCATCGCGGTGCCGATCGGGGTCGGCATCGCCCTGTTCCTGACGCACTACTCGCCCAAGTCGCTGGCGCGACCGTTCGCGATGCTCGTCGATCTGCTCGCCGCGGTGCCGTCGATCGTGTTCGGCCTGTGGGGTTTCCTGGTCCTCGCGCCGCACCTGAAGCCGTTGCAGCAGTTCCTCAACGACAACCTCGGCTGGCTGTTCCTGTTCTCCGACGGCAATGTGTCGATCTCCGGCGGCGGCACGATCTTCACCGCGGGCGTGGTGCTCGCGGTCATGATCCTGCCGATCATCACGTCGGTCTCGCGCGAGGTCTTCGCGCTGACCCCGGCCGCGCACATCGAGGCCGCGCACGCGCTCGGCGCGACGAAGTGGGAGATGGTGCGGATGACCGTGCTGCCCTACGGCCGCAGCGGTGTGATCGCGGGCTCCATGCTCGGGCTCGGGCGCGCGCTCGGCGAGACCATCGCGGTGCTGGTCGTGTTGAAGACCTCCGCGCAGGCGGGCGGCTGGTCGCTGTTCGACGGCGGATACACCTTTGCCTCCCGGATCGCGGCCTCGGCCTCCGAGTTCAGTTCACCGCTGCCGACGGGCGCCTACATCGCGGCCGGTTTCGTGCTGTTCGCGCTGACCTTCGTCGTGAACGCGCTGGCGCGCCTCGCGGCGGGCGGAAGGGTTAACGGATAATGACCACAACGCTCGACAAGCCGATCAAGGCGCCGACCTTCCGTGATGTGAGTCTCGGCCGCAAGATACGCAACAACGTCGCGACGGTCGCGGTGTGGCTGTGCTTCGGTATCGCGCTCGTGCCGCTCGCCTGGGTGCTGGTGACGGTGATCAGCCACGGCATCGACGCGGTCGCGTCGCTGAACTGGTGGCAGAAGTCGCAGAAGGGCATCCTGCCGGAGCAGACCGGCGGCGGCGTCTACCACGCGATCTACGGCACCATCGTGCAGTCGGCGGTCGCCGCGGTGATCGCGGTGCCGATCGGCGTCATGGCCGCGGTGTACCTGGTGGAGTACGGCCGCGGCCGCCTGGCCAAGGTCACCACCTTCATGGTCGACATCCTCGCCGGTGTGCCGTCGATCGTCGCGGCGCTGTTCATCTTCGCGCTGTGGATCGCCACCCTCGGCTTCCCGCAGAGCGCCCTCGCGGTGTCGCTGGCGATGGTGCTGCTGATGCTGCCGGTCGTGGTGCGCAGCAGCGAGGAGATGCTGAAGCTGGTCCCGGACGAGCTGCGCGAGGCCTCCTACGCGCTCGGAATTCCCAAGTGGAAGACCATCGCTCGCATCGTCGTGCCGACGGCGCTGCCCGGCATGATCAGCGGCATCCTGCTGGCGCTCGCCCGCGTCATGGGTGAGACCGCGCCGGTGCTGGTGCTCGTCGGCTACAGCAAGTCGATCAACACCAACCTCTTCGACGGCAACATGGCCTCGCTGCCCCTGCTGATCTATCAGGAGCTGGCGAATCCGGAGGCGGCGGGCCGCGAGCGCGTGTGGGGCGCGGCGCTGACGCTGATCCTGCTCATCGCGCTGCTGTACGCGGCGGCCGCGGTCGTCAACAAGCTGCTCACGCGGAATCGATAGGAAACTCAGATGGCCAAGCGGATCGACGTCAAAGACCTGAACATCTTCTACGGGAAGTTCCACGCGGTCGCCGATGTGGACCTGACCGTGCTGCCGCGCAGCGTCACCGCCTTCATCGGCCCGTCGGGCTGCGGTAAGTCCACCGTGCTGCGGTCGCTGAACCGCATGCACGAGGTGACCCCGAACGCCCGCGTCGAGGGCGCGGTGCTGCTCGACGGCGAGGACATCTACGGCTCGCAGGTCGACCCGGTGGGCGTGCGCCGCACCATCGGCATGGTGTTCCAGCGCCCGAACCCGTTCCCCACCATGTCGATT
Organism: Nocardia tenerifensis NBRC 101015; assembly: GCF_000308715.1. GTDB lineage: Bacteria > Actinomycetota > Actinomycetes > Mycobacteriales > Mycobacteriaceae > Nocardia > Nocardia tenerifensis. The sequence continues at coordinate 11,308 of NZ_BAGH01000038.1, forward strand.
CGCGACAACGTGGTGGCCGGGCTGAAGCTGCAGGGCGTGCGGAGCAAGAAGGAGCTCGACGAGGTCGCCGAGCGCTCGCTGCGCGGCGCGAACCTGTGGAACGAGGTGAAGGACCGCCTCGACAAGCCCGGCGGTGGCCTGTCCGGCGGTCAGCAGCAGCGACTCTGCATCGCCCGCGCGATCGCGGTGTCCCCGGACGTGCTGCTGATGGACGAGCCCTGCTCGGCGCTCGACCCGATCTCCACGCTCGCGATCGAGGACCTGATCACCGAGCTCAAGAAGGAGTTCACGATCGTCATCGTCACCCACAACATGCAGCAGGCCGCCCGCGTGAGTGACCAGACCGGCTTCTTCAACCTCGAGGCGCAGGGCAAGCCGGGCCGGTTGATCGAGATCGACGACACCGAGAAGATCTTCTCCAACCCCGGCAAGAAGGCGACCGAAGACTACATCTCCGGCCGCTTCGGATAGTCGGCCCGCGCGATCATAGGAGCCCCGGTGTCCGGCCGACAGGTCGGGCAGCGGGGCTCTTTCGTTAATCCCGGAGGCGCGGAATCACCTTGCGGCGCCGCGCCTTTCGCGTCGAATCAGTCGTTCGACGGCTCGGGTTCGGCGGTGTGGATCACGTAGTTGTTCGGGCGGTGCTCGCGGTCGGATTCCGAGCCCTTGGTCGGCGACGGGAGGCCGAACAGGCTGCTGGTGGGGGCCGTCGCGGTGGGGGTTCCGGTGTAGGAGGGCGTGCCGGCCGCGGCCGGGGTCTGCTCGGAGACCGACTGCGGCTGGGTGTAGGTGACCGCGTTGGACGGTGGGGTCTGCGGTGTGGTGGGGGGATTCTGCGGTTGCGTCGGCGTGGTGGGCGTGTGTGGTTGCGTCGGCGTTTGCGGCTGTGTCGGCGTTTGCGGCTGCGTCGGTGTAGTCGGCGGCGTCTGGGTCTTGTCGTTCGACGGTGGTGTCGCGGCCTTGTCGTTGGCGGGCGGTGTCTGCGCCTTGTCGTCCGGGTGCGCGCTGTTCGGTGCGGGCGTGTCCTTGTGCTGCGGATCGGTGGGCGTGTTGTCGACGGCGTGGTCGACGCTGGTGATTATCTTGTCCGCCGCGCTCGCGAACTTCTCGGCCGCGTTGCCCGCGGAGTCGATGAGGCCCTTGCCCGCGTCGCCCGCCGCCTTGATGGTGTCGTCCCAGTTGTCGTCGAGCTTGCCGATCGAATCGATCAGGGTGGGCACGTTGCCGGTGATCGAGCCGACCGCGGTGATCAGGGAGGTGACGTCCGACGGCTTCCACGAGTTCGGGTCGCTGGCGGGGCCGGTTCCCTTGCTCTGGTTGTTCTGTTGGGCTTGGTTCTGCTGGGCTTGGGTTTGTTGGGCTTGGTTCTGCTGGGCTTGGGTTTGTTGGCCTTGGTTCTGCTGGGCTTGGGTTTGTTGGCCTTGGTTCTGTTGAGCTTGGGTTTGTTGGCCTTGGTTCTGTTGAGCTTGGGTTTGCTGGCCCTGGTTCTGCTGACTTTGGTTCTCCGCGATGTTCTTCGGCGCACCCGCCGCCTGCGTCTGCGGCTTCTCCTCGGTCTTCTGCTCGGTGGACGCGGGCACCGTGCCCGCCGGCTGTTCGGCGCTGATCTGCTGCGCGGTGAGCGTCGACTTCGGTTGTCCGGTAACCGTATCGAGCGGATCACCGGTGCCGAGCTGCGCGCTCTGGGTCTGGACGGCGGTGTTCGCCTGCTCGATGGCGGTGGCGATGCCGCTCTGTGTGCCGAGCATCTCGTTGAGCGCGGTGGTGATCGCGGTCTGATGGGTGTGCAGGTCCTCGCCCGAGCCCTCACCGGAGGCGGTGACCTGCCAGTCCTCGGAGACCGTGAAGCCCGCCGCGGTGGCCTCGGTTACCTTGTCCAACAACGACTGCCGGTAACCGGTGAGCGTGTTTCCGCCGTTGATCAGCGCGTTGGCGAGCTCCGTCGTCTCCTGCGCGATCTTGTTCGCGGTGTCGCGGTCGCCGGCGATCCGGTCGTAGGCCGCGTAGTAGGCGTCCCCGCTCCAGTGCGCGCCCGCCTCCCGGATCTGTGTGACGGTCTGATCGATCAGCGCGCCGAACTCGGTGTTGCGGGTCTTGATCTCCTCGCCCGCCTCGTTGAGTTTCCATGGCTGCCACTGGGTTTGGACCTGGCTGAGCGTCGGGGTCTGGTCACCGCTCTTCACTGCCCGCCACCCAGCTTCTTCAGGCTGTCCCGGAAATCCTGGTCGGACACCTCGTAATCGGCGGCGCCGCCCTTGGCGATATTGGCGATCGCCTTGCAGCGCTGCGCCATTCGCAGCCACCCCGCCTCGATGCCCGCACCGGCCGTCTTGCAGGCCTCGGTTACCGAGGAGCCGGGCAGCGCGGCACTCAACGCGTCGGTCTTCGTGCTCACCTTCAGCGCGCCGATCTCACCGCTGATCTTGTCCATCGATGCGGCCAACGCGCGCAGCTCTGTCGGATCGACCTTCATGCTTCCGCCCCCTCTGTGCCGTAACTCCCATAACGGCATCTTTCACAGCGAGTCACTCACCGCTGCGCTACGCGGCCAATCTTTCATCTCATGACCGCGAGACGTCAAGCCCCGCAACGCGAAACCGCCTGCCATCTTAACCGTGACAGCAGGCAGTTCGCGTCTCACGCCTCGGCGTCGGGGTCCGGCGGCAACACGCCGGTGACCAAGAAGATGACGCGGCGGCCGATCTCGACGGCGTGGTCGGCGAAGCGCTCGTAGTAGCGGCCGAGCAGGGTGACGTCGACGGCGGCGGCGACACCGTATTTCCAGTCGCGGTCCATCAGCAGCGTGAACAGGTGACGGTGCAGGTCGTCCATCGCCTCGTCGTCCTCGTTGAGCTGCGCGGCGCGCTCGGGGTCGCGCGTCTCGAGCACCTCCTTGGCGCCGGCGCCCATATTGACCGCAATGCGGCCCATCTCGGCGAAGTAGCCGTTGACCGCCTCGGGCAGCGCGTGGTTGGGGTGGCGCCGCCGGGCCACCTTGGCCACGTGCAGCGCGAGCGCGCCCATCCGATTGACATCGGCGACGATCTGGATCGCGCTCACCACCTGCCGAAGATCACCCGCGACCGGCGCCTGCAGCGCGAGCAGCGCGAACGCCCGCTCCTCGGCGTCCTGGATCAGCTCGGCGATCCGGTCGGACTCGGTGATCACCTGCTCCGCCAGAGCGAGGTCGGCCTGGAGCAGTGACTGGGTGGCCCGGTCCATCGCCGAGCCGGCCAGACCGGCCATCTCGCCCAGGAGGTGGGCGAGATCGGCCATTTGCTCGTTGTAGATGACACGCATAGAAACCGACATTAGTTCCCGGCGCTGACCAAGTCACGAACGGAGGGTGAATGACCGGTGTTTACCGTTAGCGACGTTGTTGCCGCAGGTCGCGCCCGCGCTTCACTTGCAAGTCTCGTCCGCGGCGTTCACGTGCTCGAGGTCCGACGGCAGGGTGACCGGCGTCGCAGGCGCGGTCATCGCGGGCACGTTGGAGATCGGGTCGCCCACCGGCGTGGGCGCGCGGACCGTGCCGGTGAAGTCGCCGCCGATGACCACCTCGACGATGCCGCCGAGGTCGTTCGCCGACTCCATCAGCGCGCCGGGTATCGCGCTGGCCACCGTCGCCGCCGCGGCCTCCTGCCCGGCGCCGTAGCGCACCTTGGAGGTGACCTCGCTGCCGCCCGCGTAGTTGCCGATGTTGAAGATGCCGAAGCCCTGGTTGCCGAGCTTGGTCGCGGCCCGCTGGGCCAGGCCGGAGGTGCCGGAGGCATTGGAGACCAGCAGCGACACGGTGCCCGGGTCGACGGCGGTCAGCTTGGGCGGGGTCGGCGGGGCCGACGGGATGGAGCCGGGGGCCGGGGACACCTTCTTCTCGCCGGGCAGCGGCTGGTCGTCGCGGATCGCCTTGAAGATGGCCTTGATGTCCTGCTCGCGCGGGATCTCGTTGCCGTAGGAGGTGGTGCCCGCGGTGGGGATGGTCAGGAAGGTGACCGTGCCCGCGTCCAGCTTTTGTAGCGAGCGGCCGAGGGTCAAGAGGTCCGTCGGCTGCACCTTGTCCACCCAGGTGTGCTTGGTGAACTCGTCGATGAAGCCCTTCAGCTTGCCGGGATCGAAGAGCACCTTGCTGGATAGGGCACCGCGGAGCAGCGAGGCCATGAAGCGCTGCTGCCGGTTGATCCGGTCATAGTCGCTGCGCTCCTCGCCGTAGACGTGCCGGGCGCGCACATAGTTCAGCGCGGTCGCGCCGTTGACCCGCTGCCGGCCGGGGTTCTCCAGCACGGTGCCGAGGATCTCGTCGTTGATCGGCTTGGGCGCGCACACCTCGACGCCGCCGATCTGATCGACCATCGCCTCGAAGCCCGCGAAGTCGACCGCGATGAAGTGGTTGATCGCGCTGCCCGTCATCCGCTGGATCGTGGTGAACAGGCACTTCGGGCCGCCGAGCGCGTAGACGGCGTTGAGCTTGTCGCCCATGGCCGAGGGAAAGACCTCGTTGGTGTACTGGACCTTGTCGTTGTCCCAGCGGTTGCACTGCGGTCTGGTGACGTCGAGGTCGCGGGGGAACGAGACGACCACGACGCGTGAGCGGTTCTTCGGGATGTTCACCAGCATGACGGTGTCCGCGCGCGAGCCCTCGGCGTCGTCGAGGGTGCCCGCGCCGACCTGACTGTTCGCGCCCGCGCGGGTGTCGGTGCCGACGAGCAGATAGTTCTCGTCGCCCAGCTGCGCTTCGGAGTCGACCACGTCGTCGTTGTTCTCGACGATCGCCGAGATCTGGGTGAAGCTGTTGCCGGTGGTCTGCATGAAGGTCCAGCCGCCGCCGGTGACCAGCAGGCACAGCACCGCGAAGACCGTCAGGGCGCTGCGGCCCGCCAGGCGCAGCCGCTTGTTGCGGCGCTGCTTGCTGGCGGCCAGGCGGGACAGCGGGGCGGCGCCGACCGACTTCGGTTGCGCGGCACCGATTTCGTCGCTGGTCGGCCACTCGGATTTCTTGCGCTTGGCGCGGGTGGGCTCGGCGAGCGGCGGCAGGATGTCGGTGACCTCTTCGGCCGTCTCCTTCTTGCCGCGGGCCGCGGACTTCCGGCTCTCCTCGGCCGGTCCGCGACGACCCGGGGTGCGGGCGGCCGGAGGACCGGCGATGTCCTGGACGACCGGTGAGCCGGCGGTGCGGGCGGGAGGAGTGTCGGCGGGGCGCCGGGGAG
>NZ_BAGH01000037.1 GCF_000308715.1 Nocardia tenerifensis NBRC 101015
GTAGACCTCGAGCGAGTTCGACGTCGAGCCGAGCCCCGCGCCCCACACACGCTCGATGAGCGTCTCGCGCGGCAGGGCCTGATTCTCGTTGCGCAGCAACACTTCCAGCAGCGCGAACTCGGTGCGGCTGAGCTCGACGACGCGCGCGCCGCGGCGGACCTCGTGCGCGGTGGTGTCCATGACCAGGTCGGCGCAGGACAGCACGGCGCCGTCCTCGGGGTAGGTGCGCCGGACCAGCGCGCGCACCCTGGCCAGCAGCTCGTCCAGGTCGAAGGGCTTGACCAAATAGTCGTCCGCGCCCGCGTCGAGGCCGTCGACCCGATCGGCGACCGCGTCGCGGGCGGTGAGCATGAGGATCGGCGTGCGGTCCCCGCGCGCCCGCAGCCGCCGGCACGCCGTCAGCCCGTCCATGAACGGCATCAGCACGTCGAGCAGCACGACCTCCGGCCGCCAGCGCTCGAGCTCCGCGAGCGCGGCGGCGCCGTCATTCGCGGACCGCGCCTCGTAGCCCTCGCCCTCCATCGCGCGCACCAAGGCCTCGCGGACCGCGTCCTCGTCATCCACCACCAACACGCGCATCCACCGGATACTACGTACCGGGTCCGCGCAGGCCAGGGACCCGTCGGCGTCTCATCGAACTCTCATACGCCTGCGGAACCGTGCATGGCATGAGTCGTCGAAGCACCCGCCGCGCAGGAGCCGCCATCCTCACCACCGTGCTGATCGCGGGCGTGTCCGCCACGGCATGCGACGACGCCACCGCGAGCACGCGACCGGAGCTGCGCGGCGATCACGTGCTCGTGCCGATCGCCGGCGGCCGCGCCGACGTGGACACGGCCTCGCTGTCCATCACCGGCGTCACCGGCGACGGCGCGCGCCTCGCGTTCGCCGAGCGCGCGCCCGGCGGACTCGGCGCCCCCGGACCGATTCGGATCACCGGCGACCTGGCAACGTGGACCTACCCCGACCGGGGTCTGACCGTCTCCGCCAGCGCCGACGCGGGCCGCCTGCGCGTGGTCGTGCACAGCGACCGCGACACGCGCCTGGCCTGGCCGATGACCGGTGCCGATCCGGCCGCGGCGGAGCTGGAACTGCCACGTGGAGAAGGGCTTTCGCTGCCCGTCGCGGACCCGTTCTGGAACTCCCCCGACGCCGCACTGGTCGGCGACCCGCTCGACCTCACCGCCGGGCTGACCATGCCCTTCTGGGGCTACCGCATCGCCGATCGCGGCGTCAGCTACCTCGTCCCCACCGACCTCGGCACCACGCTGACGGTCACCTCCGCCGACGGAAAGCTGCGGGCGACGGCCGAACACGAGTTCGCGGCCAGGGCCGGCACCCGTGACTACACGGTCACCTTCGCCCTCACCGACGCCTCCCCCGTCGCACCCGCCAGGGACTACCGCGCCTGGCTGGTCCAGCACGGCGAATTCCGTTCCCTCACCGAGAAGCTCGGCCGGAATCCGGCGATCTCGCGGCTGCTCGGCGCCTTTCACGCCTACCTCTGGGGTGACGGCCGCACGCCCGAGGCCATCCATCGGATGCGCGAACTCGGACTCAGCCGGATGTGGCTCGGCTACGACGCCGGCGACGACCCGATGAGCCGCGCGGCCGTCGACGCGGCGAAGCAGGCGGGTTACCTTGCGGGGCCCTACGATTCGTACGCCAACGCGCAGGACCCGGCCACCGCCGACAACCCGGCCTCGCGCTGGCCCGACGGGGTCTGGCCGACGGGCTGCGTGCACGACGCGGACGGCACGCCGAAGACCGGCTTCGGCGACCGCGGCTGCTACCTCAGTTCCCAAGCGCTGAAACAGGATCCGCGCCTGCTCGCCGACCGCTACGCGAGCATGACCGCGAACGGGGCGAACACCTACTTCCTCGATGTCGACGCCGCGGGCGAGTTCTTCGACGACCACACCCCCGAGCACCCGATGAACCAGCGTCAGGACCGCGACAATCGCCTCGCCCGCCTGCGCGCGCTGGCCGAGGAGCGCGGGCAGGTGCTGGGGTCGGAGTCCGCGGGCGCGTGGGCGAGCACCGTGCTCGCCTACAGCCACGGCTCGCAGACGCCGGTCTCGGATCTGCTGTGGAAGGCGGAGCGGGACAAGGAAACCTGGGGCGGCTGGGCGCCGGAGCGGGCGCCGCGATCCTTCTTCCAGCCCGCCGAGCTGCCCGCCGCCGCGGCCGAGGCGATGTTCGACCCGGCCTACCGGGTCCCGCTGTACGAAACCGTCCTGCACGACTCGGTGATCAACCTGGACCGCTGGGAACTGTCCTACTACAAGCTGCCGCGGCAGCAGACGATGCGCGCGCTGACCGCGATACTGAACAACACCCCGCTGAACCTCGTCCTCGACCAGCACGAGCTGAGCACCCACGGCGCCGAAATCGCCCGCCTGCAACAGTATTTCGCGCCGCTGCACGAGGCGGCGGGCACCACGCCGATGACCGAGTTCCGCAGGCTCACCGCCGATCGCCTGGTGCAGCGCAGCACCTTCGGCGACGGCACGCTGACCGTCACCGCCAACTTCGGCACCGAGACCTACGACGACCTGCCCGGCGGCTGTGTGGACGCGAAGCTCGCCACGGACAGCACGCCGAGGCGACTCTGCCCGGGCAGATGATGAAGCTACTCGTCTTCCGCCACGCCGAGCACCGCCCTGCCGATCTCGCCCGCGATCACCTCGGTCGAGTACGCCATCAGCTGCCCGGCCTCCGCATCGCGCAGATGCCGTTGGATGGGTGACTGTTTGAGGTATCCCGAGGCGCCGCCGACCCGCACGCCGAGCTGCGCGACCTCGACGGCGATCTTGTTCGCGAGGTACTTGGCGCGCGAGAGATTCGGGAAGAAGCTGGGCACGCCGTGGTCGGCCTCCCAGAGGGCGCGCTCGTACAGCGCGTGCGCGGCGGCCAGTTTGGTCTGCACGTCGGCGACCTCGTACTGCACCCACTGCTGGTGCGCGAGCGGCTTGCCGAGGATCACCCGCGACCGCGCGTGCTCGATCAGCGCGTCCAGCGCCGCGTCGGCGATGCCGAGCGAGATCGCGGGCAGGCCCGCCGGGATCACCGCGAAGTCGCCGAAACCCGGTGCGCGGCCGCGATACTCGGCGCGCAGCAGGGTGTGGTCGAACGACAGCAGCTGGCTGCGCGTGGCGCGCAGGCCGAGGGTGTCCCAGATCGGGATGGTCGAGACCGTCTCGTCGGGCATCACCCCGAAGAACGCGGGCGCGCCGTCGACCCGCGCGTTCACCAGCAGGTACTCGGCGATCTCGCAGCCGGAGACGAAGCGCTTCGCCCCGGTGAGCGACCAGCCGCCCGCGACCGGAACGGCGTCCTGCTGCGGATTGAGAAAGCGGTTCCCGCTGGCCGGTTCGGACAGCGCGTTGGCGAATCGCTTGCCCGCCAAGAACTCCTCGGCGAAGAACCCGCCGAGGGTGTCGGCGGTGAACTCCGCCAGCGCGACGCCCGCGCCCGCGTGCATGGTCCAGATGGTCGCGGTCGACGGGTCCGCCTTGGCGAGCACGCGCACCAGGTGCCCGAATGCCGCGTAGCTCAACCCGATTCCGCCGACGCGTTCGGGGAGCACGGCGCGATCCACGTCCGCGTCGTGCAGCGCCGTCAGGTGCCCGACCGCGATCTCGGCGCGCTCGTCGTACTCGGCCGCGGCGGCCCGGAACCCCTCCGCCAACTCGGCGACCCGATCGAGCACCTTGCGCTCGGCCTCCCGGACCGGAAAAGAAAACTCGGCAGTAGTCACGAAACGCTCTCTGGTCGAAGGAGTTCGGCGCACGCCGCGGTCGCCCGGCGACTCGCCGCCCCAGGGTACGCAGAACCCGCCCGCGGCGCGGCGAGAACGGACAAGGCCGGCGTATCCGGATCGCTAGACGGTCTCGCGCCGCCCGGTTCCGCTGCGGCGCAGGCCCTTGCGGTCGTAGAAGCGGGTGATCACCACGCCGAGCACGAGTCCGATGGCCAGGCCGAGCGCCGCCATCCAGACACCCCGGCTCAGCCCGGCCGGGCCGCTGGAGTCGAAGTAGAGAATCGAGCGCACGCCGAGGAACACCTGGTGCATCGGCTCGAAATTGGCGAGCCAGCCGAGGTACTTCGGCGTCGCCTCGATCGGCACGGTGCCGCCGGAGGACGGCAGGCCCAGGATGATGAACAGGATCAGGTTGATCAGCAATCCCGCCGAGCCCACGGCCGCGAGCACGGACAGACCCGTGACGCCGACGGCGATGATGGCCAGCGCGCTGAAGAGGAACAGCCCGAGCGGATGATCGATCGGCATGCCGAGCGCGTCGGCGACGGCGAGGAACACGCCCGCGACGACATTCGCGGTCACCACCATCACGCCCCACTTGATCAGCAGGGTATGGAAACGCGAGATGGGCGTCGGCGGGAAGTGCACGAACCACGGCCCGTACTCGGTGGGCACGAAGCCGAGTTGCGCGTCGATCATGGTGTGGATGGTCATCGAGCCGACCAGGCCGGCCAGCAGGAGCAGCAGCGCGTAGAAGAACGCGGTGAGGCCTCGGCCGGTGCCACTCGGCAGCGGGTGGAACGGCTCGACGACGATGTGCAGCGGCTCGGCCAGCGCGACTCTGGCCGCGCCGGTCAGCTCGGGCGCGGGCGGGCCGCCCGGCGGGGGCGTCAGCTGCGCCCGGACCTGCTCGGTGAGCTGCGCGCCGACCTGCTTGTTCACCTCGGCCAGCGCCCGGTTTCCGATCTGGGTGACGATCTCGGTGACGAAGGCCCCGCTGCGCGGGTTGGTCTGCAGTGTGATGATCGGACGCTGGATATCGCCGGGGATCACGCTGCCCGCACCGAGGATGCCCAGCCGTTTGCTGAAGTCGCTCGGGATCACGATCGTGCCGTAGACCCGGTTGTCCTGCATCCGCTGCGACGCCTCGTTGACGGCGACCACCTGCAGATCGATCTTGTCCGCGGGGACCGCCTGCTTCAGCCCGTCGGTCACCTCGTCGCCGAACCTGACCCAGCGCTGCTCCCCCGGCGCGCCGACGCTGTCGCCGACGTCCTGGTTGACCAGGGCGATCGGAAAGTCGTGCAGGTTCTCTTCGGGGTCGACCACATAGTCGAGATACATCGTGCCGAGCAGAGCCATGAACACGGCGAGAATGGCGACCGGCACGAGCCACATGCGCAGCCCGAGGCGGCGCTCCGCACGAACTGCTTGCACGCTGTTCGTAGTCACGGTCTCGGACGGTATCAGCAGACAGGACGCGGATTCGGGAGCTTCGCCCCTGGCACCGACGAGTTTCGCCCCCGCTAAGGCGAGCGCAGGTCGAGGCGGCGCATCACCCGATCGACCAGATCGGGCGGGAAATCGGGTTCCCGGCGCGCGGCCATCGCCTCGGCGCGGCCTGCCCGCAGCACCTCCTGATTGATCCGGTCGAGCGTGCGGTTGAGCCGGACGCTGCGCTCCGCGGCCGCCTTGGCGTCGTCGGCGGCCTCGGGATCGGCTCGGGCGAGCCGTCTCTCGATGCCGACGTGCAGGCGGTCGTACACGCCGTCGGGCAGGTTCTCGGTGCGCGCGACCTCGCACAGCCGGGTGAGCTCGGCCCGCAATATGCGAGTCCACAACTGGCGCTCCCGCTCTCGCTCCGCATCGGTGTCCACGCGAACCCCGGTCGCGCGTACCACGAGAGACAGCGTGGGCCCCTGGATGAGCAGGGTGAACAGCACCAGCGCGAAGGCGGTGAACAAAAGCCCACGCCGCCACGGGAACTCGCTGCCGGACTCGGTGGTCAACGGCACGGCCAAGGCCAGTGCGACGGTCGCCACGCCGCGCTGCCCTGCCCACCACGTCACCATCGTCTCGCGCCAGGTGTACGGCTCGTCGGCCTCCCGGCGCCGCCACCAGCGGCCCAGCAGCGCCCAGGTCGCGAACGACCACACCAGCCGGACCCCGACCACGGCGGCGATCACCGCGCTCGAGACGCCGAGGAAGCGCGGCCACTGCGGCCCGACGTCGTGCAAGACGGTGGCCAGCTCCAGCCCGATCAGGCCGAAAGCGACTCCGCTGACGAGCATTTCGATGATCGTCCAGAACGAGTCGCCGACGAGCCGATAGTCGCAGTCGCCGAAGCCGGCGGCCGCGTCGGTCAGGTACAGCGCGCACACCAGCACCGCGAGCACCGCGGACCCGCCCCAAGCCTCCGCGAGCTGGTAGGCCGCGAACGGCAGCGCGAGCCCGAGCGCCACCTGCCAGGCCGCCTCGTCGAGCCGGCGCATCACCCGGCTGCCGCCCCAGCCGAACACCAGGCCGACCGCGCCGCCGATCACCGCGGACGCCACGAAGTCCATGGCCGCCGACCACGCGGAGAACTGCCCGGTGACCACCGCCTGCACCGCGATCCCGTACAGCACGATCGCGGTGACGTCGTTGAACAACCCCTCCCCTCCAGCACCGCGACCAGCCGTCTCGGCAGCCCGAGCCGACCGGCCAGCGCGCCCACGGCCACCGGGTCCGGCGGCGCGACCAGCGCGCCGAGCACGAACGCGACGGACAGCGGCACCGCCGGATCCCACAGGTGCACGGCCACCGCGACCACGACCGTCGTGACGACGACCAAACCGACGGCCTGCAGCGCGATCGCGCGCCAGTTCCGCGCGAACGTCCGCCACGAGGTGCGCCGCGCCGCCGCGTACAGCAGCGGCGGAAGCAGCAGCGGCAGAATGAGTTCCGGCGCGACCCGCACGTCCGGCACCGCGGGATCAGCGCCAGCACACACCCGAACACCGTCATCAGCA
>NZ_BAGH01000036.1 GCF_000308715.1 Nocardia tenerifensis NBRC 101015
GCTCGATTCTGTCGGTAAACACGCTGTGTTCTATGCACAGGCCCTGGGGGCCGTTCCGCGTGCGCTGACGCACTATCGCACCGAGACCATTCGGCTGATCGCCGAAATCAGCATGGGCAGCGGCGCTTTGGCGGTGATCGGCGGCACCGTGGTGATCGTCGGCTTCCTCACCTTGTTCGCGGGCGGCACCATCGCGGTGCAGGGTTACAGCTCGCTGGGCAATATCGGCGTCGAGGCGCTCACCGGATTCTTCGCGGCGTTCATCAATGTCCGCATCGCGGCGCCGGTGATCTCCGGCATCGGGCTGGCCGCCACCATCGGGGCCGGCTCGACCGCGCAGCTCGGCGCCATGCGGGTGGCCGAGGAGATCGACGCGCTGGAGTCGATGGCGATCCGGCCGGTGCCGTATCTGGTCGGCACCAGGGTGCTGGCCGGCATGATCGCGATCGTGCCGCTGTACGCCCTCGCGGTGATCGCGTCCTTCCTGGCCAGCCGGTTCGCCACGGTCGTCATCTACGGGCAGTCGGCGGGCGTGTACGACCACTACTTCTCCACCTTCCTGATCCCGAGCGACATCCTGTGGTCGTTCGCCCAGGCGATCTTCATGGCCCTGGCGGTCATGCTGATCCACACCTATTACGGCTTTCATGCCGCGGGCGGACCAGTCGGGGTCGGCGTCGCGGTCGGCAACGCGGTGCGGGCCTCGCTGGTCGCGGTGGTCACGGTGACCCTGCTGATCTCGCTGGCCATCTACGGCACCTCCGGCAATTTTCATCTTTCCGGGTAGAGCGAGATGGCGGATTCGAAGCAAGTGCGCGCTGCAGTGGGATACAAGCTGGCCGGTGCCGCGATGGTGCTCGCGCTGGTCGCGATCGTCGCCGTCGCGATGGTGATGTTCGTCGGCGGGTTCACCTCGACGGCCACCGTGACGGTCGACGCGCCGCGCAGCGGGCTCGTGCTCGATCCCGACGCCAAGGTGAAGGTGCGCGGGGTGGAGATCGGCCGGGTGGTCGCGATCGACCAGACCGCAGAGGGCGCGAGCCTGAAGCTGGCGCTGAATCCCGACCAGCTGAAGCTGGTCCCGGCCAACGCGGGCGTGGACATCCGCTCCACCACCGTGTTCGGCGCGAAGTACGTGAACTTCACCGTGCCGCAACAACCTTCGTCGGACTCGCTGCGGCCCGGCGCGCGGGTGACCGCCCAGCACGTGACCGTCGAGTTCAACACGCTGTTCCAGCACCTGTCCGACGTGCTGGCCAAGGTGGAGCCGGAGAAGCTGAACGCGACGCTGTCCGCGCTCGGCACGGCGCTGCAGGGCCGCGGCGAGAAGCTGGGCGACCTGCTCGCCCGCAGCGACGCCTACCTGCGCGACATCAACCCGTATCTGCCCACCCTGCAACAGGATCTGGCCCGCACCGGCGAGGTCACCGACCTGTACGCCGACACCGCTCCCGACCTGTTGCGCACCGTCGGCAACGCCACCGTCACCAGCCAGACGCTGTCCGAGGAGCGGCAGAGCCTCGACGACATGCTCGCCAACCTGACCGGCCTGGCCGACACCACGGGGTCGGTGCTGCGCGAGAACGAGGGCAACTTCAGCACCGCGCTGGATCTGCTGCGGCCGACCACGAGCCTGCTGTTCGAGTACGCCCCGGCGCTCAGCTGCATCATCAACGGCCTCGGCCCGATGCTCCCGCTGGCCGAGGACGTGTTCGGCGGCAAGCTGCCCGGCATCGGCATGAACACCAACTTCATGTTCGGCGCGCAGCCGTACAAGTACCCGGACGACCTGCCGAAGGTGAACGCGACCGGCGGGCCGCGCTGCGAGGGCGTGCTGGATCGGGTGCCCGGCAGCCACGCGAACTACGTCGTCACCGACACGAACGAGGGAGCTCCTTACGTGCCGAACACGGGTTTCACCAGGCCCAATGAGGCACCGAAGGTGTTCCAGCTGCTGTTCGCCGGGCTGCCGGGGGTGGGCGCGCTGTGAGGAACACCGCCACGACCGTCAAGCTGCTCGTCTTCACGCTGGTGATGTCGCTGGTGTTCGCCGGGCTGGTGATCGTGTTCAGCCAGATGCGCTTCGCCAGGGAGTACGGCTACCACGCCGTGTTCACCAGCTCGTCGGGCATGCTGCCCGGCTCCAAGGTGCGCATCGCCGGCGTGCCGGTCGGCTCGGTCACCTCGGTGAAGGTCGGCAAGGATCATCTCGCGCACGTCGAGTTCGACGTCGATCGCAAGTACCGGCTGCTCACCAGCACCCGCGCCACCATCCGCTACGAAAACCTGGTCGGTGACCGGTATTTGGAGCTGCTGGAGGGTCCGGGAACGAACGAGGTGCTGCGCGACGGCGGCACCATCGGCAAGGACAAGACGGCGCCCGCGCTCGACCTGGACATGCTGCTCGGCGGGTTCCGCCCGCTGCTGCGCGGCCTGGACCCGGCGCAGGTGAACGACCTGACCAACGCGCTGCTGCAGATCTTCCAGGGCCAGGGCGGCACCCTGGTCTCCCTGCTGAACAGCGGCGGCTCGTTCGCGAAGACGCTGGCCGACCGCGACGAGCTGATCGGCAGCGTGATCAACAACCTGAACACGGTGTTGCAGACCATCGATCAGCGCGGCGACCAGTTCGCCACCACGCTCGACGAATTGCAGCGGCTCATCAGCGGTTTGGCCGCCGACCGCGATCCGATCGGCGACGCGTTGCCGCGCATCGCGGGCGCCACCCGCGACCTCACCGGGCTGTTGCAGCAGGCTCGGCCGGACCTGCGCTCCACCATCGAGCAGACGGGCCGGCTCGCCACCAACCTCGACGACGGCTCGGACACCCTGCAGTGGGTGTTCGACAAGCTGCCCGAGACCTACAAGAAGCTGATCCGCATCGGCGCGTACGGCTCGTTCCTGCAGCTCTACATCTGCGGGACCAATCTGGTCGTCGACGGCCCGAACGGGCAACCGCTGCAAGTGAACCTGCCGGGTAAGCAGACGACCGGAAGGTGTACGCCCTGATGAACGAGCAGCGATCACGGGCCGTCACCATAGGCATCGTCGGCCTGGTTGTCGCGGTGTGTGTCGCCATGTCGGCCTTGCAGTTCGACCGGTTGCCCTTCATCCGGGGCGGCGCGAGCTACACCGCGTACTTCGCCGACGCGGGCGGGCTGGTGCCCGGCGATCCGGTCCAGGTGGCCGGCGTGCGGTCCGGGCGGGTGGACGACGTCCATCTGGACGGCGCCAGGGTGCTCGTCCGGTTCACCCTCGACGAGTCGATCGTGCTGGGCCAGAAGACCTCCGCGGCGATCAAGACCAATACCGTGCTGGGCCGCAAGTCGCTGGAGCTGACCCCGACCGGCCCCGGCGCGCTGCGGCGGACCGACACGATTCCGTTGGACCGCACCACCTCTCCGTACTCGCTCAACGACGCGCTCGGCGACCTCGGGCGCACGGTGCAGGGCCTCGACATGGAGCAGGTCGACAAGACCCTCGACACGCTCTCGGCCACCTTCGCCGACACCCCGGCTCCGCTGCGCGCGGCGCTGGACGGCGTGACGGCGTTGTCGCGCAGCATCAACGCGCGCGACCAGGCCCTGTCCGACCTGCTCGGCCGGGCGCAGAACGTCACCAAGATCCTGGCCGACCGCAGCAACCAGATCAACGCGCTGCTGCTGGACGGCAACGACCTGCTCGGCGAGCTGGACCGGCGCCGCGCCGCCATCGGGCAGCTGGTCGTGTACGTGAACGAGGTGGCCAAGCAGCTCTCCGGGCTGGTCGCCGACAACGAGCCGCTGCTGAAACCCGCGCTGGACAAGCTGAATTCGGTGCTCGGCCTGTTGCAGCGCAACAAGAAGAACCTCGACGACGCGCTCGACGGCCTCGGGCCCTACGCCGCAGCGCTCGGTGAGCAGGTCGGCAACGGGCCGTGGTTCAACGCCTATGTCGTCAACGCGACGAGCACCGAGCTCCAGCCGCTGGTCGACGCGCTGGTGTGGCCGGAGCACCTGCCCGAGGACCTGCGCAATATCTTCACCAACCCGGCACCGCCGTCGATCGGGCCCGCACTCCAGGAGCCACCGCGATGAACATGCTGGACAGAGCCCGCAAACTGCCGCGCTGGGCGCTGGCGGTAGCCGGAGTGCTGGTCGCCGCGTTCGTACTGGCCGGGGTGTACAGCGGCGTGACCAAGATCGGGAAGACCACGATCACGGCCTATTTCCCGTCGACCTCCGGTCTGTACCAGGGCGACGAGGTCCGGGTGCTCGGCGTGCACGTCGGGCGCATCGACTCGATCGAGCCGGGCAAGGAGCGGGTGAAGGTCGAGATGACCATCGACCGCGGCATCGACCTCCCGGCCGACGCGCGCGCGGTGATCATCTCGCCGTCGCTGGTCTCGGCGCGGTTCATCCAGCTCGCGCCCGCCTACGTCAGCGGCCCGAAAATGCGCGACGGGGCGGAGATTCCGCTGGAGCGCACGGCCGTGCCGGTGGAGTGGGACGACATCAAGGCCGAACTGTCCAAGCTGGCAACGACTTTGGGGCCGGTGGGGGACGACACCCAGGGCTCGTTCGGTCGTTTCGTGAACACCGCCGCCGACAATATGGACGGCAACGGGCAGAAGCTGCGCGACACGTTGCGCGAGCTGTCCGCCACGCTGAACACGCTGTCCGACGGCCGAACCGACCTCTTCGGCACGGTGCGCAATCTGCAGAAGTTCGTCAAGGTGCTCTCGGCGAGCAACGAGCAGATCGTGCAGTTCGGCGGCCGGCTCGCGTCGGTGTCCTCGGTGCTGGCCGGCACGTCTGCGGAACTCGGTGCGGGACTGGACAATCTGGATACCGCGCTCGGCGACGTGAAGCGCTTCCTCGACGGCAGCGGCGCCGAACTCACCGAGGGCGTGCAGCGGCTGGCCGCGGTCACCCAGCAGCTCGTGGACAAGCGCCCCGAACTGGAGCGCGTGTTGCACTCCGGCCCGACGGCGCTGGTGAACTTCTACCAGATCTACAAGCCCGCCCAGGGCACGCTCTCCGGCGCGGTCTCGCTCAACAACACCGCCGACCCGCTCAGCTTCCTGTGCGGCTCGGTGCGGGCGCTCGAGACCAACGACTCGGATCGCTCCGCCGACCTGTGCGCGCAGTACCTCGCGCCCGTGATCAGTTCGCTCGCCATGAATTACGCGCCGATCATGCTGAACCCCGCCACCGGCGTGCACGCGTTCCCGAACCAGATCGAGTACAGCCCGCCGAGCCTGGCCGACCGGGCGCCCGCGCCGGGCCCGCCGCCGATCACCGTGCCGAACGGCGTTGCCGGGCTGGCTATCCCAGGAGGAGGACGATGAAGCGCCCTCGCAGGATGGCCGTGCTGGTGCTGGGACTCGCGGTGGCACTAGGGATTTCGGGCTGTGAGTGGGACGGGCTGAACTCGCTGCCCATGCCGGGCACCGAGGGCACCATGGACGGTGCCTACCAGGTGCGCATCCAGATGCCGAATGTGACCACGCTGACCAGGAATTCGCCGGTCCGCGTCGACGACGTCACCGTCGGCTCGGTGTCGGACATCGAGGTGGAGGGCTGGCACGCGCTGGTCACCGTGACGCTCAATCCGAGTGTGCGGCTGCCCGCCAACGCCGTCGCCAAGATCGGGCAGACCAGTCTGCTCGGCAGCAATCACATCGAGCTGGCCGCGCCGAGCGACATCGCGCCGCAGGGGCAGTTGAAGGGCGGGGATCTGATCCCGCTCGAACGGGCCGGGGCCTATCCGACGACGGAGCAGGTGCTGTCCTCGCTGTCGGTGGTGCTCAACGGCGGCGGCATCTCCCAGCTGGAAACCATTACGCGGGAATTGAACTCGGCGCTCACCGGGCGGGAGAACGACATCCGCGACCTGCTGCCGCAGCTCAACGAGCTGACCACCAACCTGGACCGTCAGCGCGACGACATCATCGCGGCGATGAGCGGGCTCGACCGGCTCGGCGGCCAGTTCGCGAACCAGCGCGACGTGGTCGCGGCGGCCATCGAGCGGATCCACCCCGCGCTCACCGTGCTCGCCGACCGCACGAAGAACATCACCGCGACGATCAACGCGCTCGGTGACCTCAGCGACGTCACGGATCGGCTCATCGCCAGCAGCGGCGACAATTTGAAGGCGAACCTGCGCAGCCTCGCGCCGGTGCTGCAGACGCTGGCCGACACGGGGAGCAACCTCATCGAGGCGATGAAGATCGTGCCGACCTTCCCGTTCCCGATGAAGAACCTCGACAAAGCGATCATGGGCGACTACCTGAATCTCTTCATCACGGTCGACCTGACCGGGAAGCGCCTGGACAGCAACTGGCTCACCGGCACTCCGCTCGGCGGCCGGTTCGGCGGCGTCGAGGGCGTGGTCGGCAGTTTCGCGCCCGACACCGCGACCCAGAGCGGCAACCCGGCGACCGGACCGCTGCAACCGGGGCCTGCCGCAGGTACGCAGCCCGCGCCGGCCATCCCCGGCCTGCCGCCGATTCCCGGCCTGCCCGCCATTCCCGGGCTGACCGTGCCGTTGCCCGGAAACACTGCGCCACAAGGGGGTCCGGGCCGATGATGCTCACTCGATTCGTCCGCATCCAGCTGTCGATCTTCGCCGTGCTGACGGTGATCGGCCTGGTGGTGATGGGCGGGGTGTATGTGAAGGTGCCCGCGATGCTCGGCATCGGCCGCTACGACGTCACGGTGCAGCTCGAGGCGACCGGCGGGCTGTACCCGACCGCCAACGTCGCCTACCGGGGTACGAATATCGGTGTGGTGCGCGATGTTCGGCTCACCGCCAGTGGGGTCGAGGCCGAGCTGTCCATCGACAGCGACTACAAGGTGCCCTCGGATGTGCACGCGTGGGTGCGCAGCGTCTCGGCGGTGGGTGAGCAGTACGTCGATTTGATCCCCGCTGATCATCCGGCTGGCGGAAATCTGTCCGACGGCGCGGTGATTCCTGTGGGGCGCACCAAGCTTCCGCAGGATGTCGGCGCGCTGCTCGATCAATCCGATCGGCTGTTGTCCAGCGTCGCCGACACCCGGCTGCGGCAGGTGATCGACGAGGCGTTCCAGGCGTTCAACGGCGCAGGCCCGGATCTGCAGCGGTTCATCGACTCCGCGTCCCTGCTGGTGCAGGAGGCGCAGAACAGCGCGGAACCGACCAAGAAGCTGCTCGACCAGATCGGGCCGCTGCTGGACACCCAGACGCAGTCCGACGCGGCTATTCGTTCGTGGACCAAGGACCTGGCCACGGTGACCGATCAGCTGCGCGGGCACAATCCGTCGCTGCGTAACGTGCTGCGCGACGGGCCTTCCGCGATGCAGCGGGTCAGCGCGCAGTTCGAATCCCTGCGGCCGACGCTGCCGCTGCTGCTGGCGAATCTGGTCAGCGTCGGACAGGTCGGCGTTACGTACCACGCTGGGCTGGAACAACTTCTGGTGGTTTTCCCGCCGCTAATCGCGGCGCTGAAGACGATCATCCGCGGCCCCGCCGAGTACGGCGCCATGGTCGACTTCATGGTGGTGTTGAACGACCCGCCCGCCTGTACGACCGGGTTCCTGCCGCCCAACGAGCGGCGCTCGCCGAGCGAACTGGACTCGGTGACCTCGCCGCCCGGCCTGTACTGCAAGGTGCCGCAGGACTCGCCCGTCGAGGTGCGCGGCATCCGCAACACGCCGTGCGCCGAGTTCCCCGGCGTGCGTGCGCCGACCCCCGAGCTCTGCCGGACCGGGTACGTCCCGGAGGGCGACAACCCCGCGTTCGGCCCGCCGCGACCGGTGGCGCCCGCGTCCGCGCCCGCCGCGCCTGCGGCGACACAGGTGGCACCCGCCGCGTACGGCACCGGCACGCCCGCTGCCGCGAGATCCTATGATCCGTCCACCGGCCAGTACATCGGCCCGGACGGCCGCACCTACCGACAGGGCGATATCGGACCGGGCGGTTCGGGCACGGTACCGTCGAGCTGGCAGGCGATGCTCGAGGAGCAGCAACGATGAGTGATGACAACGCAGATCAGCGACGCACGCGGCGGCGTGCGGTGCGCTCGGTCGGTCCGCCGGTCGAGGAGACGGCGAGCTCGGCGGTGACTTCGGTTCCGGCCGCGGACGCGGGGAAGGCGCCCGCCGCCGAGCCAGGCAAGCCGGCGGCCGCATCGAGTGGAAGCGCAGGCCCCGCGGCCGATGTGCACAGCCATCCGGCCGCCGCGGACGCGCCGACGGACGCTGCTGTCATCGAGTCGGATACCGCTCAGGCCGAGCAGGATGCCCGTGACACCGCAGGTGTCGACGTAGTGGACACCGCCGGTGCCGAGGTAGCCGATCGCGTGGACGGCGAACCCGTCGAGCTCGGCAAGTCCTCCACCGACGTGTCGGGCGATGACAAGCCGAAGACGCGCAGCGGTTCCAGGCGCATGACCACCCTGGCCGCAGCCGCGGTCCTGGTGGTCGCCCTGCTGGTCGCCGGCGCGCTGGCCACCGTGGTGCAGGCCCACTCGATCGACACCCGCGACGCGCGCCGCGCCGAGTACGTGCAGACCGCCCGTCAGGCCATCCTGAACCTGACCACCATCCGCGCCGACTCCGCCAAGGAAGACATCGACCGGATCCTCGAGCTGGCCTCCGGCCAGTTCAAGAACGAGTTCGACGGCCGGGTCGACCCCTTCATGAACATCGTGCAGCAGGCCAAGGTCGTCTCCAACGGCGAGATCGTGGAGGCCGCGGTGGAGAGCGACGACGACAACTCCGCGAAGGTGCTGGTGGCGGCCAAGCAGACGCTGACCAACGCCGGGCAGGAGGGGCCGCAGACGCGGTTCTACCGCTTCCGGGTGACCGTGAGCGAGGGCGACTCCGGCCTGACCGTATCCAAAGTGGAGTTCGTGGCATGACGACGCGCGGCAAGATCTTCCTGGCGGCGCTGAGTGTCGTCGCCCTCGCGGCGCTGATCACGCTGGGCGTGAACGGCTTACGGATCTGGAATGACCAGCAGGCCGAGCAGGCGCGCAAAGACGCGCTGACCGCCGCCGACCGCACGGTTACGGCCATGTTCACCTACGACTATCAGACGGTCGACCGGGAACTGCCCAAGGCGGCCGACAATCTCTCGCCGAAGTTCCGCGACGACTACCTGAAGTTGATCACCCAGGCCATTGCCCCGGGCGCGAAGGACAAGCAGCTGTCGGTCAAGGCGACCACTCAGGCGGCCGGCGTGGTCTCCGCCGACAAGTCCCACGTCGAGGTGCTGCTGTTCCTGAATCAGGTGACCACCAGCAAGGATTCGCCGCAGGGCACGACCACCGGCAGCCGGGTTCGCGCCTCGGTGGAGAAGGACGGCGATCGCTGGCTGGTCGACCAGGTCACGCCGGTCTGACCGAAGTCGTTGTGCGGCAAAGGTTATCGGGGTAGCCGGACGGTGAAGGTGGTGCCGACGCCCTCGGTACTGCGCACGCTCACCGTGCCGCCGTGCGCGGTGACCAGCGCCTGCACGATGGACAGGCCGAGGCCGGTGCCGCCGCTGGTGCGGGCGCGGGAACTGTCGGTGCGGTAGAAGCGCTCGAAGACGCGCTCGGCCTCGTCGGCGGGTAGGCCGGGCCCGGTGTCGGCGACCTCCAGCAGGACCTCGTCCTCGGTCGGGGTGAGGCGCACCGCCACCGCGGCGTCCGGCGGGGTGTGCGTGAGCGCGTTGTTGAGCAGGTTGGCCAGCACCTGACGGAGCCGGGTTTCGTCGCCGAGAATCTCCAAAGTGCCCTCGCCGGGCTCGATCTCGAGCTCGATGCGGCGCCGCGCCCCGTCCGGATCCGCGGCGGCGGCCATCGCCCGCGCGTTGTGCACGGCGTCGCTGGCCACGGCGAGCAGGTCGACCTGGCGCCGCTCCAGCGGGCGCTGCGCGTCCAGCCGCGCCAGCATGAGCAGGTCCTCGACCAGAATGCCCATGCGCTGCGACTCGCGTTCGATGCGGTCCATGAACAGGTCGGGATCGGCGGTCGCGCCCTGACGATAGAGTTCGGCGAAGCCGCGGATGGTGGTGAGCGGGGTGCGCAGCTCGTGGCTGGCGTCGGCGACGAACTGGCGCATCTTCGCCTCCGAGCGCTTGGCGGCGGCCTCGGACGCCTCGGTCTTGGCGAACGCCTGCTGGATCTGGGCGAGCATGCCGTTGAGCGAGCGGGACAGCCGGTCGACCTCGGTGTTGTTGCCGCGCACGGGAACTCGCCGATACAGGTCCCCGCGCGCGATGGCGGCGGCGATGTTCTCCACCCGCCGCAGCGGGCGCAGGCTGCGCCGGATCACGAAGTACGCGGCGATCGCCAGCGCGGTCAGCACGATCAGTCCGACGACCAGTTCCAGCATGACGAGGCGCTGCACGATGTCGTGGTTCTGGTTCAGCGGCAGCGCCACCGTGGTGGTGCCGTCCGGAAGTCGGACGGTCAGCGTCCGCCACTCGGTCGGCCCGCCGCCGAGGGAGCCCACGGTCATCGGCCCCACCTGAGGAGAGTCCGGCAGGGCCGGTTCCGCGTCGAGGCCGAAGGCCTTGATGAAGTAGACCCGACCGTCGTCCTCCACCGACCGGACGTAGAACTGGCTGGTGTGGCGGGGATCGCCGGGCAGGCTCGGCGGCGGAGGCACCCGGCGGCGCGACCACTCGATCGCGCCGTTGCGCAGCTGCTGATCGGTGCGGTCGAGCAGTGAGCGTTCCAGGGCCGAGGTGACCACCATGCCGGAGATCAGCAGGCCGAGGCCGGCGGTGGCGACCAGGATCAGCATGAGCGTCACCCGGAGGGGGATCGCGGAGAGCAGGGCGGAAGTTTTGGAGCGCAGCGCCGCGAGCCGACTCTGCGATCTCGTGCCTTCGCGAGTTGCCTTGTGGGGCCGCGTGTTTTCGCGACGGCTCGCTTCGTGCGGCTTCGGGTCTTCTCGACGCTCCGGCACCCCTTGCGTCATTTCCCGCCCGAGCGGCTGCGACTCGGCGCGCGCATCACGTATCCCACCCCGCGCAGGGTGTGGATGAGCCGCTCGTCACCGGTGTCGACCTTCTTGCGCAGATACGACACGTAGGTCTCCACCACGCCGACCTCGCCGCCGAAGTCGTAGCGCCACACGTGATCCAGGATGCGCGGCTTGCTCAGCACCGTGCCCGCGTTGACCATGAAGTAGCGCAGCAGGGTGAACTCGGTGGGGGAGAGCGCGACCGGCTCGCCCGCCTTCCACACCTCGTGGGTGTCGTCGTCGAGTTCGATGTCCTCGAAGCGCAGGCGCGAACTCTCCCGCTGCGGCGCGGCGTGTCCGGCGCGGCGCAGGATCACTCGCAGGCGGGCCACCACCTCCTCCAGGCTGAACGGCTTGGTGACGTAGTCGTCGGCGCCGAGGGTGAGTCCGGTGATCTTGTCCTGGACTTCGTCACGCGCGGTCAGGAACAGGACCGGGGCGTCGATGCCGTCGGCGCGTAACCGCCGCAGCAGACCGAAGCCGTCCATGCCCGGCATCATCACATCGACGATCAGCGCCTGCGGCCGGAAGGTGCGCGCCTTGTCCAGCGCCTGCGCCCCGTCGGCGGCCGTATCGACCGCGAAGCCCTGATAGCGCAGGCTCACCGCGAGCAACTCGACGATCATCGGCTCGTCGTCGACCACCAGCACCCGCGCCTCGGGTGCCTGCTCCGCAGGCGCACCACTCATGGGTTCATGGTCCGTTATCCAGCTGCGAACTTCCTGGACCAACCCTGGGTGATTCCTGTGAGGGCTTACCTGGACGGGTCGCTCTCCTCCGGGTACGTGTCGTCATCGGTCAGCAGCGCGCTGCCCGCGACCTGTCCCTGCGCCAGCGCCTCGAGGAACGCGCGGGCCCACCGGTCCACGTCGTGCGCGAGGACCTGGCGGCGCAGCGAACGCATGCGGCGGCGCTTGGTGTCGCGGTCGTCCTCGACGGCCGAGACGATGGCGTCCTTGACGCTGTCCAGGTCGTGCGGGTTGCACAGGTAGGACTGGCGCAATTCGGCTGCGGCGCCGGTGAATTCGCTGAGCACCAGGGCGCCGTTGAGGCCGCTGTGGCAGGCGACGTACTCCTTGGCTACCAGGTTCATGCCGTCACGCAGCGGAGTCACCAGCATCACGTCGGCGGCGACGAAGAACGCGACCAGTTCGTCGCGCGGGATGGGCCGGTGCAGATAGTGCACTACCGGGTAGCCGACCCTGGCGAACTCGCCGTTGATCCGGCCGACCTGGCGCTCGATGTCGCCGCGCATCTGGATGTAGCTCTCCACCCGCTCGCGGCTCGGCGTGGCCAGCTGGACCATCACGGTCTCGGCCGGGTCGATCCGCTTCTCCAGCAGCAGCTCTTCGAGCGCGTTGAGCCGGATGTCGATGCCCTTGGTGTAGTCGAGGCGGTCGACGCCGAGCAGGATGTTCTTCGGATTGCCCAGTTCCGCACGGATTTTCGCGGCCCGCTCGCGGATCGAGCGACGCCGCGAGTGCTCGTCGAGCTCGGCCGAGGAGATCGAGATCGGGAACGCGCCGACCCGGACCGTGCGGAAACCGACCTGCACGACGCCCAGCTTGGACCGGACGCCGACGGTGCCGCGCGAGGTCGGCTGCCCGGCCAGCCTGCGGGCCAGGTACAGGAAGTTCTGCGCGCCGCCGGGCAGGTGGAAACCGATCAGGTCCGCGCCAAGCAGACCCTCCACGATCTCCGTGCGCCACGGCATCTGCATGAACAGCTCGACCGGCGGGAACGGGATGTGCAGGAAGAAGCCGATGGTCAGATCGGGTCGCAGCATCCGCAGCATCTTCGGCACCAGTTGCAGCTGGTAGTCCTGCACCCACACGGTGGCGCCCTCGGCGGCCACCTTCGCGGTCGCCTCGGCGAAGCGCCGGTTCACCGTGACGTAGGCGGCCCACCACTTGCGGTCGTAGACCGGGCGCACGATCACGTCGTGATACAGCGGCCACAGCGTGCCGTTGGAGAAGCCCTCGTAGTAGTCGGCCACCTCCTGCGCCGACAGCGGCACCGGATGCAGTTCGAGGCCGTCCTCGATGATCGGATCGACGTCCGCGTCGGGCACCCCCGCCCAGCCGACCCACGCACCCTTGTTGTTGCGCAGCACCGGCTCCAGCGCGGTGACCAGGCCGCCTGGACTGCGTTTCCACCGGGTGGTGCCGTCGGGCAACCGTTCCAGGTCGACCGGGAGACGGTTGGCCACGACGACGAAACCCGACCCGGATTCGGACGGGCCGGTGCTCGCCGTGGTCGTCTCGTCGGGTGCGGTGTCGTCGTGTGCGGTGTCTAGGGCGGGGTCGGAGTCGTCGGACGAAGTCATCTGGTCCACTCACGCATCCTTTTGCACGTCGCTGGGTCCCCCGGGCAAATCCGGTAAGTCGACGTCGCCGTTGGCGTCGAAAGGGTGGCTCTTATTCGCCTCGGGCACCGGGTCCGATGCCGAGCATCGACAACAGCATCCGGCACTCGTCGGCATCCTCGGCGTAGGCCGCGACGACACGCTGCGCCTGACGTGCGGTCTCGTCGGCGAGTGGTTCCAGATCGTCGTCCGCGATGTCGTTCGCGCTGCCCTTCGCGGCCATCTTCAAGTCCTCCCGGTTAAATACGCTCGTACGTGCGAATAGTCAATGGTATCTGGCGTCGCCAGGCGCGGGTGGCACCCGCGTCAGACCAGCCCCCGGCCGGTGCGCCGACTTCATACCGCTCTATACCCTGGGGCGGAGCATCAAACCACGAAAGGGTCGATATGCCGCTGGCCACGGTGAACGGAATTTCCCTCAACTACCAGGTCAAAGGTGACCGTGCGCGGGGTACCGATGTCAAGGGGTCGGGGCCGCTTGTGGTCATGATCATGGGCACCGGCAGTCCCGGCCGCGTCTGGGAGCTGCATCAGGTGCCCGCGCTGGTCGCGGCCGGGTACCGGGTGTGCACCTTCGACAATCGCGGCATCGCACCCTCTTTCGAGGCCGCCGACGGCATGACCATCGACCAGCTGGTCGCCGATACCGCCGCGCTGATCGAGTTCCTAGATGAGGGGCCCGCGCTCGTGGTCGGCACCTCGATGGGCGCCCGGGTCGCGCAGGAACTCGCGCTCGCCCGGCCCGAACTGGTGCGCAAGGCCGTATTCATGGCCGGCCACGGACGCCTCGACCAGTTCCAGAAGACGCTCTCGCTCGGCGAGCACGACCTCGACGCCAGCGGGGTGAGACTGCCGGAGAAGTACGAGGCGGCGGTGACCGCGGTGATGAACTTGTCGCCCGCCACGCTGGCCGACCCGAACGCCGCCCGCGACTGGCTCGACCTGTTCGAGTTCACCGGCGGCCCGGTGTCGCCCGGTATTCGCGCGCAACGCCGGATGGACCACGACTTCGACCGGGTGCAGGCCTACCGCGCGATCACGGTGCCGTGCCTGTCGGTCGGTTTCGCCGACGACCGGATGATCCCGCCCTACCTGTCCAGGGAGATTGCCGAGGTCATCCCCGGTGCGCGCTACCAAGAGGTGCCGGACGCGGGCCACTTCGGCTACCTCGAGCGGCCCGAGGCGGTGAACAAGATTCTGCTCGACTTCTTCGATAGCTGAGATTCCCCGGCCAGAGGTAACCGCCCAGGCGTAACGTCTCCCTTGCTAGGGTCGAAACAACGCTCGGTACCGCAACGGCGCGCAAGTCCGTGGAACCCTAGGTTCGTCGGGCCGAGCGCCGGGCGATCCACGAGCGATTCCCGTACACAGCGCCAGTATCCAGTGAGGTGAAATTGAGCACCAACCCCTTCGATGATGAAGACGGCCGCTTCTTCGTCCTGGTCAACGACGAAGAACAGCATTCCCTGTGGCCTGCCTTTGCGGAGGTCCCGGCCGGATGGCGGGTCGTGTTCGGCGAGGACAGCCGGGCCGCCTGCGTCGAGTACGTCGAGAAGAACTGGACCGACATGCGTCCCAAGAGCCTGCGCGACGCGATGGCCGCCGACGACGCGGCCCGTCAGGGCGCCCAGTCCTGATCCCGCGGTAGCCGAATACTGCGCTGGGACAACCCGACTGCGTGATGCCGTAAGCCGGTGTCACGCAGTCGGCGTGCCCGGCTATGATGACAACCGCTTGTCACCCCACGCCTCCTTAGCTCAGTGGTAGAGCACTCGCCTTGTAAGCGAAAGGTCGTCAGTTCAATCCTGACAGGGGGCTCAAACCGTCCCTGACCTGCTGAAACATCAGGTCAGGGATTTCATTTAGGCGGAGCACAGTGCTCGAACAGCACTAAACTGTTAGTTTGGTGGGTATGACCGTCGCTCGGAACCGGCAACCGCGCAACCTCGATGCGGGCCCGTTCGAGCCCGTGATTCGGTCGTTCAAACTCCACCTCAACGCCGAAGGTAAGTCTCCGAAGACCGTCAACACCTACGTCGAGGCGGTTCAGTGGTTCGCCGGCCAACATCTGCGCAGTGAGACCGACCGCGTGGATTGGGCTGAAGTCGTCGCCGACGATCTCAAGGCGTGGATGGTCTGGCTGCTCGATCGCTACTCGGACAGCTATGCGAACAATCAGTATCGGGCGTTGCAGCAGTTCTTCAAGTGGTACGCGGACGAGGAAGATTTGCCGAATCCGATGGCGAAGATGAAGCCGCCGAGGATCAAGGAAACGGTCGTCCCGGTCTTCACTGAGGACGAGCTTTCGGCTCTGTCGCGCACATGTGGCGGCAAGACCTTCGTAGACCGGCGGGACCAAGCCATCGTCGAAATGTTCAAAGCGACCGGCATCCGACTGTTCGAGATGGCTGACATCAACTACGTACCGAACGCACCCGACCGCAGCGACATCGACCTCGACCGCCGCGAGCTGATCGTACGGGGCAAGGGCGGCAAGGAGCGTCGCTGCAAGTTCGGTTTCGAGGCCGCACGAGCCGTCGACCGCTACGTGCGCCTCCGGTCCAAGCACACACATGCGGAGAGCCCGAAGCTGTGGCTGGGCGTCAACAACCGGCCGCCGATGACAGCCCACGGCATCTATCAGATGATCGTTCGCCGCGGGGAGGACTGCGGTGTCGCCGTCAACCCGCACAAGTTCCGGCATCACTTCTCGCACACCTGGCTCGACAACGGTGGCGGTGAAGGTGACCTGATGGAGCTCAACGGCTGGACCTCACCGCAGATGCTCGCCCGGTACGGTGCCAGCGCCCGGAACGCACGGGCGAGGCGCACCTACGACCGCATCATGTCTGGCAACAAATAGGTCGTTGTTTGATTCGGTGGCTTCGCGGCATCCCCAGAGTGGGGTAGATGAAGCAACCTAGCGAAGCGATACGGTGACCACCATGCATGAGGACCTGAGCGCATGGGCCGAACGGCTTGCGCGGAAGCATCTGCGTGAGCTTCCTTCTCGGCTAAAGCATGTCGAAGGCGTAGCGCGGCAATCGAGGCGAATAGCCGGCCTAGTCGACGACCCAACTCTATTAGTTGCGGCTGCCTGGCTCCATGACATTGGCTATGCACCACACGTCGTTGAAACCGGTTTCCATCCGCTCGACGGTGCTGAGTTCCTTAGAACACAAGGCGCACCGGACCGGCTGTGCGCTCTCGTTGCGAATCACTCGTGTGCGCATGTTGAAGCGCGACGCCGAGAGGTGTCGCTGCCGTGGCCTGACGAGCGCACTGCGCTACGAGATGCACTCTGGTGGGCCGACATGACAACGGCGCCGACAGGCAAGACTGTGGACGCGAGGGATCGTCTCGCAGAGGTTCGCGAACGGTACGGCCCTGACCATGTTGTGACTCAGTCGATTGCAGAGGCCGCGTCCGAAATACTTGAGGCCGTCGACCGGACGGAGTCCTTGCGTCACGCCGTCACGTGAAGTACGGACCGTCCTGCGGATCTAGCGCGCGTTTGATCCGCAGTGCTATTGAGGGATGAATATCGAGTGCGGATAGGTCGCGAGGGGAAACCCAAAGCACTTCTTTGGATTCTGAACTGGTCTCCAACGTCCCGCCAATCGGTTCGGCGCGGAAGCAAATTGAAAACTCTTGCCTAACTTCACCATCATCGTATGCAATTACATGTTTCGGATTCGAGAAGATTCCGACGAGACTCGTGATTTGAACCGCAATGCCCGTCTCTTCGAGTACTTCACGGATGACGGCATCGGTAACCGTCTCGCCAACATCGAGGCCACCGCCAGGGATTGAGTACTTGTTGTTATCGGTCCGGCGAATCATTAGGATATTGCCAGTGTAATCTCGCACAAACGCGCTGACCGCGACTTTAATGCTGTTGGCAATCGGCGCATTCGGGTCATCGAAATAGTCGATTCGACTCATTCCCTTACCTTTCCATAGATGCGTTTTGCCAGACGTGCTCGAAACTCGTCATGTACGTCTCAAAAAGGTCTCCAGCGGGAAGCTGGCGCAGGTGCATAGCCGGTGCGTACGCCCCTGGAAGTCCGTAGGCATGCATGTTGACGATCATCTCGTTGTCGAATCTGAACACTGAGTTGTACAGCGTCGTGTCGTGATACCGGAGTTCGACACCGTCAATGCCGCCGAGCGGCTCAATGAGAGCGAGCGCGTTGCTGATCCTTGATGCCACTGTTCCCTCGGCGAGCCTTTCCTCGGCACTCCGTTTTCCTGCTTCGGGAGCCTCTGGTCGCCCGAAGAGCAGCCGCACTTTCAAGCCGTCCCGTGTCTTCTTTCGCACCACGCGAGTGAAATCAGGTTCTTCGGCGAGGAATAGGCCAGCAAGCACCAAGATATCCAGACGTTCGCACGTAGCCGACAGCAAACGCTTCCACAATTCGCTGGGGATCGAACTGCGGTGAGGGTAAACCTTCAGAACTTCAGACTCGGCTACCTCGGCCTTTTTCTCAGGCGCTAGCGCATCCGGCCATAGGTAATTCTCCGTCTCTTGGACCAACGCTGCGACCTTATGGCGGTGGCGGGGATAGGGCGTTCGCGCCTTGGTGATCCAGCGCTCCACCGTCTTGGGCTCGACGCCGGTTTCTACTGCGACGGCAGCGATATCGAGGCCGGCTTGCTGCAGCGCGTTGCGAAGGCGTTCATTCGCCATGCCGTCTCCAAGTTAGGGACTTCTAGGGACTTCTTCACGGTACCCGAGACGTCTTCACACGTCCAGCTATGTGGTGCTTCGGCGCGCTGATTCAGCGAAAAGTGGCGAATAGCAACAAATTTCCACTTCCGAAGGGAGCAATGTCGCGATGGACCGGACTTCTACTGAGGCGCGCAAGCTGATCAGTCTCAAAGCGGCCGCCGCAATGGTCGACGTGGACACCAGAACGATTCGTAACTGGATCGCCGCGGGCGACCTCGCTGGGTTCCGAGTGAACGGTCACCTTTTGCGGGTGGAGCGAGGCGAAGTTCTTGCCCTCATTCAGCCGACTGATGTAGTCGAGTCAGGCGGTGCGGCATGAGCACCCCTGTCGAGCGGATGCTGCAGGCCAAGATTGCGGCTCACGAGTCGTGGGCTCGCACTTCTGATCGTGCGGCGCGGACCGCCAAGGCGCGCAACGTGATGCTGAGCAAGTTCGAACGGCTCGTCGATCCGGATGGGCTCCTGAACCCAGACGAGCGCGCCTACCGCGTCGAGCAAGCCAGGAAGGCGCACTACACGCGCATGGCACTGAAGTCAGCACAGAGCCGTCGTCGGCGTTGTGAAGGCCGGCGCAAGGGCGGTGAGTTGTGATGCGCGCCCGAACATTTGGCTTGGCTCTGGCTGCGGTGGCGATCGGCTACCTGGTGTTGACGCACGCGGCGGTGGTCGGGTTCACGGTGATGCTGCTGGGTGCGATCGCGTTGTGGCGTTCGTCGCGTCGGTGGGGGGTTCGGCGATGAGCGCGAACGAGCCTGTTCACGATCCGGCGGTTCTGCTGGACGAGCTGGACGCGATCATTCGTGAGCAGGAGCTGCTGCGTCAGCGGACTGCCGTGTTGCAAACCAGCTACCAGGCGTTGGAGCCGTCCCCGAACAGCTTCGACAGGGTCGACATCAAGGCGACAGCGAATCGTCTGTCCTACGTGCACGAGTCCTACATGGACGCCCCGCTCGTCTTCTTGCGCTTGGCGCGGGAAAGCGCTTCCAGTATCGGAGAGCGCCGGCAGCGCGACCAGGTTGCCCGCCAGGTAGACGACCCTGAATCGGCCTACTCCCCGCTATCGATTCGTTTCCACGGCAACGGCGATTGCACGCAGGTCCGTTGCGGTGCGCCGGTTCCGGTGTCCTCGGAGTTCGCTCGGGCGCGCACGCGTGAGTTGGCGGATCGGCCGCGGGTTGATCGGGGGCGGTCGCGGTGAGCGCGGATTGGCGGGACATGCCCGTGCAGCATGTGCAGCACGTGACCTATGTCGATCGCGGGCGTGGTCATACGCCGTTGCATTCGATGGCCGGCCCGGAGTTCACCGGGGCGGGTGCGGTGTACGCCCCGTTGGGGTTGCTGCCGCCGATGGTCCGGTTGGCCGCACTCGGGTTGTTGCTGTTGATCGCGATGGGCGCGTGCACCGCGGCGTGGGTGGACTACCAGCAGTACACGCCCTCGCCGAACATCTGCCGGTCGGTGAATGCTGGTGTGCCGCAGGAGAAGCCGGGTTCTTGTGTGCCCGCGTCGCAGGCGCCGGGGGTGGGGAGATGACCACGCCGGACAACGAACGCGACAGCTTGTTGGCGGAGTTCCGTCGGTTGTCGACTGTCGAGGGCGTGCTGTCCGACATCGACGGCGCCGCGTGGGAGTCAATGGAGCGCAGAGACTTCGCGGACTCGGTGGGCGAGATCACCAAGCTCAACCAAATCCGATCCGCACGCAGGGCAGTGCATGAGGAGACGAGTCGGGCACGCAACCGCTACCTCGAGCACTTCTACGGCAAGGACGGTGCCGACGAGCTCCGTGCCGAGGTGCAAGCACAGCTGCGGACCCGCGGAATTCGGCGGTCGCGATGAGCAGGTTCCTCGATCCGGACGGCGAACGGCATGGGTTGCCGACGTGGCCATGGGGTCTGGCACCAGCGCATCTGCGGACGCGTCGTCAGCTCGCCGCGGAGGGGCAGCGGCCAGGTGGTGAGTACGAGGGGCAGGTGTTGCGGGCGCGGGGTGGGTCGCGGGGGCCGTTGAAGGCGTACCTGTACGACGCGGATTCGGCTGTGCCGAAACGGGTTCCGTCCGAGGCGCAGTTGGAGGCGTTGGAGCTGGCGCGGTGGGAGCGCTCGGTCACCGCGTGTGAGCGGCGCGGGATCGACGCCACGGATATGCGCGCGGTGATCGAGCAAGCCCGCGCAGATATCGCCGCCCAGCGCGCCGCCCGTCAGGCCCCTCGAAGTCGAAGGGAGCGAAACCGATGAACCACAACACCAGCCACAGCCGGGCGGCGGGGCGGGCGAGCCGTTACGCCGGCCTGGAGTTGGAGTACGCCGACCAGATCATTGCTGGTCTGCGGGCGCACGGGTTGGGCTATCAGGAGATCGCCCGGACCTTGGGTATCCGTGCCCGCCGTGTCGAGGCGACGCTCGGGGAGATCGGTGTCCTGCACGGGCGCGGGGTCAGCCTGACCGAGATCGCGGTGCGGGTGGGGTTGCCGCGCAGCACTGTTCATGACATCGCCGGGGCTCAGCAGCGGCAGTCGACGGCTCGGAAAACCGCTGTGCTGGCCGCTATTTCGGACATGCACGGGATGCAGCGCGATGTACTGGGCTGGTTTCTGGGTATGGAACGCAACCACGTGCTGAGCCTGGTCAAACAACTGCACAAAGAAGGTTCGATCCATAAGCCCGCCGAGGTGCAGGCCGGAGAGAAATGGGTTGTCCCGACCCGGGTGACCGCGGCCCGCTACCTGGGTTGGCGTCCGGCTGATTGGCATCCGCCGCTGGGGTTGGCTGAGCACTACCGGGCGGTGGCTCAGGCGCGGGTGATGCTCGTCGGCGCTGATCGGGCGTTGTGGGTGCCCGAGCGGGTGTTGCGCCACCGCATCGGCAAGACCGCCGGCCCGAACGGCAAAACCCGCTCCGGTGAGCCGCTCCTCTCGTCGGGCCGCACCCCGCTGCTCGGTCACCCGCACGTGCACGACGGCCGGTTCCTGGGGGTGGTGGAAGGCACCTACGGCTGGTGGGCCCTCGAAGTCGAGTTGTCGAAGAAGGACCCCGAGCACATGGACATCGCGCTCAAAGGCGCGATCCGCGCCGCCCGTGACGCGACCGAGGAAGCCATGGTCGGGGTGCTGTATCTGTGCCGCACGCCGGCGGTGATCGACAACGTCAACGCCGCCTACGACCGCCTGCCCGACCACGAGTTCGGTGAGGTGCTGGCGCTGGATCTGCTGGTGCGTGACTTCGACCAGAAGTGGCGCAAGTTCCTCACCGACTACGCCGCGCGCCGCGAAGCCGCCAAAGCCGCGAGCTCGAATCGCCGCCGCCGCACCCTCATTCACCTCACTTCCCGGGAAGCCTCATGAGCAACCAAAACTGCCAGCCCATCCTCACCCCCACCGACTGCGACCCCCTCGGCACCGCGACCGCCGCACCGCCGGCGGCACCACCACCCACCTCGACACCCGCCGAGCAGGCGCCGCCGATCCATGTGCATCCGGTCAGACCGCCGATCAAACAACTCGACGGCATCGACCTGCCCGACTTCAGCGGCGCGGTCCATCACGCCGGAACCGCCGCGGTCGCCGGTCTGGTGCTCATGGTCATGCTGGTGATGATCGTCGCGGTCGCCACCTGGTGGCCGTTGACGGTGCATCGGTTGCGGAACTTCGCGATCGCAGCGCTGTTGCTGCCCGCGGCCTCCGCGCTGGCGGGTGGTTCGTGGACGACGCCGGCGTCGCTGTTGTGGTCCGGCGCCGAGCGGGTCGCCGACGGGGATTGGGCCGGGGTGCGGATGATGCTCGCACTCGGTGTCCCATTCGCGGCGCTGACCGCGACCTATCTGCGCGCCAGGTTCGTGCACAAGGTCCGCACGGTCGGGTTGAAGAACCTCGGCCGCACCGAACGAGTCAGCGAGGCGATGCTCGCCCGGGAGTTCGCCCGCGCCGCCAAGACCGCACAACACGGCGCCCCCTACACCACCGCGGATGGGATCGTGCTCGGCCCCCTGGCGAAAACCACCACCTCCAACACCCCAGGGTTGTGGCGCAGCCTGACCGCACGCCACGAGCAGTGGATGGTCATCCCCCACAAGCAGGCTCGCCGTCACATCGCCTGGGTCGGCTCGACCGGTTCGGGAAAGACCGAGGGGATCAAACGCTACTTCGCCGGAATGCTCGACTACGAGTGGACCGCCTGGCAGCGCTGGAAAGACGTGCCCGCCATGCGCGGGCGGCACTTGCGCCCGTTGTCGGTGATCATCTCCTGCAAGGGCGGCCGCGACGACATCGAACTCGGTCGCGAGATCCGGGATATCGCCCGCCGCAAGGGAATCGAGGCCCACCGTATCGCGGTGGTGGTGCCGGGCGGGGACCGGCTCGAGATGTGGGAGGGCACTCCGGCCCGGGATCTGCGTGCCGCGGTGGGGGATCTGCTCAATGCCGGGGAAGCCACCACCAGCGAGGGCCAGCATTTCGACGAGATGCGCCGGCGCATCGTGTCTTTGGTGTGCATGGCCCCGATCGGGCCGCCGCGCTCGTTCGCCGAGTTCGTGGAACGCCTGAACACCGACGTGCTCCTCGACGCCTGGGGACAGGACGCCAACGTCAAACGGATGCTGGACGCGATGCAGGAGGAGAAGGTCCCCCAGCTCGACGACGCGTTGATCAAGGCAAGCAACTTGTTCGAGCTGCTCCAGGACCAGTCCGGGCAGACCGTGTTCGACGGCGGCCGCGATCTCGACGAACTCGACGTGCTCTATGTGACCGTCCCCGGCCTGGACAAGGACGCCGCCCGCGCCCAAGTCGCCGCCATTCTGCGGATGGTGATGCAGCGCGCCGGACGCACCGCCCGCGATCAGCGGCGTTCGGTGTCGCTGATCATCGACGAACTCTCCGCGCTCACCACGGCCAAGGGCGCGATCGGGCTCACCGACGTGTGCGAGCGCGGCCGCTCCCAAGGCATCGCGCTGCTGGTCACCGCCCAATCCCAGGAAGGTCTCGCACCCGATGCGTGGGGTTTGAACCGGCTGCTCAAAGCCTGCGCGGGCGGGGTGATCCTCGGCTACAGCGAGAACGCCGGCGACTTGTGCAAGCACCTGGGTTCGGTGCGGTCGATGCTGCCGTCGCGGCATCTGATCAAAGGCCAGCGCCACGGCGACGAAGGCCAGGTCTCGGTCGGTGAGAAATGGCTCGTCGACCCCGACGTGCTGCGCCAGCTCGACACCGGGCAATTCGTCTACGCCCGCGCCCGCCACGCCGCCTGGGGCCACATCGTCCGCGTCGAAGACCACCCACTGACCCCCATGCCCGGCACCCCCGCCGCCGCAGCAGCCCGCAAGAGCGCGGGCAAACCGCTCATCTCCGGCGACACCGCCGTCGCCTGAACCATCCCTGTCCGAAACCTGTTGAAAGGCAACCAGAAATGCGCAACCGTCCCGAACACCACCACAACGACGACCCCGACGACAACCACACACCACCGCCACGGCGAGCGGGTGAACCACGCGAACCGGGCGAGCCGACCGCGATCCGCGACATCCTCGCCGCCGAGTTCGCCGACTACCTCGCCGACGTAGTCGCCAAAACCCCACCACCGGACAACCCCGACGACACCACCCCCACACCACCGGCTCGCCCGAATCTGCGCCTGATCACCACCACACCCGACAAGTCCGGTACCGCGGACTGGGACGAACCATTGACCGTCGACGACGCCATCACCGCTGCCCGTACGGCGCGGCGGAAGGTGGTGCGCGGCGCGGCCGGCGGCACTGCGGTTGTGGTCACCGCTGGCGTGGTCGCGGGCTGGGGTGAACCGCTCATCGTGACCGGCCCACTGGCCATCTACGGCACCGGATGGCTGGGCTACCTGTGGTGGAACGCCGCCCTGCGTCCGACGCTGGGCCAGATCCTCGCCGCCGTGTTCGGCGGCCTCAGCACGGCGTGCGCGGTCGTGCTCACCACCCTCGCCACCCTCGCCCGCGGACTCGTCGAGCGCGTCGATACGGCGCGTTCACGTCACGAAACCACCCGTACCGCAACGACATCTCCGTCGGCCTGATCAGGAAGGACCCAATCATCGTGAATCCCAACCTCATTCGCCCCGTGCTGGTCGGTGTCGCCGCCGGAATGGGCGTGTTCGCCACGCTGTACGCACTCATCGAATTCGACCCGTGGGACACCCTCGCAGAGCATGCCGCCCGCCGCCAGCTCACCCCCGGTGAGCGCGCCGAACTCGACCGACTGGACACCGCCGCGCGGGAACAAGCCGCCCGCTACCGGGAACTCATCGAACACGACGAACACGCCCACGCCGAACGCGCCGCCGCGGGTTTCAATCCGGACCTGTTGAGCGTGGCGATGCCCGTGGGCAGCCCACGTGAACTGGATCTGGCGCAACTCGTGGCCGAGATCGTGCACGCCGAACACTCCTACCGCCATGGCGACGCCGGATTGGTGTACCCGCATCGCGAAGCCCTCTATCAGGAATTCCGGCGCCGCGACGACTGGCGAGCCCGAGCAGTCGCCTCCCGGGTCGATCGCCTGCGCCTCGACATCGCGTGCGACCGCGTCAAAACAGCGCGCGCCCAACCACTTCTGAGCGACTCCGCGCCGGTGGCGCTTCCGTCGTTCGAAGGCGATTCCGTCTATCGGGAATTGGGCGGCTCGGATGTCGCAGACCCAAAACCCGGGTGGTGAGCAGCGCATGTCTGAGCACCGAAACGAACCGGTCCTGCCGAGTCCGGCCAAGCTCTATCGGCAGGTGGGCGAGGTCGTCGACCGGATCGAGGAACTGCGGAC
Organism: Nocardia tenerifensis NBRC 101015; assembly: GCF_000308715.1. Classification (GTDB taxonomy): domain Bacteria; phylum Actinomycetota; class Actinomycetes; order Mycobacteriales; family Mycobacteriaceae; genus Nocardia; species Nocardia tenerifensis. Next base: position 24,851 of record NZ_BAGH01000036.1, read on the forward strand.
CGAGGTAGCGCGGCTGACGAAGCGCTACCGGCAGCTGGCCGCCTCTCCGGAGGCGTTGGCCGTCGATGACCTCGGTGAACCGATCACCGCCGTCGAGGCCAACGACAGTGTCCTCAACGGTCTCGAGCTGGCTGACGCCGACCTGCAAGCCGGTGCCGAATGGCTGAACACCACCCGTGCCCGGCATGCGAGCCGACTCAAACTCACCGACACCGCTGGCCAGCAGCGCGAACAACGACTGCGCGCGCAGCAGCGCGGACGCACCCGATAGTCCCGAAATCCATTGTCCCCGAGAGGAATTCCTGTCATGTCTGACCGTAGTCCCGAAGACGAATTGATCGCTGAAGCTGTCGCGTTCGGCCGGGCGTTCAAGCACATGCTCCACGCTCACGCCCAAGCCGCCACCTGGCTGGAGCGTCGTCGTATCCGCAAGCAGATCAGCCAGAAACTGCGTGAGCAGCGCCGCGCTGAGCAGGGCGCGCGGGAGCATCAGCTGAGCTGGACACAGCAGATGGTCGACCGCTACCGCACCCACGCGGCGATCGTCGCCGAGCGCGCGGAGAACCCGAATGTCTATCACACCCGCCGGTATGAGGATTCGCGGGCCTTGGCTGAGCACGCGGACTATCTGCGGGAAAAGATCATCGATAATTCCCGGCTGACGCTGACCGAGCGCGGTATCGCTTTGGACGGGCTGGACGCGGCCACGGTGTTCCCGCACCTCGAGACGGGCCGGTTGTTCGATCGCGCCCACAAGGTCAAGGGAATCGACGCCCTGCGCTACCGGGCGCGGGTGGCGCAGGAGAAGACCGGCCGGGCCCAGAGGGTTCGGGAGGTCCCTCGAGACCAGGGTCAAACCGCCGATCTGCCGAGGGTGAACGAGCCGGAGCGGTTCGCCACGCGGCTGACGTGGTCGGATCCGCAGGGCTGGGTGTGGAGCGAACTCGGCTCGGCCAGGACCGAGGCTGCGGCGGCGGACTGGGTCCACGACAATCTCGCCCGCGCGAATTGGATGCCGGACACCACCGTCGAGCTGAACATCACCGACACCCACGACCAGACGGCGCCGATATACCGCGACTACGGCGAACCCCGCGCGGTCGCGGGAAACCTGGCCGCTTACACCGGCGCCCAGCAGCGCACGCTTCGGCGGGATGCGGCGGCGGAGGCCGCGCACGGGCGGCGGTGGACCAGCGTCGTGCGCTACCACGCACCCGGTGATCTCGACGCCGACCGAATCTCGGTGCTGCGCGGGTACCACGACGACCGGGAAGACTCGGCTCGGTGGGTGCACGACACCGTGAAGTCGCTGAACATCGCACCGCGCACCCGGGTGTCGGCGACGTTGTGGGACACCGGCGCGGTCCAGCCCACCCACGTCGCCGCGGGCAGCCCGAGCGAGGTGATCGAGGACATCCGTGAACGCTGGTACCGCTACGGCGCGCAGATCAGCTACGTGCCCGAAGGCGCGGACCAGGCGGTACACGAAACCCGCGGCCACGTCAGCGAGGCCGAATGCGTGGACTGGACCCGCCGCCAGCTCGACGCGATCCGTCCCGCGCCAGGCACACACGTGCAGATCGGCGTCTACGACAGCGACCGCAGCGACCACGACCCGGTATTGCGCACCGAGGGCCCGATCGGCATGGTCGCCGACGAACTCGACGCCCTGCGCGAGCAGCACCCACCCCAGACCCGCCCGCAGCAGGCACACTCAGCGGAGCCACCCGACGCCGGCGCCGACGATTCCCGGCTCGCGCAGGTCGAACGCCAGCTCACCGATATCGCCGCCGACCGTGACCGGCTCGGCTCCCGCGTCGAAATCCTCCAGCGCGGGCTGGACGCGGTTACCGCCGACCGGGATGAGATCCGCCGCAAACTCGGCAACGCCGAATCCCAGATCGAGTCGTTGAAGAACCGCAATCAGCGCCTGGCCACCGAGATCGGCGAACTGCAGGACCGCCCGAGCATGGATGCTGTCGCCGCGGAACGAGATCGCTACAAGCGCGAACGCGACGAAGCCGTCACCAAGCTCGCCGCGCGCATGCCGCGTGAGCAGCGTTACGGCAGTAAGGAACGGGTCGAGTTCGACGAACTCGGCAACACTCAGCGCTGGTCGCGCGAGGCATCAGACGCCGGCGACCGCGATGGGCTCACCGAAGCGGCTCGCGCCGCGCGTGAGGCGTTCGACGAGGCGATCGTCGAGCAGATGTCGGCCGATTTCGTCAAAGCCCACGGTGACATCTATGACGAGCCGAAGATGCGCCAGTTCGCGCGTGAATGGCTGACCAACGCGAGCGAGCAGCATGAACCGCCCGGTATTGCCCGTGACGTCAGCGAGCGGAATGGTCAGCGGCGCAACGGTATCGAGCGGGGGCGTTGAGATGGACCACAACGACGAGCAGCCGGTCCCGACCGACGCCGAGATCCGAGCCGCGGCAAGCGAACTGCGGGAGACGATCGCACTCAAGAGCGGGGAACTGGCCGACCGGCTCCTTGCCCGCCCGGAGTTCGGCACCGAGGACTGGAAGCGCGACCGCGACCAACGTGACACCCCCGAAGGCCATCGGAGGCTGGCGCACTGGCACCTGACCAAGCTGCGCATCGACCGTGCCGCCGACATCGATCCGGTTGGCAACGTGCTCAACGCCCGCGGGTTCGGCGCCAGCTGGCAGCAGATCGGCGCCGCCTACGGAATCAGCGCCGAGGACGCCGCCGCGCGCTGGGAACGGTCAGCAACCGCCTACATCGAACGCTACAGCGGCACCGCGATCATCCCGGCCCGCGAAACCACCACCAGCGCAACCGAAACCGAGACGACCGAGGATCGGCCTCGTAACCGGATCGAACGGAGCCGTTGACATGGAACCCGAACACGAAGACGCCATGCGCACCGACTTCGCCGAACTGGTCCGGTTGCGTGATGAGGTCCTCCACGCCGAGGTGCTGGATCGCCCCAACAGCGAGGTGAAGGCTCTCGATGACCAGCGCCACAACCTCGAACAGCGCTGGTCGAACGGACCGCACGCCCAAGCGTGGAAACACTTGTGCTCGGCGTACCGCGATTGGGAGCGAAACCCGGAGAGGGTGCGCCAGTTCCTGGCGTGGACCGAGCATTACCGCGATATCGGCCACGAGCGGCTCACCGCGGTCGAGCAGCGCAACATCGAGCAGGCCCGTGAGCTGTCGGGCAACACCTTCCACGTCGACTACGAACGCAACGCCCCGGACGCGGCCCGATTCACCCCGGAAATGCCGGTGCCGGCATTCGGCCCCGTGCGGCGGCGCATCGAGCGGGGGCGATGAGGATGCACCTCGAGCATGAGGAAGCGATGCGGGAGGCGTTCACCGAACTCGACCGCCTCACCCGCGCCGCGTACGCACCGACTGCGACCGAGGCCAATATCAATCGCCTCTACACCGAGGGCGCGGCGATCGATCAGGGCTGGTCCTACGGCCCGCACCACCAGCAGTGGGCGTTTCTGAAAGGTGTTCGCTCCCAGTGGGAATGCGAACCCGAGCAGGTCCGGTCGATGCTGCGGCACTGCGGCGGTGGCGGCTTGGATGGTGTGCAGCGTCGCAGTATCGAGCAGGCCCGCATCCTCACCGCCGGCACACGCCCGGAAATCGAGCGAGGCCGGTGAGACGATGAACGCTCAACCCGCGCAACCGAATCCGGCCGGTAAGACGTGTGGACGCTGTGATCGGGTCAAACCGCCGCTGCGGCGCGGGCTGTGCGGGGCCTGTTACCAACGGACCCGCGAGCGCAACCGCGCTTATGGCCGCTGGGATCCGGACCGTGCGGCCGCGGATCCGGTGCGCGAGCACGTCACTCAGTTGGAGAAGGCCGGTCTCAGTCACCGGCGACTGGTCGAACTGGCCGAGCTGAACCGCTCGACGTTGGCCGCTCTGCTGCACGGCCGTCCGGGATTGCATCCGCCGCAATGGATTTCGCGTGCCGTCGCTGATCGGATCTTGGCGGTACAGGTCCCGCAGTCCGCGGTCGAAGTCGCCGCCCCGAACGCCGTGGTCGCGGTGCTGGGTGCGCAGCGGCGCTTGCGAGCGCTGGTCGCCGACGGGTGGCCCCAAGCCGTGCTGGCCGACGAGCTGGGGATGGCACGCAACAACTTGGGGCCGTTGATGCACGGCGAGCATCCGATCACCGCTCGCCGCCACCGCGCGGTTGCCGAGCTGTTCACCCGTAAGCAGCTCATCCCTGGGCCGTCGCAGCAGGCCCGCGAGTACGGGCGGGCGCAGGGGTGGGCGCGGTCGTGGCAGTGGGACGAAGACAGCATCGACGACCCCAAAGCGCGGCCGATCCCGTCGCACTACCAGCGCAAAACCACCCCCCGCACCGAACTCGGCTGGGCCGTGCACGCCCCCACCCCTTCCCTGAATAACCGCGACGACCGCTACGTCGCCGAAGACCTCGCGGTGCCGGTACGGCGTCGCCGAATCGAAAGGACCCGTTGAGATGGAACATGAGCACGAAGAAGCGATGCGCGCCGAGTTCAGCCAGTACGTCGAATTGTGGCGGGCTACCGACCCGCCGGAAGTCAGCCAAGCCGACTACAACGAGGCCCACGACGCCATCGACTTCATCGATCACCTCTGGCAGACCGGTCCGCACGCCAAACACTGGGACTACCTCAAGGACGCTCACCAGGACTGGACTGCCCGACCCCAGACCATGACCCGGTTCCTCGATGGCATCGCCGAGGATCGTGCCGCGGGCTACTTCGTCGGCGTCACCGATATCGAGTACCGCAGCCAGTGTCAGGCCCGCGACCTCACCGCCGCCGAACGCGCCCGCAGGCCGGAACGACCGCCGCAACAACGGGGGCGGTAGCCATGACCCAGCACCAGCCAGTCGGCCCGTCGTATCACCTGATCACCACCGCGCTGAAACGCACCATGGGCCCCGGCCACGGCACCAGCGATCCAACCCGATGGACGAACTACCTGTGCCCAGTACATGAGGGCGACGGCCGCCCGCACACCCCGAGCCTGGGTGTGCGCTACGACCCCGAGCAGGCTCGGACGATCGTGCGCTGCTGGGCCACCTGCGACGACGAAAAAGTCCTCGAGCGCCTTCCACATCCGACCGAGAACCGCCAACTCGGTGTGCGCGACATGTTCGACCGCCTCCCCGAACGCCGTCACGACGCCACCACCCATCGCGGCGGGAGGCGCGAGGGCACCGCCGAGGTGGTCTCGCCGGTGGAGAAGGCGATTCTGGCCGCGCGTTTGCCGATCTTGTCCAAACCGGATTTGGGGGTGCAGACCGGTGTCCCGGAGAAGGTCGACGCCTACCTCTACCGCTGGCCCGACGGCCACGTCGAGGGCGCGGTGATTCGCGTGCACACCCCGCACGAGCACGGTGTGCGCAAGTCGTTCTATCAACGCCATCTCACCGGGACCGGCTGGGAGGACGCGGGTTTCGCGCCGATACCGTTCCAGCTGCCCGATATCCGCGAAGCCCTCGACACCGGCCGCGAAATCTATGTGTGCGAGGGCGAGAAGGACGTACTGCGCGCCAATCAGGCCGGGCAGATCGCGACCTGCAACGTCGGCGGCGCCGGATCGTGGACGCCCGAGCACGCGCGCTGGCTGGCCGGCGCGGGCCGGGTGATCGTCGTCGCCGACCGAGACCGGCCCGGCTACCGCCACGCCGCCAAAGTCGCCGACACCCTCACCGGCCGCGTGGGGGAGGTGCGGGTCATGCAGGCCCGCGGCGGCAAAGACCTCTCCGACCACCTCGACGCCGGATACGAGCTGTCCGAACTCGAACCCGTCCGCTACCTCGACCGACCTCAGCAGCCGCCCCCATTTCGCGATCCGACCGTAAACCGGGCGCGGACACGCAGCCGCTGAACACCACAAACGAAGGGACACAACCGATATGACCTCCACTGACCTCGACCTGGTCAGCGCACCCGACAACAACCGTCATCTCGATGGGGGATCGGCTCGTCGGCCGATGCGGGCGTGGCCGGTGCTGTTGCTGGCGCTGCCGGCGTTCGTTGCGATCTGGTCGGGCTGGGTAGGGCTGGGTGAGCTGACCGGGTTCGGCCCGGTCCGTCCGCTGCCGGGGATCGCCGATAATTTCACGCTCAATACCGCGATCACGTTGCCGATCGGGATGGAGACCTACGCCTCCTACGCACTGTATGTCTGGTTGGGCCACCGCATCCGGACCGTAGGCACTCGCCGGTATGCGAAATGGTCGGCGTTCGGCAGCCTCGCCCTGGGTGCGGTCGGCCAGATCGCCTACCACCTCATGCAATCCGCGGGCGTGCGCAACGCGCCGTGGCCGGTGACCGTGCTGGTGGCCTGCCTGCCCGTCGCTGTGCTGGGCATGGGCGCCGCGCTGGCCCACATGATCCTGCGCGAACACCACCACACGGCCAGCACCGAGCAGACCGCACCAACACCCGCGGAAGGTGTTGCACGACAGCTTCACCCCGACCGGAACCCGGCAGCGGCGGCGGCCACGCGCACCCCCGACAGTGCACCACCGAATGCACCAGCCGCCACCGCGCCCGCACTGGGTGGTGCACCGCGCACCACCGATGCACCACCGCGTCGGCAGGGGGTGGTGCGCCCGCATCGACGTGTTGCACGCACGCCACGACACCGTCCGCCGGCCCGGTCCATCGGTCCGCGCGCAACGCAGGCTGATGCAGCCATCGCGGCTGATCACGGCCGGTCGGCGCCAGCGCCGGAGCCTGTCGAGGTGAAGGCGGAGCCGCCGCTACCGGCCGATAGAGACGCGTTGATCCACGAGCTCACCGCCCGAGGCATGTCGTCCCGCCAGATCGCCCCGCTCGTCGGCGTTGCTCACACCACCGTCACGCGGGTACTGGACCGGGCCAAGGCCGCACCGGCTGATGCACCACCGGCGAGCCGTGTGTCAGGCGGTGCACCGTCCGCACCAGCGCCGGTGCACACCGCGGCACGGCATGCCGGGCTTCAGGTCGTCCACGCGCCACAGGACGGCTCGGTCGAGGTGATCGATGCCGAACTCGTCGAGGACACCGAGCCCGCGAGTATCGAACAGCGGGACGGGCGGAGGCGCGTGCGATGACCGGTATCGAATGGACCGAGACGACCTGGAATCCGGTCACCGGCTGCGACCGGATCAGCGACGGCTGCGACAACTGCTACGCGCTGGCCTTGGCGAAACGGCTCAAAGCGATGGGCGCCCCCAAGTACCAGGCCGACGGCGACCCACGCACCTCCGGGCCCGGGTTCGGGGTGAGGATCCACCCCGCGGCACTCGATATGCCGGCGCGGTGGCGTGCACCGCGGCTGGTGTTCGTCAACTCCATGTCGGATCTGTTCCACGCTCGCGTTCCGGAGTCGTTCGTACGTCAGGTGTTCGAGGTGATCGCCTCGACGCCCCGGCACACCTACCAGGTGTTGACGAAAAGACCGTTGCGGATGCGGCGAATGGCTCTGCGGGGCTTGGTGTTTCCGCCGAATCTGTGGGTCGGTGTCTCCGTCGAGGACCAAGCCAGCACCGCGCGGATCACCCACCTGCGGGCGACCCCTGCCGCGGTGCGGTTCCTGTCGTGCGAGCCGCTGCTGGGCCCGATCGACCTCGACACCCACCTGTTCCCCGAGCACTGCCCCGACGGCTGCGGATGCCGACGGCCCGACGACGCCGACCGGCACGAATGCGGCTGCGGGGGAGCGTGTTCGCACTGGCGGCCGCGCCCCGCGCTGGACTGGGTGATCGTCGGCGGCGAGTCCGGTCCTACCGCCCGCGCGATGCACCCGGACTGGGTGCGCTACCTGCGCGACCAATGCGTCGACGCCGGTGTGCCGTTCTTCTTCAAACAATGGGGCGGCCGGACACCGAAACAGCACGGCCGCACCCTCGATGGCGAGATCTGGAACCAGATGCCCACCACCTGATCCCCGCGAACCCAAGCCACATCTCAAAGGCCCGCCAGGCATCCGCCGGGCGGGCCTTTTCGCGCGCTGGATGACTTCATCTGTCCGGGAATCATCCGGGACTCGTCCGGGAATGATCCGGGAGTCGTCCGGGAAAAATTAGTCCCGGACAGGTCCCGGACGGTCAACGCTCAGAGTGCCTCTGAGCTGGGTGTTTTGCGCCGTCCCCTGCCCCTGCCCGGCTGACACTCTCTATGGCTTCGCTGTTCATAGAGAGTGTCAGCCGGGCAGGGGCAGGGGACAACACAAAACACAAAGAACAAAAGATCAAAAGACAAGGGGGACAGGGCAAGGGACCACAAGAGAAAGAGAGACCACAAAGGAGGGGTTGGGAGCGGGGTCGGGTCAGGTGCGGACGTTACGTCTAGAGCTGCGCCACCTCCGGTGGCGTGTTCGCGGCCAAGGCGCGCTCAGTGCGGCTGGGCGCGTCAGGTGCGCAGGCGGCGGTGTAGGGCACGCGGATTCGGCGAATGCGTGGTTTCAGTGCGGCGGTGTCGGTTGTGCGGGGGGCGGGAAAAGAAGCCACAAAGGCAGGGGGCGCGTCGCGGAGTTGCCACATAAGCGGTAAGAAAGGCAGAGGGCACGTCGTGAAGTTTGCCACGCCACGTTTACCGCCTATGCGGCAAGTAATGAGGTTCCCTCTTATTCAGTGAAGATGGCTCTACCGCATAGGAGGTGAAATTTCGGTCGCGTGTGTGGGTTGCCCGCGTGGGCGAGGGGCGTGTTTTAGTCGTCGTCGGCGGGAGCGGCGGTGAACGGTTCGCGGCATAGCCCGCAGAGGATCGGTCCGGCCTCGATGATTTTCTTGTGTGCGCGGATGCGCCGCGGAGTGGCGCAGCGGCACACGAATGGAGATGCGTTGCGATCCTTCGTGGCTCGCCGGCCTCGTTTGGTTCCTGCGGCATCGGTGTCGTCGACGTCTGGTCCACCGGATTCGCTGGTGTCGTCGGCACCGTGTTCGGGACGGCGGTGGGCCACGATCGCGCCGGTCAAGATATGCAGCTCTCTGCCGTAGCGTGCTGCGGTCATGTCGGGGAGCGCGGTGATTGACCAGCCCGCGCGTTGGTGGCGCACGGTGGATAGTCCCAGCTCATCAGCGAGTTCTTTGAACTTCTTGTTGTGATAGCGCCCGCTGTCGCTGGTTTCGGCGATATCCCTGGTCAACGCGAGTCCATGCGCGGCTTCGTGCAGCATCGTGGCGAGCACGGCGCGAGCGCCGGCGGCCAATCCTTCACCGCCGACGAACAATTCAGGCATCCATGCTCCGGCGCGTTCCCACCGGTCCGGGCCGAAATGGCCCAGTCGTGGTGCGCGCCCGCGCCCGAGTGATCCGGATGCGACCGCGACGACGACGTCGGGCACGTCGGGATGCCGGGCGCGAATGGATTCCCAGACGGTATCGATTGCCGTTGCTAATGGTCCGCCAACAGCCATAGTGAAACCTCCGAATTGCCCCCTAAGAGGTGACCGTGTTTCGGTCGGAGAAGATGTCTCCATTCTACCTGAAATTCCCTCTTACGAGGTGACGAGATAGGTTGTTACGCAACGGATTCACTGTCGATACCTCGCGTATTCCGCGCGCCGTGGAAGGGTGTCGGTGGGCAGGGATAGCGTGAAGGAATGGCAAAGTCGGAAACCTTCGGTGAGGGCAGCCGTGCGGTCGCGGCGCTGACGCTGGTGTGGAAGGAGATCCGGCGACGGCACCCTGATATCCCCGACGTCGTGATCATCGCTTCTCCAGGATCGACGGGTACCGCCTCGCTGCGGCTGGGCCGGTTCTCTGCGCGCCGGTGGCAGTCCGGCGAGCGCGAGTTCGACGAGTTGTTCATCGCCACCGAAGGTTTCAGCGCGGGACCGCGCTATGTGCTCGCCACGATGCTGCACGAAGCAGCGCATGCACTGGCGTACACGCGCGGGGTACAAGACACCAGCCGCGCCGGGGCCTACCACAACAGCAGGTTCAAAGAACTCGCTGAAGAACTCGGCCTCACGGCGCAGCGTGACCACGGATCGGGGTGGGCGACTACACACCTTCCTGAGCCCACCGCCACCGCCTACGCCAGCCAGCTCGCCATGCTGGCCGCGTCGATATCGGGCCACCGCCGCATCCTGTGCGGGTATTGCCAGCAGCCCTTCACCAATCGCGAAACTACCTCGTAAGAGGGAACAGTAGGTGCGGGCGGCCACTACTCCCGGACCCATCGAATCCGTTCCCGGCCAAGGAAACCGGGTGTTTGTGTCATACCCGGTCGCTACCGTGATAGGTGGTTGACGTTCACGCTGCTCTGGGGGTGAGGATGGTCGGGTCGGATCTGGAAAACCCTCGCTATGCGTTGGAGATGGATGCCCATCCACGATCCGCAGGCGGACGCGACCGAGCCGGATACGCCGAGACTAATCCTCCTGGCGGTGGGAATCATGGCCGGCGATAGCAGCATTTCCGGTCGGGGATCGCTCAGAGGTGCCGCGATGATGACCGCGGCGCTGACACCCGGTCGCGAGTATGTCGACATCACTCACGATGTCGTTTTCGAAGCGTGGCACGGCCGCGCCGGATTGACCTGTCTGGGCTGCAAAGATCGGCTCACCGTCGTCGCACTGCGAACCGGCACGCGGTTCCTTCGACATGCATCCACCGGCCGGACTCGGTCCAATGCGGGGGAGCACCACAGTGGCGAGGAAACCTATCTGCACAACCGCGCGAAGTACTGGGTGCGCAACCAACTGCGGTTGATGAGCGTGGCCGATGCCGAAGTCGAGCGTCCGGTCGCGAACCGGACACCGGACGTTTCCGGGCACTACCGTGGGCGGCTGTTCGCGGTCGAAGTCCAATGGTCACCGCTGGCAGAAGCCACTGCTCGCCAACGGACCGAAGAACTGACCACCGCCGGCGTCGACCACATCGTCTGGCTGACCCGGGACTGCGACTGGGTCTCACGACTGCCCGCGCTCGGGATCGCCGACTTCGACCCGGCCGGCGACGAGTACGAGGCGTTCACCGGCTTCTACACCGGCCACTCGCGAGGAATGCGCGAGACCCCGCAGGCGATCAGTTCCTTTCTGCGGCAATGGATCAACGACGAACTCGGCTGGGCGCACATCGACCTCAGCCGCCGAGGATGGGCCACCGTGACCGACTGGGAACACCGCACCCGACAGCAGTCCGCCACTATCACCGACCTCAAACGCGATCTCCAAGACCGAGTCGCCGAGGTCGGACGGTTGAACGCCGCGCTCGATACCGAGACCACGGCAGCCGAGAAGGCCGCCAAGGACCTCATCGAGACGACGAGCGTGGTCGATCAGCTCGAGGACAAAAACCAGCGACTCACCGCCGAACTGCGCGAGGCAACCGGTGCGCTGCACACTGCGGCCGGCCTCGCCTGGGTTCTCGCAGTCGTCGCACTCATCCTGCTGGTGCTGCTGATCGTGCTCTGAGCAGCGAAATACCCCCATCCCCGTCGGGACACGCGGTCCCGTAACCATCCGTCGAGGAGGACACCCCATGCAACGCAATCAATTCGGCAGCTTGTGCATCGAATGCAACCAAGGCGTCGCGGCCAACGCCGGGTTCATCTACGATCCGGGCGGCCGCAATCGCGTCGCGTGCGACCACTGCGTCTACATGGCCTACGGCCGACTCAAAGGCTTACTTCGCTCGGTGCCACCGTCAAACGGTTCCTGAGTGCCGCTTACTCGAGTACCCGCAGGTGCAGGACCTGAGCGGCATCGCGGAGTGCTTCCCGGCCTTCCCGGTCCGCGTTCTCTTGCCTGGCTGGGTTGTATGGCAGCCGGCCACCGTACTCGGCGCGTAACGCCGCGCAGAATTGAAGACGTTCGTCGTCAGGCTGTTCAGCGAGTTCTTCGTCGAGCCGCGCGCTCAGTTCTGCGGACTTCTCGTCGCTGATGCTGAATCCCAACGACTTAGCTAACCGGTATCCACCTGGGGTTGCGATACCGCTCCACTCCAAAACTACCGGTGGTTCCTGGGCGGCGAGATCGTCACGTGCTCGAAGAAGCAGGTTATTGGCGAGATTCTGTCGTCGCCGCGCCGGCGTGGTGTACAGGGCGCAGTCCTTCATCCGCAGCAGATCATTCGGGCTGATCTGGATCACCACAAACACCGACAAGGCGTTGTCTTGATCGTCCACGGCGACCCACGCATGTTTCTGTAGCACCCATTCAGGCTGCAGGAGGCACCGCCGAATCTCCGGTTCGCTCATCGATCCAGTATCAGCGCGGTCCGACCGGTGACCGGAATACGACCGTAAGCTGCGCGTTTCGGGCCCCCTTGCTTGTCCCCAGGAACTCGCGCCTCGGCTGCGGATTGGGGCGGGACTCACTGAACCGTCCGCTGCGCAACACATGCAGCCGGGGACGGTCGACAGGGTGGGGCACCGTGACCGACTGGCAACAGCACACCCCCCCGCCCAGACCGAGGAGATCGCGGCGAAGAAGCGTCAACTCGCCGCGGCACCGACCGAGCGCGACGAGCTACGCTCCAAATTAGAGACCACCCGCAAGACATTGCGCACCGCCACCGCCGAACTCACCCGCGCAACGACCGATCACGCACGCCGGGCCGCGCTGGTCGACTTCCTGAACCACTACAACCCCGATCGGCCCATGCCGGGATCGGCCACCAGGCGCCGGCCAGCCGAGTCCCGCTACGCGACTACCGCCTCACCGACACCGGCATCATCGACCCAGTGCTGCCAGTGTTCGGACCTGAACAGCTGGGGTTCGAGATCACTACCGTGGAACCAACGTCCTGAGACACCACAGCTAGGAGGTGGGGGACATCAGGGGCGGACATGGGATTGTCACCATGTTGTAACGCCCTGCAAGTGCATTTGATCGAACGGGGCACTGTAAAGTTTCCGAGCAACCCGTTATTTGCAGTTCACGCTATGACGTGTGGTGTATACGACGAAGTGGCAGCCTCGGCTGGGTGCCATGTGTCGCAAAGCCTTGTGGCATCTTACATATGGCTACATCTCGGGAGCTATGCAAGGCTAACGACCGATACCGTATGAGCGTCCTGTAAGGGGCGAAGTGCTCGGGCCGGCAGTTCGCAGCTGACGACCCGAGCGCTCCAATCACTGCGGCGAGCCGGGCATCCTATCCGCTATCGCTCGCAGTGGCAGGGCAGACAGCCTGGTGATGGCTGCCAGGCTGTCTCTGCCTGTCAGGGAGCAGAACGCCGAGATGGCGTCGAGTCCCATGGCGAGAGCCTTGCAGCACCGTCGAGCTGTTTCCTGCCGGCTGGGGGGAGTGGGTTGTTCCTCGTCCCCAGCCGTGTCCGGTACGTCGGACGGATCCAATGGACCTCCTTACTGCCCGGCCGCCGACGGTGTCGGTAGCCGTGGCCGCCGACGTGTTTCGGCGGCCGGCCCGGGTGCCCTCCCGCAGGGAAAGGGGGTTCGCAGCAAGGAAATTCGGATGGATCGGATTCGCGCACGCCGAACAAGGCGACAGTGTAGAGACGAGGTTCGACGTGCCCGCCGGTTAGCTCGCCCTGTCGAGCCGTTGATGAGACCCGCAGCGAATTCGCAACTTTCGTACCGGTAGTTCGCCTACCGCGCCGAGCCTGTTGTCGGTGGCGAACTGGATTCATCGCAACGCGATCCGAGCCCGCCGGCGACCACCCAGGGTGCCCAACGGCCAGCGACGCGAGCCGCCACGCCTAGGGATCGGCGGGTGGCTACTAGTCGATCGGATAGTCGGCGGACGCGCGGAACTCCCGCCGGCTCGTTCGGCGACGAGGGGGCGGTGGCGGCGCGCAGCGGCGCAACGCTCATGAGGGGGACTCCGGTGTTCGGTTTCGCGCTGGGACAATTGGTGGAGCGGTGCCGTCACCCGCGTCGCGGGCGCTGGCGGCGTCGGGAGGTGTAGGCCATCTGGTGAGGTCCTACCCTTGCTCCCCGTGGCCGGGGTGCTGGCCGGGGAAGCTCGACGGAACAAGCCTGGCATTAAACAGGGACAGAATGCTCGTGTTCGGTGTCCACGCGCAAGCCCTACTGGCCAGTATTTTAGTTCGCCCGTACAAGAATCTTGGCCAGCGTCAATAGCCGAGCCGAATTTTTGCTGAGGTAGACGGTGGCTACCGTTCAGTAAGATCCAGGTCTTTCGTTCACATTGTTCGTTATCTAATCGTTACATATCTTGCTTGGTTACTCGCGAGTATGAGCCTTCCACCGGGCAGGAAGTGAATCCACCACAGTTGGTGTCGAACTTCAATTTTGTGCATACACCGTTGTAGTATCGTTACAGTGCTCGAATACTCGGGAGTAGCTGTCCAGCGATTGAGGTGCAGTCTGCAGCGGCCGTACGGGGGCACTCGAATGCGCGTTCGGGTGGGGAGCGCTAGTTGGGATGTTGGGATGCCGTCCAGCTCGATGATCACCTCGAAGATCTATTTGGGTGGCTCCGAAACATCACGCAACCCGCAGAACCTCCGAGGCAACGCGCACCATCGGCCCGAGGGGTCTGTGCTGCTGCCCCCTCGGCAGCGGCCAGGGGCGGCTATGGTCCCGGCGGGACCATGTATCGGCGGGTTTGGCCGAGTCGGCTTGGTGGCCGTCGACGAACTCCGGGAAGCGTCTCATCCTCGACGGGCGCGAGGCGGGTGATGTCGGCCGTCCGCTGATAGATGCCGGGTCTCATTCGCCGACCGCCTCGCTCAAGTGGACCGTGTACTCGGGTGGACGCAACCCCTGGTGACCGGAGGCGTGTAGATGACATATCCGCACTGGATGCAGTGGTGCGTTCGGTGCCCACCGCCCGCCGCGGCAGGGCATGCCATCGATCCGATCAGAACGCGTCCTTTGCCGAGGTCGTGCCCTCGGGGGCAGGCGATCGGTGTCGGCTCTTCCCAGCCCGCGCGCGTCCGATACAGCCGGCCGGGCTCAACCACCTGTCCGGTGCTGAGCCGGTACACCGGAATGAAGTCATCGAACACGCTTTCGACCCTTGCACGGACTGGTGCGTCCGCTCGGGATAGTCTGCGGGGCGTGGTGAACGTAGGTGATCAGGTCCGGATAGGAACAAGCGGCGTCTCGCTGTTCACCGTCGTCGAGATCGAGGCCGACCACGCGCGGTAGTCGAGTCGGTCCAGGACGCACCCGGTCGCTATCAGTGGACCGTGCGAGTGGCCGATCTCGTGCCAGCCGAGGGCTGATCTCACGAGACCACGGGGCATACTGGCTGGTCCGATCTATTTTCCGGCGAAGGAGGCGTGGCTGATGCTGTCGGAGGTCGACGCCGTCGGGGGCTGGAGTTTCCACGAGAACGGGACGCTGACCAAACGCAAGTTCCGGCGGGAGCTGGCGGTGTGGCAGGACGGGACCTTCTACCACTTCCAGGTCGACAGCGCAGCGAGGGTGCTGAAGATGGGGCGCCGCAGCACCTTATCCGCGGCCAAGCAAGCCGCGGAGAAGGCGGCGCGCCCCACCGAGCCTGCCTAGCGTGGTTCGACCGGCACCTTCGGCGCGCCGAGCAGAGCCGAGACCGTAGCCCGTTCGGCGGCCAGATCGACCGGTGCGCCGGCGAGGGTGTCGAGCAGCTGCTGTAGCGGCCACCGGTGCAGGGCGCCGTAGCGGGCGGAGTAGAGGGCCACGGTGTGGATGGCGAAGGTGTCGGTGGTGTCGAACAGGACGTAGCCGATGACCTGGTAGATATCGGCCAGCGACAGCGAGTCCGAGCGCTGGCCGGTTTTGCGGTTGAGGCTGCCCAGCCGGGTCTTGAGCTCGACCAGGACGCCGTCGACGATCAGGTCGGCATCGGCGCCGCAGTGCAGCGAGGCGGCGAAGGTCGGTCCCAGCGTCACCCGCTTTGGCGCGGCGGACAAGATTTCGGCCAGTTCGGTGACCGCGAGCGTGTAGAGCGATCGCAGCTGTGCGACGGCATCAGCAGAAGCGAGGCCGAGCAGTGTGTCGACGGTGAAGGTGCCGGTGCGGAGGGGATCGGCCAGCGGGGAGGTGGGCAAGACGAATGGGTTGCGATACAGCTCGGTGCACAACGCCAGCGCCCAGCTCGCGCGGGCGGCCGTCGTGAATGTGTGTTCGGACAGTGGGCGCGTGTGTGCGTGGCCCGCCAGTTCGGCCAGCTCGGTGACGGCATCGAGGTAGTTGGGGCGGTTGAAGATCGGTTCGGCGATGATGGCGGTTTGTGGGAGGTAGGCGGGGTCGAGGGTGAAGCGCAGCAGGTAGTCGAAGGCGGCGCCGACGGTGCCCGGACTGGCGCCGTTGCCCTCGACCAGCAGTGTGCCCGCCGAGGCCCGGTAGTCGGCTTGGACGGGTTTGAGATTCGGGAACCGATGGTCGAGGTAGCCGCGCAGCGGACAGTTCTTGTCGGCGATCGCGCCGGTCAGATTCGAGTATTGGTAGCTCATGCGCATGACTGTGACATCAGGCACTGACATGTCGGTGGCTGATGCGACCATGAGGACCGTGTCACGTTCTCGATAAGGGCGGGAACGTCTTTCAGACAGCAGGGGATCAATCATGGGGTACACCTACATATCTCGCTACGAGGCCGAGGATCTGTGGAAGATCGGCAAGGCGACGACGTTGAGTACGCGGCAGTCCTCGCTGCGCACCGGCGCCAAGGAGAAGCTGCGGCTCTACGACTACGTCGAGACCGAGCACGCGCTCGAGGGGGAGCGGTTCCTCAAACGCCGGTGGGTGGCGCGCAAGCACCGCTACCGCAAGGAGGTCTACCGGCTGACCGAAGCCGAAGTCCGCGCCGGTCTCGGCGAGCTCGAGCGGTGGCTCGTCGATGAGCTGCCGACGCTGCTCGCCGAGACCGCCCAGGTCGCCGAACTCGACACCGTCGACAACACCGAAACCATGGTCGATCCCACCGACGAGATCACCGCCGCGCACCGCCGGCTGGTGCAGATCGAGGCCGAGCAGCGGGCCCTGGCCGACGAGGCCGAACCGCTACGGCGCGCGATCCTGCTCGCGATCGGCAAGGACCGCGGCATCACCGGTGTCGCCACCTACGACAAGGCTGATTCCAACCGCTGGTTCGACGCGGAGAAGTTCGAGGCCGAACACCCCGACATCGCACGCCAGTTCCTCAAGACCAGCGTCGATGGCATGGCGGTAAGAAAGCAGTATCCCGACCTGCACGAAGCGTTCATGCAGCCGCCCAAGAAACGCACGTTCATCCTGATCGAGGACCTCGGCGCCTGACCGCGCCACCCACCGGCCCGCGCTACCTTGAGGGTTTGCGGGCCGGTGCATGTAGGGGCGCATATGGGACTCGTCACCGTCGAGGCCGCTAGCTGCCTCCGCATGGAAGGCCTGCGGCGATCCCAGAGTGCACGCGGTGGTGCGCTCCGGGCAGACCGTGCACACGGTCAGTCTCGGGGAGTGGATCGGCGAGGAAATCGTCCCAGAGCTGCTGTGCCGCACCGGCGTGGCTGGCTGGTCACCGACCGTCCCGGAGCCCGCACGCGCCGAAGTCTCCTGCGCGCGCTGCCTGCGCCAGCTCGGCGGGGTGCGCACCCACCGAGCGGCTGCCCTTGTTCGGCGAGAGCTGACGGTCCTGCGCCCGCTCGCGGATGTCCACACCCAGATCGGCAACTCAGCTGAGTTGGTGGCGTAGCCGTCGGCGAGCGCGGCGGCGCACACTCGGGTGCCCGCAGGTCAGGGCCAGCGCGATGCGTATCCGTGCCGACGCCCATCGCGTCGCCGGAGTGCTCAGGTATGCGCCGACCTGGGTCGGCTGCTCGTCGTCCATACCTATCCGACGGGGACACCGAGGTCTGCGGTTCCCCGCGGCGAGCCGATTGTCCGGCTGATGTCCCCACACTGTGAGGCACAGCCACGGGAAGATTCCGGTTTCGCGCACGAGAATGAGAGTCCGTGCACGGTGCGGTCAGTCGAGGCACCACCGCCGCCGATTGGGTCGAGCGCGTCACCGTCGAGGGCGCATGTCGGGGTGGCCATGCCCGGGACTGTACGAGAAAGGTTCGACAGGACTTGTTGCACACCAACCGTTTTCGACACGTTTGTTGAACACCGCTCGGGCGTGGCCCACGTGGCGATTCGCTCCGGCCGGGGCCGGTGTCCAAGAAACGAACGATTTCCAACATCCCATCTGGGTGGCTATGAAGCTTCTTCTGGCACAGGGGGCCAATCCTGCGGTAAGACGTTGCCCGGCTTTTGACTGCTGTCCTGGTCCCAGTCGAATACCGGGGCAGGCGGTCCCCACTGTCTCGGACTGACGAAGCGGATGACTCTGCCGCCGAAATCCACCCCCAGGAACCGGGTTTCGCCGAAGAAGGCCGCGCCGTCGAACACTGCGTCGCCGCTGAAGGTCGCGCCGTCGAACACTGCGTCGCCGCTGAAGGTCGCGCCGTCGAACACTGCGCCACCGCCGAAGGTGGTGCCGACGAACCCGAGACCAAGGGAAAACGTTGCGCGGTCGAACACAGCATCGCCTGAAAACGTCGCGCCTCCGAACCAGGCGCCGCGGACGAACCTTGCACCCTGGAACTCGGCTAAGTTGGCGAACTTCGCGTCTCCGAACCCGGCTTCTTGAGAGAACGTCGCATCTCTGAACCCGGCATAGCCGGCGAACGTCGTGTGGCCGAATCCGGCGGTCCTCATGAACGTCGCCTGACCGAACCCGACCATCTCGGCGAAAGTCGTGCGGTCGAATCCGGCACGGCCATACCACGTCGTACCGTGGAACCCGGCAGCGTCGGAGAACGTCGTACCGTCGAACTCGGCGGTGTCGAAGAATGTCACGCCTCTGAACCCGGCATAGTTGCCGAATGTTGTGCGGCCGAACCTGGCATGGCCGCAGAACGTCGCGCCATCGAAGGTGGCGATGCCGGCGAAGGTCACCTGGCCGAACCCGACGTCGTTGGTGAATGTCGCGCCATCGAGCCTGGTGGTGCCGGAGAACGTCGCTCGCTCGAACCGGCATGTGCCAGCGAAGGTTGTGTTGCTGAATTCGGTGTCTTCGAGGTGTGCGGTGCGGAAGTCGAAATCGTTTGCCGACCAGCTGTATTCGGCCGCGGGCCGCAGGTGGTCGGCGATGACCCGGACGATGGTCGCGCGGACTTCGCGGTCGTTTTGCCGGTATTCGAGGTGCTGTTCTTGTTCGGCGCCGACCTGGGATCGGTCTCGGACTGTGCGGCGTCTTTTGACGATCAGTTTGGATTGGTGGTTGGCACCCAGTTCCGGATCGTAGGGCAGACGCAGGTAGCCGCAGAGCACGTCGATGCACTGCTGGCGGCGGCGGCCGTCGCTCTCGTCGGCGACTCCGGCCATGGCGTAGACCCCGGCGATGCGGACCGCGACATCGGTCGCGCCGAGCTGGGCGGCCGCGGCGCCGAAGCGTTCGACGAACCGGCTCTGCTCGAGATCGCGTTGGCGCCGGTAGGCGATCACCAGGGCCACGACACCGCCGACGCCGGCGACCACGGTCAACGCGACGCGGGTGACGTCGATCTCGGCGGCTTGCTTGCTCGGGTCGACGGGGGTGAGCCAGCGCAGGAACGCGTAGGCGGCGACGGCCACACCCAGCCCGGCGAGCAGCGCCGCGGTGACCGCGGGGAACAACCGTATGCGTCCCGCACGGCGGCTCAACGCCGCACGCGCGTCCTTACCCAACCGTGCGCGAGGCGCGCTCGCCCTCCCAGCCATCGCATGATTCTGCTCAACGCCGACAGCCGACGGGACCGAGTTGCCGAGAAACTGATCGATTTACGCACATGCGGCGCGGCCGCAGGGAGGGCAGCTGCGACCAAGGCCAGGCACCGAGAAAGGCAGCAAGGCCATCAAGAAGCATGCTCGGCGCCGACGGTCGAAGGCCGTAGTTGAACCGTATCGTCCGACTGACATGAATCGCCGCAGCATCCAGAGATCGCCGCAGACCAGCGAGCACTGGGGAGAATTCGGCCATGACGGATTGGACACCTTCCATGGGAAGCCTGGAGGGCAAGGACGACGACGACGTCCTCCGCCACATCTCCTACTTCGACAGCAAAGCTGCGGATTACGACGGTCAGGGCGAGGAGGACGCTGCCGCGCAGTGTCGCGACTCTGCCGAGAAATATAAGGGCGAGGCTAGGCGCCGCGGCCTGATATCTCCCGAGGGCTAGGTGTGCTGTCTCGGGAGATTGGTTGCACGGGTTTCGATCCAAGGATCAGCTGTTCGGGGCCGATGACCGGAAGGTCGCGAGTGGTTGGGCTCGCTGGGCAGGGGCCGGTGAGCCGGTAGTTGCGTTGCGGAACGCGGCTGCTGGGTGATCGATGGCCGATGCCGGCGTGCGGCCGGTCGTGGTTGTAGGTGTTGAGGAAGTCGACCAATGCGGCTCGTCGTGCCTGCTCGGAGTCGTATTCGCGGACGTAGGCCCATTTCTGGGCCAGCGTGCCATTGAAACGCTCCGCCTTCCCGTTGGTCCGGAGCGTGTAGGGCCGGGGGCGCTTGTGCGTGGTCCCGGTCTCCTCCAAGGCATTAGCGCAGCGGCGGGACCGGTAGCAGGCGCCGTTGTCGGTGAGTACAGCGGGTCGTGAAGCGAACTACAAGGGGAGCCAAGAGAATCGGCCGTCGGCAATCATGCCGACCGTGATGCCAGCCGCGGTAACCAGAATGCCGACGAGCGCGATGCTCAGATCAGTGAACGCCTCTACACGACTGCGGTCGCGTAGGGAAGAGACCGCCGAGTGAGCGGCCTCACGCGCGGCAGCGTCGGCCGACTGCGCCAGTTCCCGGACGTTGCGCTGCGAGTCGTCGACTCGTTGGCGAAACGCTTGGAGGTCTCTACTGAGGGCCACGAGCTGGGTCGACATCATTTGGATCTGAATTTGCAGTGGCCGACTCGGATCGATTCCGGACCGTACATCTACTGTCGCGGCATGGGCGGTGGCGATAGCTTCTGCGGCCCGTACGGTGACCGCAGCATCGCGTCGGAGACATGGGAACAGCCTCGCGCTGTAATGGCGAACCTTGTTGGCGAGCCAGTCCGCCCGGCGGGAGATCCACCGGCGTAAGCGCCTGTTGGAGTTCCTGTTCCACGCGAACCAAAGCCCATAGACCGTAGTGAGTGTGCCAATCAACTCAAGCCAGTCACCGACTGTTGCCATGCGCTCACCGTAAAACCGTTCGCAGACGGCGGTAGCGGTTTACATCAGTTCAGGACCGGGCTCGGGAGTTGAGTGCCGTGCCAACGGAACCGCCGGGAGCGGTGGCATCGTCCGGGGTTGAGGTCGCGACGTGCGACGCGAAGTCTGCCAGCGGTCGCGAAACTGTCGACATCAAGGTTCCAGGCTCATCGTGCGTTTGGCTTACGCATGCGTTTGGTCGGGTGGCGTTGCAGATGCAGGCGCAGTGGACTTCGACATCGCAGGCCGGGCGGGTGAGTGATGTCGGGAGGCACCTTTGACCACAGACGGGTCCACACCGTAGAACCAGCGGAGGGTAGACCAGCAATCCGCCTACGCATCCGGTCGAGGTATGTCAGCCTTCGATGAACTGTTGGGTTCGGAAGACGTCGTCGGGACGGGAGCGGAATGAACGCGGAGGAGCGCTACACGGCAAATAAGAAGGAGTGGATCGCCGGTCGGCTTGAAACGGCACCGCCGTTGGGTCCGAGGCAGAAGAGACTCATTCGGTCGGTGTTTGCGTCACTTCACACAGAAGAAGAACGGCGGGCGCACCTGGATTCGTCAGTGCCTCAGCAGGAAGCTGTCGTCGCTACCGAAGCGCCTTGCGAGAAGACGTTCGAAGTGGACGCAGTCGAACCCCGGTTGTACACAGTCGCGGAGGCGGCGCAGCTGCTCCAAGTGACTGCGGACTGGTATCTGAAGCAGCTGCGGGGGAGGAAGCTACCTGGCCGTAAAGCCGGCCGATCGTGGCGGCTAGCGCGGGAGGACATCCAGGCCGCCATCGACTCGATGGTGGTGCCTGCTTTCACGCCGATGCCTGACCCTTTGGGGCTCTCCCCACTCAGCCGGCGTCGATTGCAGAGAGGACGATCGTGAGCGAGCAATTGATCGACATCGCTGCTTTGAAACAACTCATTCGGGACGTTGCCATGCCGGGTGGGGCGGACACACAGGTTTTGAAGCAACTGATCCGTGAGACACTCGCCGAGATGAGCGTCGACACCCGGCCGTACAGCTACAACACCAAAACCGCTATGGCCGCAACAGGTCTGGCGAAATGGAAACTGATGGAGCTGATCCGCGATGACCGGCTCGCCGTCCGCCAGGAAGGGAAAAAGCTCATTATCGACGGGGACAGCCTTCGTCGTTACATCGACTCATTACCTCCGCGAGGGTTGGCGTAAGCGTCGCTCCTGTTCCTCCGTGAGGTGGCTTGTGCTCGGTCTCAGCATGTGGTGATCGTGGTTGGAGCAGCGGTTGAGGAAGTCCACAGCATGGGACGGTGTGCCTGTCTCGGAGTGGTAGGAACGGACATAGGCCCCCATTCGCGAAGGCAGGGCCGCCTTGAAACGTTGGACCTGTCGCCAGTGTGTGAAGGGTGCCGTGCACGGCGCACTGTCGGCTGTTCGGGTCGTCTCCCCGGTCGGTCCAGGTGATCTCAATCCCGCGCTGTACCATGTCAAGTGACGTGTAGTGTAGTTTGTATACTATAGTGTAGTTTGTATACTACATTCCGGCCGGAATGTTTCATTCCGAAAAGGATACTCGTCAAGAGAACGGAACCCCCGGAGGCTCAATAAGCCGTCCGGGGGCCGTTCACCACTAGCAGCAGCGATCCGTCAGGTTTGCCGGCCCGTGATCGCAGCTAGCAGGCGCGCCGCCAGCTCGGTGATCGTCCTGATCGCAGAGCTGGCGGTATCGTTTCCGCTCAGCACCACACAGACGTTCACCACAGTCCGAACCCACAGAAGTGAGTCCGATATCCGCCGCAGGTGTCTTCGGCGGCATGGCGGTGGTGGTGGTGTGTTCGATTCCGGCTGAGCCATCTCTGGCACTCGGCCTTCCTCTCCTCGTAGGAACCCGCCGCGGGAGTGCGACGGGGTGAGGCCACCCCGCACACTGCGGAGGAGCCTCATCCATCGCGCTCACATCGTGGGTACGACACAAGGAGATCGGCCAATCGGATCACTCCGACCAAACACTGACCGACTGGCTCAGAGTCTAGTCCGCACCCCCGATAGGACAGTGATTTGCGGGTACCCGCTCGCGCGACCCGCCAACGCGGATTGATGCAGTACGCAATAGAGCAGCGCATCGACGGTGGGATAAAGGTAGGATCGCGGTATGAGCACGCGGAAGGTCAGTTTGACCCTGCCGGAAGAGCTGGTGGTCCGGGCGGAAAACGCGGTGAAAGCAGGCCAAGCCCGCTCGGTCAGCGCGTACATCGCTGCGGTGGCAGGCTCTGGTGAGGCGCGCGCGACGGTGGATGAGATTATCGCTCGGTGGCGCGGCGAGCACGGTGAACCAACCGCAGCGGAACTGGCCGACGCTGAGGCACGCACCCGGGCGCTGTTCGATCGTGCCGATCGCGCGCACCGCGCCCACGGCGCCGCGTGAGGCCCACCTCGGCCGGAACCATCCTCGACGCGTCCGCCCTGACCGCCTTGCGCCGCAGCATCTTCGCCCAGACCGTGGTCCAGTTCAGCGTGCGGGAGCAGCGCCCATTGGTCATTCCGGCGACCAGCCTTTACGTCGCGGTACTGGCTGGGGCTAACGCGGCGGACTTCGACGCGTCCGGCTACACGGTCATTCCATTCAGTCAGGCAATCGTGCCCGGCGTTGCGGCGGTCGCTCTGACTGCGGGCGCACCGATCGCGCCGGATGTCGCGCACGTCGTCTGGGAAGCTCAGGTAACCGGATATCCGGTGCTGACCGACGATCCTGCGGTATACGGCTCGATCAACGTTCCGATCGACCTAGAAGTGCTCTGACCAGGCATGATGAACAGCACTAAACTTTCGTTTTGACGCTCCGCGGCACGCTGCTAGCTTCCTGATCAGCACAGCGCTTGCGCCGATTGACCTTGTAAGCGAAAGGTCGTCAGTTCAATCCTGACAGGGGGCTCAAACGTGTGAGCACGTCCGACAGACGTGCTCACACATTTTGGATCAGGTGGCACACTGCTCAACAGGCTTGACCAGGAGGTCGCGAGACGCTCGACTCAACGTCGTCGGCGAGCTAGAAGCGATCCGTGCCGAGTTCGGCTCAGCGGCGTACCGGTCATGAGTTGCTCGTTGTGCACCAGGAGCTGCGCTCGCGCGCAGTAGAGGCGATCAGTAGGACAACCAGATCGCCGAAGGAACCGTACCCCCGGTTGGTCCGTCAAACCGGTATGGACAACATACAGGTGTTACATTCCCGCCGGTACCGAGGGGTTGCGCGGCACGATGGCTGCTGTTCGGCTCCGGCTCAAGTTATGGGCCATGGGTGTTCTGCCATCAACCGTCGGAGTCGGCACCCCAGCGGTCGGGTCGCTTATCTCATAGCGGGTTTGGACTGATCGTTAGACGCAGTGTGGAACCTTGTTCTGGTCGCTCGTTGCTGTGCGCACCCATCCGCAATCGGCCCCGAGTCGAATAGTTAACAGTCCCCAATGCTTTCAGGTTCACTCGGTGTGCTCAAGCCGTTGGTGAGACTCCTGGGCCGGAAAGGTTCAGCCCTCTACGATCAGCGCGGTTGGGCTGTCGGTAGGACTGTGCAGATTGTGTCCATGACCAGGTGGGGCCAATTCTGCCGCTGATCTAGTGGCTGGGTTGTGGGCGACGTAGCATAGTACTAGACGGTAAGTTGTCCAGTTCATCGATCGGAATAGGTGCATGTCAAACCCTATAGAAACCGCATCGGCGGACGAGAGCGGTCGGCTTTCCGATGATTTCGTCCACCTGACACGACTGGCAATGGCTGGTCGCGAGCAGGATGTTGCAATGTTCGTCCGCCGGGTCGCCAGGCGGAACCGTCAGGCTATGCCAGACATGTCCGAGGCGCTCATCGGTGTGCTTCGGCAGAGTCCTACACGCGCGTCGCCGTTGCGTGGCGAGAGCAGCTCGCCGGTGCCGGTCGATGGAGACAGTCGTCTGCCGCTACTTACTATCGTTCATCAAGGAGCCGACGCTGAGCAGCCGATCCTTGCCGAGGAGGTGATGAGATCACTGCAGCAGATCGTTGACGAGCGCGGTGCCTCGGAACGCCTCGCCGCAGCAGATTTGTCGCCAGCACGCACAGTGCTGTTTGTCGGTCCACCTGGTGTCGGCAAAACTATGGCAGCCACTTGGATTGCGGCCAGATTGTCGTTGCCGCTGGTTATTTTGGATCTCGCCACCGTGATGAGCAGCCTGCTCGGTAAGACTGGGACGAACTTGCGGCACGCCATCGACTATGCGAAACAGCGACCCTGTGTGCTACTGCTCGACGAACTTGATGCAATCGCTAAGCGACGTGACGACGATCGAGATGTTGGTGAGCTGAAACGCTTGGTCACTGTACTGCTTCAGCAGATCGACGATTGGCCGGCCGGAGCAGGGCTAGTGATCGGTGCCACAAATCATGCTGAACTACTCGATCCTGCGGTGTGGCGGCGGTTCGATGTCAGTGTCGGCTTCCCTCTGCCCGGCCCAGACCAGCGTCGCGACGCTATACTTCGCTTCGCTGCAGAGCCTTTACCGGTCTCGGTCATCGAACTAGCCCTGACAGCGTCAAAAGGGCAGTCCTACAATGATATCGAGCGAGTAACGATGCAACTGCGACGGCGTTCGGTGCTCGATAATGTGCCGCTCGAAGACTTGATGCTCAAGCACTGGGGACAAGTTGTACAGGGTCTGCCACGTGCCGAACGGTTACAAGTGGCGACGACCTTGGCAGAAGCCGGTACTTTGTCGCAGCGTCAAATAAGCTCGATGACTGGAGTGTCGCGCGACACTATCCGTGGTTTTGCTCAGGAAAAATCAACCACAAGTCGTTAGGGGGAGTGGATGCCTGGACCGCGGTTCCTGATCGGATTCGGTGAGCGTCTAACAGAGCCCGTCGTTCCTGCCTCCAGTGGGAGCTCCACTCCCGCCCCATATACCGTCGAGCAGGCGCGTCAGCGGATTGGCAGCATGATGGCCCGGACGAGTGACGCCGCTGACGACCTACCCGACCTCGCATGCCCCGGTGATCTGACTGTCGCTGTCGCCACGCTGCACCCTGCCTATCTCTCTAAGAGCGGCCATCCGACGCAGCTGCTCGCGACAATGCAGATGACAGCTGTCGGAAGTAGGCCGTCGGTGGTTGTTCCATCTCAGCAGGCCCGGCGGCGCACAGATGAGGCGGGCGCCGAGTACATTGAGCGTTTCACTCCTACAGACCCTCGTGCCACCACTCAGTTGTTTCTATCCACTTCGCGGCGAAATCTGCGTGAGTTCGCCGAACATCTGACTTCGACTGATCGACTCACTTCGAATGAATACGATATCGTCAAGTTGGAAGAGTTCCGCCTCAATACGCCCGCCGACCGGCGTCGGCTCTCAGCTGCCGAGGAGGGTGAGACCGTCGCAGAGCTTGTTCTTCACCAGGACTCGGACCTCATCTTCAACGGGTTGATCGCCTATGCTCGCAGCCTCGATCTCGTCGTTGAGCTGGAGCGGCGCATTCAAAGCGGTGGTATGGCGTTTGTGCCAGTTAAAGGCACAAAGGAAGCGATTGGGGCTTTGGGAGGGTTCTCGTTCACCCGCGCGATCCGGTGGATGCCGAGAATGCGGGCGCAGCTGGACAGCGAGCCGCTCCGGGGGGTGTCCGCCCAAGCCTTCTCTCCAGTCCTACCTGACACCGAGCCGGTAAACAGTGACCTGCACGTAGCAGTGTTCGACGGTGGTATTCCGATAGGTTCGCCACTCGCGCGCTGGGTCGTCAACCACACATTCCCTGATAGTGGGCCACCGGATTCCGAGGATGTCGACCATGGCCATCAGGTGACGTCCGCCCTGCTGTTCGGTTCTATCGACAGTGCTCAGGCGGCACCAGTGCCCTATAGCTACGTCGACCACTATCAGGTTCTCGACCAAGACAGCGAATCCGATCCACTTGAACTCTATACAGTAATCGAACGAATTCGATCCATCCTTGGGCAACGCAAGTACGAGTTCGTGAACGTCAGCATTGGACCCGATCTGCCGATAGAAGACGATGAGATACATGCGTGGACGGCGTTCTGGGACGACCATTTGAGCGACGGAAACACATTGGCCACCATCGCCACCGGTAACAACGGACACCTTGATCGGCCGTCAGGAAATGCTCGTATCCAGGTGCCCGCAGATAGCGTTAATGCTGTCGGAGTCGGTGCCTGCGACCGCACCGGGACGAAATGGAACCGAGCAAACTATTCTGCGATCGGCCCAGGCCGCTCACCAGGCGTAGTCAAGCCGGACGTACTGGCTTTCGGCGGTTCTGAAACGGAGCCATTCATCGTGGTCGATTCCGCCGGGATCGCCGAACCGCTTAAAGGTACAAGCTTTGCCGCACCAGCCGCGCTTCGAGCTGCGTTAGGCGCGCGGACGCTCTTCGGAGACAAATTGGGGCCATTGGATCTGAAAGCGTTGCTCGTCCACACGGCTGAAGGGCATGGCAGTTCTCCTGCAACGGACATCGGCCACGGCAGAATCGCTTCGCGACTCGCAGACATGGTGATCTGCGGAAATGGTGAAGCGCGAGTGCTCTATCAAGGCGTGCTCACTCCCGCGAAGTATCTTCGTGCCCAGATTCCATTGCCCTCCAATCTGCCTGCTGGCAGTGTTCAGATCAAAGCCACCTTGGTCTATGCGACTGCGGTCGATCCTGCAGATCCTGGTAACTACACTCGGAGCGGCCTCGACGTGACGTTTCGCCCCCACTCGGGAAGATATAAGAACGCCAACCAAATTCACGCCGATCCTGCACAATTTTTCCGAGGTGGCGGCTACGAGACCGAGGCTGTGCTGCGCCGTGACGCCCACAAGTGGGATACAGTCATGCACAATAAAGTCAGCAAACGTGTAACAAGCCTGCAAAACCCGGTTTTCGATATCCACTACAACGCTAGGCAGTCTGGTCATGCAACCGGGACGGCACTGCCCATCCGGTACTCCATGGTGATTACAGTTACTCACACGAAGGTCAGCGACCTTTACGAGCAGATTCTCGGCGCCTACGCAACGCAACTCGAGGCGTTGACTCCGGCGGTCAACATCTCATTGGATGTTTGACGCAGCTGCTACGTGGTTCTGACGGCGGCCTAGCGAACATCGCAGTGGCGTAGTCGACTGGCAGCGAATACTTCTCGTTCCGATCTCGCGATATATGCAGCGCATCGTTGCGATGCTTACACCTAGGCGGTCATTGTATGGCAGAATTCCCGACCTCCATCTTCGTCGACCCGATCGCCGCGCATCGACTGACCTGCCAGAGCGTGTATCGGCTACAGAACCTTGGTGCCCGCAAGTTTCCATGGCAGGAAGAGACTCTCACCGAGATTCTGCTTGGCCATCTAACGGGCGTGAACTACCGGATAGATGCGCGTTGCCCGGAGTGCGAGCACGAGGGCTCTCATCGGTGCCGCATCTGGGACAGCGCCACGATGTCGGATTCCACAGGCGGCATCAGGCTTCTGACCAGGCCTCAGGAGGGTGGTAATCAAGCTCTCGGGCGCCGGGGTGTCGGCGCTGACTTCGTCTATAGCTTGCAAGACGAGGCTGCGGAGTGTGAGATTCGGATGCTTATACAGGCTAAGCGTGCACGCTGCGGTCAACCAATCAAAAGCGGCGCAGTTCCTGCACGTCAACGAGTCGACTTGCTCGAGGCGGCCGGGCATTACGGCGGCGCCCCCTACTACCTGTTCTATGCCGAATCCCAATCAGCACATGACGGACAGAATACGCGATGTCGTGTACACAGGAGCCCTCCGGACACGTCGATGATCCTCGTGCCCGCACAGGTGCTGACTCATGTCTTCGACGTGGACAAGGCCACTGCGGTGTCGGCTACAGAGCTGTTCGAACAGGGGCGAACACTTATGTGCATCGATGGGTGTGCCAAGACCGCCGCTTCGTTGAACGCTTTTGATCGTCTCTTGCGCTTCATTCGCGACGACAACCCGGATTATCAACCCGTCGACGCGGGTCGTCCTCTCCCGGAGGCGCCCGCTGTACAGATCCTTACCAAGGCGTCCAAACCGCCTGCCAAAAAGATGGTTCGACGTGTCACGCGTGGCGGTAGCCGACGGGTCGAGCATGGTGAAATCCTGTGGGTGTACCTCGGCGAATGGATACCTGAGATCGGAAGCGAGCGCACCGGTCACGGCTGGTACCCGCAAATTGATCCGAAATGTCTGAGCGACTCCGCTCGGATGTACTGGAAGCTGGATCTACATCGAGCGCAGACTGTGCGATATCTGGTCGCTTCGGCACAGGGGGAGATCCGCGCGTTGTACCGGGTGAAACCGGATTCACTTGTTGTGCATCATAATTATAATCATAAGGTATCTTTCGAACTTGAGGCCCTGGACCCTGACAACGGTATTTATAAGCAGGTCCGGCAGCGGACTGAAACATACTTAACGCAACGAAAACCTCGTGCGCGAAACGTTGTTGGCTATCCGTAGGGCGAAACGGGTGTGTTTATCGCTGTAGGAAGTTTCCGGGTGGAGGTCGGGTGGAGGTGCGGCCTGGTAGGTGTAGTCGGGTGCGAAACTGCGAAAATTCGTTGCCCTCGTTAAAAGTGGTGACACCGGACTGGTCCGGGTAGTGACGTCGGAGCGCACGTGTGGCACGTGGCTCTGACAAGGCAGGATGAGCACCCCTAAAAGTCTCCGGTCTGTGCTCGGCGGCACGCTGCTGCCGATTTCGTGATCAGCACAGTGTTCGGACGGTTTGACCTAGTAAGCGAAGGTCGTCTGTTCAACCTCGACAGGGGATCTGCTAGTTGTCGGCACCATGCATCGAGGCCGTGACGAACACCTTTCGCTGGCCCGTCGCGTTGCCCCACCGCCCTGTGCAGTCCACCGGCTCCTCTGGTCTCGGCCGCCTAGCGCGAACTCGCCTTCACCTGGAACAGTAGCGACCATGAATTACTCGCCGCCCCCATTGCAGCGAGCCGTCCGGTGACCGGCACGCCCGCAGCATATCCCACCTTCGCTTTGGTCCCCGACTCGGTGACCGACGCGGGTCGCTATGTGCAGCAGACAGCGCAAGCCCTGATAGATGGCCTGCGCCGCGGCTCGGTTGAGGTCGATGGTCTCATGTCGAGCCGGCACGGCACCGCGGCCACCGCCTATGCCGGCGCGTGGGACGAAACCCATCGTGCGGCGCTCGCGGTGTTCGAAGCGCTCGCCGACATGGCCGATCTCCTCGGCGTCGTGGTCGATCGCAATCAAGCCACCGATACGACCACAGCGACGACCGTCAGCTCGCTCGACCTTCCCTGAAAGCACTGGGGGACAACAGGGATGACTGATCAATACCGTGTCGACCTGGCACACCTGGACACCGTCACGGCTCAGCTCGAAAGTCTGAACGGGTTTGTCGAGGAGTTGCTACGTGAGTTGGAAGAACGCATCGCGGTCGTGCAGCGCGACTGGTCCGGCGCGGCGGCCGATGCGCACGCCGCCACTCACGCTCAATGGATCACGGCCGCGGCGATGATCCACGGCGAACTGGCGAAGGTGAAAACAGCAGCGGCCGCGGCGCTTTCGTCCTACGACGCAGGCACCGCCGCGAATCTTTCGATGCTCGGCCGGAGCGGGCAGTGACCGGCACGGTTCTCGACGTCGACACCAACGTCTACTACGACACCGCGGCCAAGCTTGCGGCTGGTGCGCAGGCCTGGTGGGCCGATGTCGACGCGCGCTGGCCCGAGCTGGCGAAAGCCAACCACATGGCGGGCAGCTACACCGACGCCATCGAATGGGCCAAAACCTACGACCGGCGCGCCGCCGAGATCCTCAAAATGGTGGAGAAGGTAGCGACCGCCGCGCACACCTACGCGATCGTGCTCAACGAGATGGGCTATCAGCGGGCCCTGAGCGAGCACGCCGCCACCATCGACGCCGGGCCCGCTCCGGTGAAACCACCGAACCCCATGTACCCGGTATTGGTGTGCCGGGTGCCGCTGCCCTCGGCCGGCGGCCCCGGCCAAGGTTTGGTGGACGAAGGACTCGGCCTGGTCGAGAAGATCGGCCTCACCGTTCCCGACGGCAATGCGACGA
Organism: Nocardia tenerifensis NBRC 101015; assembly: GCF_000308715.1. Lineage (GTDB taxonomy): Bacteria > Actinomycetota > Actinomycetes > Mycobacteriales > Mycobacteriaceae > Nocardia > Nocardia tenerifensis. The sequence continues at coordinate 55,991 of NZ_BAGH01000036.1, forward strand.
TGATCAGCAATGCCGGCCTGGCCTGGGACGCGGCGAAGAACTCCGCGGGCGCGGCCGGATTCCCCGCGATTCTCGAGGCCGCCGCCGTCGCGTTCCAAGACGTGATCGCCCCCGAGGCCGAGTACATCGACGAGGATCTGCGCGCGCTGAGAGCTGGGAAATGCAAGGGAGGGCATAATGCCGAGAGAAGTAGGCGGGAAGATTTTTTATACCCGCGAAGAGGCCGAAGCGGCCGGAATGAAAATGCCGACCCCGGAGGAGGTCGCTCGCAACAGGGCGATTCTGGCCCAATTCGACGCCGACATTCGCGCGGCCGCACCGCCCCCGGAGGGGGTCATGCCAGCGGGGTTCGGCGGACGATTCTCCGATGACCTGGACGGTACCGAGTGGGAGGGCTGGACCTACCGCAAGGGGCAATGGTTCGACCAGCACGGGAATCTGGTGGAGGACGGGAAGGGGGCGGCCGACGCGTGACCATCACCGAGGAGCTATGCCCCGAAGCCGGCGGCGACGCACCGTACGTTGTGGCCCTTGACAGCGTCGCGCTCGGCTCGACCGCGTCGGGTGGGTAATGGCCGAGTACTACAAAGGAAGACGCATCTCGACTCGCGAAGAAGATGGTTTACCGCCGCTGACTGAGGAAGAGATCGCGGAAACGTTGGCAACGGTTGCCGAATTCAATGCGCGCCGGAATGCGGTCCCGCCCGAGAAGCGCATTCACCTGTCCAGCCGATTCGGTGACGACGACTTCAACGACGAGGATGTGCCGCGTAACCCGGACGGCTCACGTAAGGATCGCAACCCGACCCAGGAGGGTGACTAGTAACGGTGTGCACGCAGAAACGGCGAGGAGTCCCCGCGTGACCACCACCGACGAGCTACGCGAGGCCGAGAAGACCGACGCGCCGTACGTTGTCGCCCTTGACAGCGTCGCGCTCGGCTCGACCGCGTCGGGTGGGTAATGGCCGAGTACTACAAGGGGCGGCGGGTTTCGACACCTGAGGAAGAGGGTTTTGCGCCGCTCAGTCAAGAGGAGAAGGACGCTGTCGACGCGATGTTCGATGAGTTCAATGCGAAGCGTGCCGCGGGTCCGCCGGAGAAACGACTGCATCTGTCGAGTCGATTCGGGGACGACGATTTCAACAATGACGATGTGCCGCGGAATCCGGATGGCTCACGCAAGGATCGCAACCCGTCCTAAGAGAACGGTATGCACGCGGGGACGCAGGACGTTGCTCTGCGCGTCCCCGCGTGACCACCCTTGACGGCTCAGTCCGGGACGTTGGCTCCGTGGCCGAGGTCGCGGAGGGCCTGCTTGATTTTGGCTTGGGCCTCGTCCAACGACTCGGCACTCGGGTTGGGGTCGGCGCCGGAGATGTCGAAGTCGCCCATGGTGAAGGCGGGGAAGACGTGGACGTGCAGGTGGGGGACTTCTAGGCCGGCGATGAGGAGGCCGGCGCGGGGAGCGTCCCAAGCCGCGCGCACTGCTCGGCCGATCTTCTGGGCGGTGCCGGTGAGGCGGGCGAAGGTGTCGGGGTCGACGTCCTGCCACTGATCGATCTCCTTGCGGGGCACGACGAGGGTGTGCCCGGGGGTGACCGGTGCGATGGTGAGGAAACCGACGAATTCGTCGTCCTCCCAAACGAATCGACCTGGGATCTCACCGGCGATGATCTTGCTGAAGACGGAAGCCATGTTTCGCAGGCTACGCGCCGAGGGCTCCGGCGGCCGGTCGGTGTCGATGCTCGGCGAGGTGTTGCGGGAACCCGAAACTGTGTCTATCGTACGCATATTAGTTTCCAGCAGACACAATTAGGATCTCAGCATGATCGCGCTCGCCCTCGCCACCGCCGTCTCCGCCGCACCGGCGGCTTTGTTCGGGCATCGCCAACTACGGCGCCGCAAAGCCGCGGCCGAACTGCGGATCGACACCCCGAACGGCATCGACGAGTCCGGCTTCGTGCGAATCGGCGGCATCGAGCAGTGGATCGAGATCCGCGGCGAGGACACGGCCAACCCGGTCCTGCTCGACCTGCACGGCGGCCCGGGCGCGACGAACACCTATTTCGCGCATCGAACCAGGGCGTGGGAGCGTCACTTCACCGTCGTGCGCTGGGATATGCGCGGCGCGGGAAAGACTTTCGGCCGCGGCGAGCAGGGCACGGTCTGCTTCGATCAGTTGCTCGCCGACGCGGTGGAGGTCACCGGCTATGTGCGGGAGCGGCTGCGCACGAATGAGGTGATCCTCCTGGGCAACTCGTTCGGCTCGGTCTTCGGCCTGCGCCTGGCGCGCGAGCACCCCGAGCTGTACTCGGCCTATGTGGGCACCGACCAGAACGTCTGCGGCGGTGAGCCCGACGACATCGCGTTCCATGAGACGGTGCGCAGGCTGCGTTCGAGCGGCAAGGGCTCCGCCGCGGCGAAACTCGAGCGGATGGGCGCGGATCCGACAACCTGGACGGCCGCGGACTGGGGACTGAACGCCAAGCTGACGGCGAGTGCCGATCCGTTCGTCGCCACCATGTTCAAGAAATTGATCTTGCCCGCGATGTGGTTCTCCCCGCGGCACCGGCTGCGTGATCTGAAGGCGGGCGCGGACGGCATGAAGTTCTCCGAGCGCGTCGGGGTCGAGTCCGTGCATTTCGACGCGTGGCGTGACGGAACACGATTCGACTTGCCGTTCTTCATCTTTCAAGGCGAGCACGACAGCCTGACGCCCGCCCCGCGCGCCCGTCGCTACTTCGACGACGTCCAGGCGCCGCACAAGGAGTTCGCGCTGATCACCGACGCGACGCATTTCGCGTCGTTCTGGCAGCCGGAGCAGTTCCTCGAGCTGCTGCTCACCAAGGTGCGCCCGGTGGTCGTCGCGGCGCGGAAGGGGTAAGCGACGCAGGCGCTTTCGCGGTCACACCGCCGCGAAATGCGACAGGATGCCCTGGACCTCGTAGATGTCGACCTGGCGGTTGAACCGCTTCTGCAGCGGCTCGGGGTTTCCGGAGATCCAGATGCAGAGCTCGGCATCCAGGTCGAAGGTGCCCGCGGTCTCCACCGAGAAGTGGGTGATCGCCCGGTAGGGCACGCTGTGATAGCTGACCTTGCGGCCGGTCATGCCCTGTTTGTCGACCAGGATCAGGCGCCGGTTGGTGAACAGGATGGCGTCGCGCACCAGCAGGTACGCGGCGTAGATCTGTTCACCCTCGCCCATGAGTTTCGCGTATTCCTGTTGTGCCCGGCCGGGATCGATCCGCCCGGCGTTGCCCATCAGTCCGTCGATCAAACCCATCGTGTGCACATCCTTCGCGCGGTGTGGGTGGCGTGGCCCGGTCGCGGAATGCCAGGACCATCCCTTTCCATCATCCATGTCGCGAGACCGATATTCGATGGTCGTCTGCTGTTCACGAGTGACCGCAGGTCGTCGATGGGGCTTCACCTAAGCTGTCTGCCGTGCGCGTACTCGTCATCGGTTCCGGAGCCCGTGAACATGCCCTCGTCTCGGCGCTGCGCCGCGACCCCGCGGTGAGCGCGGTCGTCGCCGCTCCCGGCAACGCGGGCATCGCGCAGCACGCGCAGACCAGGCCGGTCGATCCGTGCTCGGCGGAGGCGGTGGTCGCGCTGGCCACCGACACGGCGGCCGATCTCGTGGTGATCGGGCCCGAGGTGCCGCTGGTGCTCGGCGTGGCCGACGCGGTGCGGGCGGCGGGATTCGCCTGCTTCGGACCGTCCGCCGCGGCCGCGCGGATCGAGGGTTCGAAGGCCTTCGCCAAGGACGTGATGGCGGCCGCCGGGGTGCGTACCGCGCACAGCGAGATCGTGGACAACCCGGCCGACCTCGACGCCGAGCTGGACCGCTTCGGGCCGACCTGGGTGGTGAAGGACGACGGACTCGCCGCGGGCAAGGGCGTGGTGGTCACCGCCGACCGTTCCGCGGCCCGCGACCACGGCGCCGAACTGCTGGAGCAGGGGCATCCGGTACTGCTGGAGTCATTCCTGGACGGGCCGGAGGTCTCGCTGTTCTGCCTCGTCGACGGCGAGACGGTGGTGCCGCTGCTGCCCGCGCAGGATCACAAGCGGGTGGGCGACGGGGACACCGGCCCGAACACCGGCGGCATGGGCGCCTACACGCCGCTGCCGTGGCTGCCTGAGGACGCGGTCACCGCGATCGTCGACGATGTGGTGAAACCCGTTGCGGCCGAACTGGTTCGCCGCGACAGCGGATTCTCCGGCCTGCTCTACGCCGGGCTCGCGATGGGCTCCGAGGGCCCGGCGGTCGTCGAATTCAACTGCCGCTTCGGCGATCCCGAGACCCAGGCCGTGCTCGCCCTGCTGGAGAGCCCGCTCGGCGAACTGCTCAACGCCACGGCCACCGGCACGCTCGCCGAGGTCGCCCCGCCGCGCTGGCGCGACGGCTCGGCCATCACCGTGGTGATCGCCGCCGAGAACTACCCCGGCCGCCCGCGCATCGGCGACGTCATCACCGGTGCGGGCGAGGGCTCGGGCGACGAGTCCGCCGCGGTGCTGCACGCCGGAACCGCGCTGCGCGAGGACGGCACCCTGGTGTCCGCGGGCGGGCGGGTGCTCAATGTGGTCGGTGTCGGCGCCGATCTCGCCGAGGCCCGGACGAACGCCTACGAGCGCATCGCCTCGATCAAGCTGCCGGGCAGCCACTACCGCACCGATATCGGGCTCGCCGCCGTTGAAAACCGCATCGAGATCCCGGCTCGTCAGGAACGCGACGCGGAGGCCGTGGCGGTCTCGTCGACGGCCGACGGTGACACGAGGAGCTGAGTCACTCACCGTGCTGGGCTGAGCTTCTCGACCGTCAGCCGAAGTTCAGGCCGTGTAAAGCCAGCCACTGCTGAGGGTCGATGTGCTGACCGTTGACGATCACCTCGAAGTGCAGGTGCGGCCCGGTGGAGTCGCCGCGGTTGCCCATGCGGGCGATCTGCATACCGGCCGGCACGCGTTCGCCGCGGGAGACGAAGAAGTCGTACATGTGGCCGTACACGGTGATGCTGCCGTCGTCGTGGCGGATGCGCACCCAGAGCCCGAAGCCCTCGGCGGGGCCCGCGTCGATGACGGTGCCGTTGGCGACGGCGTAGATCGGGGTGCCGATCGGGCCCGCGATGTCGATGCCGTTGTGGAAAGTGCCCCAGCGCGAACCGAATCCGGAGGTGAAGGTGCCGCGGGCGGGCATGACGAACTCGCCGATGCCGGGTAGGACCGTGCCGGGCGTGGTCGTCGCCGTGCCGCCCATCCACGGCTGCCACTCCCCGGCGGCCGCGGCGGCGGCCTCCGCCTTGGCGCGCTCGAGCGTGGCGCGTGCGGCCGCGGCGACCACGGCCTCTTCGCGCAGGCGTTCACCGTTGGCGATGGCGTTCAGGTAGCGGCGCACCGACGGCGGGGTCGACTGCACCTGCAATGGATAGGCGACCGCGACGCGTTGCGCGTGGTCCGGGTCCGGGGTCCGGTCGCTGATCGCGCCCGCGATGGAGGCGTCGCCCGCGGCGAAGACGGCGGTCACGGCCAGGCCGGCGAGCAGCACCCGATGCTTGCGCAGCAGCGCGAGCAATTCGTCGCGGTCGGGGCGCTTGTCCCACTTGGCGCGCAGCTCGGAGCGCCGCTGCCACAGTTCCCGCGGATCGGGGCGTCGTCGCAGCAGGTCCTGGACGCCGCGCCGATCGAGCGAGGCCCGCAGGCCGCGTGCCGGTCGGTCCCGCAGCCGGGCACGCCAGTCCGGCGGAATGACCCCGATGCCACCCACTCCGCGCACCCGGTCGAGTCCGGCTCGTCGAGCATTCTCGAGCATCAAGCCGACCATAACCCCGGCGGGAGGGGCGCGCACGGCAGGTGCGCACGGTGCGTCGAGGCGAAGTCTGCCGGGCGAGACGAAAGCCGACCGTCCGCGAGATGTCGCCGCGCGACACCGTCTACCGTCTGACGGGTGTCCAGAGAATCTCGCCGGTCGACCATTCCACCTTTCTACGTGATGGACGTCTGGAAAGCTGCCGCGCAACGGGCGCGGACGCACGGCGACGTGCTCGTGCTCGCCGCGGGACAGCCGTCGACGCCGGCGCCCGCGCCGGTGCTGCGCGCGACCATGGCGGCGATCGAGGCCGAATTGCTCGGCTACACAGAGACTTTCGGCATCCTGCCGCTGCGCGAGGCGATCGCCCGGCACCACACCGAGACCTACGGCTACGCCGTCGACCCGGACGACGTGGTGATCACGACCGGTTCGTCCGGCGCGTTCTCGCTGATCTTCCTGGCCGCCTTCGACCCCGGCGACACCGTGGTGGTCGCGCGCCCCGGCTACCCCGCCTACCGAAACACGCTCACCGCGCTCGGCTGTCGCGTGGTGGAGCTGGATTGCGGCGCGGAGACGAGATTCCAGCCGACGGTCGCCATGCTGGAGGCGCTGCCGCAACCGCCCGCGGGGCTGGTGGTCGCGAGCCCGGCCAACCCGACCGGCACCATGATCGCCCCGGCCGAACTCGCCGCGCTGGCCCGCTGGTGCGACGCCCACGGCACGCTGCTCATCTCCGACGAGATCTACCACGGCATCACCTACGGCAGCTCGGACACTGGAACCTCCTCGGCCTGGGAGACCTCCCGCGAATCGGTCGTCATCGGCTCGGTGTCCAAGTACTTCTCGATGACCGGCTGGCGGCTCGGCTGGATGCTGGCGCCGAGCGGATTGCGGCCCGCGCTGCAGCGGCTGGCCTCCAACCTCACCGTGTGCCCGCCCGCGATCTCGCAGTACGCCGCGCTGCACGCGTTCGGCGCCGAGGCCAAGGCCGAGCTCGACGGCCACGTGCGTCGTTACGCGACGAATCGGCGTTTGCTGCTCGACGGACTGCCGCGTCTCGGCATCACCGACCTGGCCCCCGCGGACGGGGCGTTCTATGCCTACGCCGACATCGGCCACCTCACCGACGACGCACGTAAGTGGTGCGCCGAGGTGCTCGACCACACCGGCGTCGCGCTCGCTCCCGGCATCGACTTCGACACCGTGCACGGGAACCGGACAGTTCGCTTCTCGTTCGCGGGCGCCACCGCGGACATCGAGGAGGCGCTGGTTCGTCTAGGGCACTATCTCGGTATTCGATAGTCGTGTACGACAACAACTTTCCGCAGTTCGGCACCGTGGCCGCGCGGATACGGTAAAACATCGATGGTTGCTTTTCCTCGCTGATTTCCCCTGGAAGAACTGATGACGACTGGCACGATGGCACGGTGATCACCGCGACGACCCCGAAAGGCGAACGGCGTCGCCAGGCTTTGGTAGCCGCCGCCGCCGAGTTGTTGCTCGAAGGCGGGTTCGAGGCGGTGCGGCACCGGTCGGTCGCGACCCGCGCGGACCTTCCGCTGGCGTCGACCACCTACTACTTCGAATCGCTGGAGGACCTGATCGCGCGCGCGGTCGAATTCAGCGGCAATGTGGAGCTCGACGCGATGCGCCGCCGGGTCGGCGAGGTGAGTCACCGCCGCCGCGGCGCGGAGGCGACCGTCGATCTGGTCCTCGATCTGCTGGTCGGGACCGACGGGCACTGGCACGACGACGGCGCGCGCGGGCAGTTGATCGCCCGCTACGAGCGATCGGTGGCGTCCGCGCGGCACCCCGAGCTCCGGGAAGTGCAGTTACGCCTGCGAGCTCAGCTCGACGAGTTGCTCGCCGACGTGCTGCGCCGCTCCGACCGCCTGGTCCGCCCGGAACAACTGCGCAGGCTGGTCGCGGTGGTCGACGGCGCGGTCGTCGCGGCCCTCACCGAGATGGAGCCGGAGCCGCGCCGCATGGCCCGCGGCGCGCTGCTCGAGGTCATCGACATCGTCGCACCGCCGACGCCCCAGCAGGTGGATCGGTTTCGCGCACTAGACTGACGAGACGTGAGCGAGCGCAGCGAGGGAACCATAGACACAGTGCCCAGGGGCACGACGGAGCCGAGCGTCAGCGAGGTGGAGTCGTGACCCTTGTCCCGAATGTTCTCGCCACTCGGTATGCCAGTCCTGAACTGGTTCGGCTGTGGTCGCCCGAGCACAAGATCGTGCTCGAGCGGCGACTCTGGCTGGAGGTGCTGCGGGCCCAGTCGGAGCTCGGCATCGATCTGCCCGACGGTGTGCTCGCCGACTACGAGCGGGTGATCGACCAGGTCGACCTGGCCTCGATCGCCGAGCGCGAGCGGGTCACCCGGCACGACGTCAAGGCGCGCATCGAGGAGTTCAACGCGCTGGCCGGGCACGAGCACGTGCACAAGGGCATGACCAGCCGCGACCTCACCGAAAACGTTGAGCAGCTGCAGATCCGGCTCTCCCTCGAGCACGTGCACGCGCACGGCGTCGCGATCGCGGCCCGGCTCACCGAGCGGGCCGCCGAGTACCAGACGCTGGTGATGGCGGGACGCTCGCACAATGTGGCCGCGCAGGCCACCACCCTCGGCAAGCGGTTCGCCTCGGCCGCCGACGAGTTGTTGATCGCGCTGACCCGGCTGCGTGAGCTGATCGACCGTTACCCGCTGCGCGGCATCAAGGGCCCGATGGGTACCGCGCAGGACATGCTCGACCTGCTCGGCGGCGACCCGGCCAAGCTGTCGAAACTGGAGCAGCAGGTCGCCCGGCATCTGGGCTTCGCGACCGTGCTCACCAGCGTCGGCCAGGTCTATCCGCGCTCGCTCGATCACGACGTGCTCTCCGCGCTGGTCCAGGTGGGCGCCGGTCCGTCGTCATTCGCCCACACCATCCGGCTGATGGCCGGAAACGAGCTGGTCACCGAGGGCTTCCAGCCCGGTCAGGTGGGCAGCTCGGCCATGCCGCACAAGATGAACACCCGCTCCTGCGAGCGGGTCAACGGCCTGCAGGTGGTGCTGCGCGGCTACGCCTCGATGGCCGCCGAACTGGCCGGCGCGCAGTGGAACGAGGGCGACGTGTTCTGCTCGGTGGTCCGCCGGGTCGCGCTGCCCGACGCGTTCTTCGCCATCGACGGCATGATGGAGACCTTCCTCACCGTGCTCGCGGAGTTCGGCGCCTACCCCGCCGTCATCGCCCGCGAACTGGACCGTTACCTGCCGTTCCTCGCCACCACCCGCATTCTCATGGCCGCCGTCCGCGCCGGCGTCGGCCGCGAGACCGCCCACGAGGTCATCAAGGAACACGCCGTCGCCGTCGCCCTCGCGATGCGCGAACAGGGCCGCGAACCCGACCTGCTCGACCGGCTCGCCGCCGACCCCCGCCTTCCGCTCGACCGTCCGGCCCTCGACGCCGCCCTCGCCGACAAGTCCGCCTTCGTCGGCGCGGCCGAAGCCCAGGTCTCCGATGTCGTAGCCGCCGTCCAGAAACTGGTGGACCAGAACCCCACCGCCGCCAACTACACCCCGTCACCAATCCTGTAGGGGCTGCGGCGATCTCGCCGCGAAGTGCACAGCAGGTGTCATAGCCCAGCGGTATCGTCCCGGGGTGCCCATTCACGCGTTCGTGGACGAGTCGATTCGCCGCGACCGATATCTGCTGTGTGCCGCGCTCATTCCGCCCGAGCGGCTGACGCACGCGCGATCGCTCGTCCGTGGTCTCTGCCTGCCCGGCCAACGGCGCTGGCACTTTGCCAAGGAGCCGGACGGTCGGCGGCGGTTGATCCTCGCCGCCATGGCGCGATGCGACGGCGTTCGTGTGGCGATGTTCGTCGGGCGAGGGGCCGAGGTTCGCGTTCGCGACGAGTGCATGGCCCGCTTGGTGACATACCTGATCGATGCGCGGGCGGGCCGGCTGGTGGTCGAGTCGCGGGAGAGCCAGGACCAGCGTGACCGCCACTGTATCGCTGGGGTGCTGCGCAAAGCATCGGCGGAGCTTCCGTACGTCCACATGCCGCCGCACTGTGAGCCGTGCCTGTGGTGGCCGGACGCGGTCGCCTGGGCGTTCGGTGCCGGTGGGGCATGGAAGGCGATGGTCGCGCCGCTGGTGCGGGATGTCTACGACGTAGCGGAACTGCCCTGAACAGCGCGAAACCCGACTGCTCACCGTCCGGAGAGGAGCCGGGTCCACTTCTCCCAGCTAGTGCCGGGAGCTGGCTCAAGGGTACTGCATTCGGTGTTCGGTGGCTATGTCTTTGCGGTGCTGCGTTGTCTTGCCGACGCGGCGGGCCCGGATGCTGGTCGTCCGGCCAGGACCCGGGCCCACTTCTCCCCGCTAGTGCCGGGAGCTGTGGTCAGTATGGCGGTGCGGCGCGCGGGTGGGTAGCGATTTTGTCGCAGAGCGGAGTGGCTGGGCGCGTTAGGGTTTCGGGGTGAATCCGTACACGATTTTCGGGGACATCATTGCCGGGCGGGCGGAGGCCAGCCGGGTGTATGAGGACGATGATGTGCTGGCGTTCATGGACATTCGGCCCATGACGCCGGGGCATCTGCTGGTGGTGCCGAAGGTGGCGGCGCGGAGTCTCGCGGAGTTGGATCCGGTGGTCGGGGGGAAGCTGTTTCAGGTAGGGCAGCGGTTGGCTGCGGCGTTGCGGGCGAGTGAGGTGGGGTGCGACGGGGTGAATTTCTTTCTCGCCGACGGGGTGACGGCGGGGCAGGAGGTGTTTCATGTGCACCTGCACGTGATTCCGCGGACGCCGGGGGACGGGTTCGGGTTGCGGGGGCGGCCGACCAGTCCGCGGCGAGCCGATCTGGACTACCTCGCCGGATCGATCCGGGGCGCGCTGGGCGATTGAGCCTTGGGGCCCGGCGAGGAAAGCATCGAGCCGAGGGCCTCAACTCCGACCGCGCCCCGCGTTCAGCACGACGATCGCGATCTGCACCCGGTTCTCGGCGTCGAGCTTGGTGAGCAACCTGCTGGTGTAGGACTTCACGGTGGCGATGCTCAGGTGCATCTCCTTGGCGATATCGGAGTTGGACAGGCCGCGGCCGATGGCCTCGGCGACATCGCGTTCGCGCTCGGTCAAGGAGGCGAGGGCGCTGCGGGCCCGTTCGCGCGCCGCGTCGTCCTCGCTCGGACGCGCGGTGGCCACCGAGATGAGTTGCGCGGTGACGCTCGGCGACAGCATCGGCCGACCCGCCGCCACCTGTTTGACCGCGGCGACGATGTCGGCGGGCGGAGTGTCCTTGAGCAGGAATCCGTGCGCCCCGATCCGCAACGCGCGCAACACCATATCGTCGGCGTCGAACGTGGTGAGCACGAGAACGCGGGGCGGGTCGGCCCGGCTCAGCAGTTCGCGGGTGGCGTCGAGCCCGTCGCGCACCGGCATGCGAATGTCCATCAGCACGATGTCGGGCGACTGCTCGGCGATCACCGCGAGCGCCTGCTCACCGTCGGCCGCCTCGCCGACCAGCTCCAGCTCCGGGTCGCCGCCGAGGATCAGCGTGAGCGCCGAACGCGCCAACGGCTCGTCGTCGACGACGACCACGCGGATGCGTGCGCTCACCGGTCGCTCTTCGCGGTTGCCGCGGGCCACGGCAGCACGGCCCGCAGCCGATAGCCGCCGACCGGGTCGGGGCCGTAAGTCAATGTGCCGCCGACCAATTCGGCTCGTTCGGCCAGGCCGAGCAGGCCGTAGCCCGACGACGGCAGGGCCAGGCCCGGCTGCCGCGGCGCGGAGTTGCCGACGTCGACGATCAAGTCCTGCCCCGGCCCGCCGTCGATGCGCACGCGAACCGCCGCGCCGGGAGAGTGCTTGCGCGCGTTGGTGAGTCCCTCCTGGGCGATGCGGTACGCGGTGCGCGCGCTGGTCGCCGGCAGGTCTGCGGTGGTCGTGTCGGTGATCGACACGTCCATCCCCGTCGAGCGTGCCTCGTCGACGAGCCGGGCGAGGTCGGCGAGCGTCGGCTGCGGCGGTTCCGGAGCGTCGGTCAGCGCGTCGTCGCCGGCGCGCAGCACGCCGAGCACCTCGCGCAGTTCCTGGAGCGCGAGATGGGCGTTCTCGGCGATGGTCTTCGCCGTCGCGGTGGTCTGCTCCCTGGACAGATCGGTGCGGAAACCGAGGGCGCCGGCGTGCATGGCGACCACCGAGATCCGGTGCGCCAGCACGTCGTGCATCTCCCGCGCGATGCGGTTGCGTTCCAGCAGGCGCGCCTCGGCGGCTCTGGCGTGCTGCTCCCGCTCGGCGGTCTCGGCGCGAGAGCGTAAAGACCACACCAGATCTCGTCGCGCCCCGACCGCGAAGCCGATGGCGACGATGGCGGCGATGCAGGCCGTGAGCACCGACGGCCCGTACCAGGCCGGTTGCAGGCCGGGCTGCTTCGGGTAGAGCAGGCTGTCGGTGAGCAGACCGGTGCCGATGCTGACGATGGCGAGCGAGATCGTCTCGGGGTAGCGCCGCCGGGTGGCCAGCGAGCACAGCACCAGGGCCGCCGAGCCGTTGGCGCTGACCGACGCGGTGGACGCCACCGTCACGATCGCCGCGATGGCCACCGGGTACCGGCGCCGCAGCAGCGTGAGCAGCAGGCAGACCACCCCGAGCAGGGGATCACCGAGGGTGAACCAGGTCAGCAGCGCACCGTCGAGCGGCGCCATCTCCGCCCTGGTGCTCGACCACGCCACCAGGCCGATGCCGATGACCGCGGCCACGCGCCAGGCGTGCGACCACAGGCCCAGCGGCGGCGCCGACGACGGGGGTGCGGTGGACATGAGGCGACTGTAGGCAACGCCCGCGCGCGCCCGCATCGGCCTGCGGGGCGAATTCGGATCGACCAAAGGATGAAGCGGCTCTCGACCGATGGCCGATGCGCGACGACCACCCTCGGGACAACCATGAGAAACGTCGCTAACCAGGCAATATCGGAATGGAGAGTGTGATGGGCAAGAACGTGTGGGTCGGCCTGCAGATCGTCGGCATGGTCTTGATGGTCGCCTCGGCCCAGGCCGTCATCCGCCTGCTCATCGATCACCGCAAGTCCCAGGTCTGGGGCCTGCTCGACTGGGTGCCGGGCGGTTGGGGCGGTCAGCTCGCGGTGCTCGTCGTGCTGGCCGCGGGCGGAGCGGTCCTCGCCGAACGCGCCAACAAGAAGGTGAAGCTGCTCGAGGCGTGATGCCACGGGTTCATCCGAGGTGCGGCTGCGGATGAACCCCGAGGCTCCGGTGGGGACGAATCCTGATCTGGCGGACGGTCAGCGGGCATGCACCTCGCTGGGTTGCCACTGTGGATAGTCGCTGTACCCCTCGGCGGTGCGGCCGTAGAGCACATCCTCACGGATCGAGGCGAGCGGTAGGTCGTGGGTGATGCGGTACACGAGGTCGGGGTTCGCGATGAACGCGCGGCCGAAGGACACGAGATCGGCCTGACCGGCGCGCAGCACCCGCTCGGCGGCCTCGGCCGTGGTCGGCGCGCGGTTCTCGCCGACGTTGGCGATGAGGGTGCCGTGCCAGCGCGGCCGAAGGTCGGCCAGCGCGGGGTAGGTGTCGTCGTCGGTGAGGTGCAGGTGCGCGAGGCCGCGGCGGTCCAGCTCGGTGACCAGCGTGCGGTAGAGCGGGGCGGGGTCGGCTTCGAACATATTGAACTGAGGGTTGCCGGGGGACAGGCGGATCCCGGTACGGTGCGCGCCGATCGCGGCGGTCACGGCATCGACGATCGCCAGCGGCACGCGCATGCGATTCTCGATCGACCCGCCGAACTCGTCGGTGCGCAGGTTGGTGTTGTCGGCGAGGAACTGATGCACGAGATAGCTGTTGGCGCCGTGGATCTCGACGCCGTCGAAGCCCGCATCGATCGCGTTGCGGGCGGCGGCCGCGTGGTGCTCGACGGCCGCGGCGATGTCGGCGTGGCTCATGACCGCCGGGGTGATCGGCTCGCCTTTGCCGCCGTCGATCAGGCGCAGGCGATCGTCGTCCAGTACCGCCGACGGACCGGCCGGCCACGAACCGTCGATTCTGGCGAGGGGGTGGCCTTTGCGTCCGCCGTGCATCAGCTGCGCGAAGATCCGTCCGCCGTGTGCGTGCACGGCCTCGGTGACCCGCCGCCACGCCGCGACATGCCGTTCCGTTTGCAGACCGGGCACCCACGCCTCGCTCTGCCCGGTCGAATGGGGCCAGATGCCCTCGGTGAGGATGAGCCCGGCCGTGGCCCGCTGGGCGTAGTAGTCGGCGACGTCGGCGGTGGGCGAGCCGTCCGGCAGCGAGCGCAACCGGGTCATCGGTGACATGACGATCCGATTGGGCAGGGGGCGTAGGTAATTCGGGTATTCGGTCAGCAGCAGCATTCCTGTACCGTAAAACCTGACATCAGTGTCAGGTCAAGGAGAGATCGTGCGCATCGGTGAACTGGCCGAGCGGACCGGGGTCAGCGTCCGGTCGCTGCGGTACTACGAAGCCAAGGGCCTGCTCACCGCGGAGCGGACCTCCGGCGGACAGCGCGAGTACGCGGAGTCGGCCGTCGACCGGGTCCGGCGCATCCAGGAGATGTTCGCCGCGGGTCTGCACAGCGCGACCGTCGGCGAGCTGCTGCCGTGCATCCACGACGTCGACGGCACCCCGAACGCGACCGCCACGCCGTTCCTGGTGGAGAAGCTCACCGAGGAACGCGAACGGATCGAGCAGGCCATGCGGGACCTGGACCGCACCCGCGAGGTGCTCGACGGGGTCATCCGAGCCGCCTCCGGTATCGAGCCGCCGGCGAAGAAGTAGGGCCTAGGACACGAATCCGGCGCGCGCGGCGCGGTAGCCGGGTCCTGGCGGGACGGGAGAGGTCCGCGCCGCTACGGTGGAGCCCATGGCTCTCGACAGCGGTACCGGAACGATCTCAGACCTCGACGGAGTGACGGCACCGATCGCCAAGACGGTGCCCACCGAGCGTGTGCACCACGGCGACACGTTCGTCGACGAGTACGAGTGGCTGCGCGACAAGGAGAACCCGGAGGTCATCTCCTACCTAGCGGCGGAGAACGCCTACACCGAGGCGCAGACCGCGCACCTGGCCGCGCTGCGCGACTCGATCTTCGACGAGATCAAGCGCCGCACGCAGGAGACGGACCTGTCCGTGCCCACCAGGATGGGCGACTACTGGTATTACTCGCGCAGCTTCGAGGGCAAACAGTACGGCGTGCACTGCCGGTGTCCGATCGACGCCGACGCCGACGGCATCGACGCCTGGACCCCGCCGCGACTGGAGGCGGGCACCGAGGTCCCCGGCGAGCAGATACTGCTGGACAGCAACGAGGTCGCCGAGGGGCACGACTTCTTCGCGCTCGGCGCGTTCTCGCTCAGCCACGACGGCAACCTGCTCGCCTACTCCGTGGACACCGTCGGCGACGAGCGATATGTGCTGCGCTTCAAGGACTTGCGCACCGGCGAGATGTTGCCCGACGAGATCGCCGAGACGGCACCCGGCGCGACCTGGTCGCTGGACGGCACCCACGTCTTCTACCAGACCGTGGACGAGTCCTGGCGGCCCGACACCGTATGGCGGCACCGCCTCGGCAGCCCGTCCGACTCGGACGTGAAGGTGTTCCACGAGCCCGACGAGCGCTACTGGGTGAGCATCACCTCCACCCGCTCGGAGAAGTACCTGATGATCTGGGTCGGTTCCAAGATCACCACCGAGGGCTGGGTGCTCGAATCCGACGATCCCGAGGGCGAGTTCCGGGTCATCCTGCCGCGCCGCGAGGGGGTCGAGTACTCGGCCGAGCACGCGGTGGTCGCCGGCGAGGACCGGTTCCTGATCCTGCACAACGACGTGGTGGACGGGGTGAAGGCGGAGAACTTCGTGCTCGCCGACGCCCCGGTCGCCGATCCGTCGGACCAGACGCTGCTGATCGAGCACCGCGACGACGTGCGGCTCGAGGACGTCGACGCCTACGCCGACCACCTGGTGCTGAGCTACCGGCGAGAGGCGCTGACCCGGGTCGCGGTCTGGTCGCTCACCGAGAGCGGGTACGGCGAGCGGCACGAGCTCGAGTTCGACCTGGAACTGTTCGCGGTCGGCGCGGGCGCGAATCCCGAATGGGCGCAGCCGACCCTGCGCATCGGGCTGACCTCGTTCATCACGCCGATGCAGGTCTTCGACTATGTGCCGGCCACCGGCGATCTGCTGCTGCGCAAGGAGCAGCCGGTGCTGGGCGGGTACGACGCGAACGACTATGAGCAGCACCGGGACTGGGCGGTCGCCGAGGACGGCACCCGCATCCCGATCTCGCTGGTGTGGAAGAAGGGGCTGGCGGTGGATTCGCCGAAGCCGCTGCTGCTCTACGGGTACGGCTCCTACGAGGCGAGCATGGATCCCTCCTTCTCCGTTTCGCGGTTGTCGCTGCTGGATCGCGGCATGGTGTTCGCGGTCGCGCACGTGCGCGGCGGCGGCGAGATGGGGCGGCTGTGGTACGAGAACGGCAAAACGCTCACCAAGAAGAACACCTTCACCGACTTCGTCTCGTGCGCAAGGCATTTGATCGACACCGGTAAGACCGCCGCGGACCGGTTGATCGCCGACGGCGGCAGCGCGGGCGGGCTGCTGATGGGTGCGGTGGCGAACCTGGCGCCCGAGCTGTTCGCGGGCATCCTGGCCAATGTTCCGTTCGTCGACCCGCTCACCTCGATCCTCGATCCGTCGCTGCCGCTGACCGTCATCGAGTGGGACGAGTGGGGTAACCCGTTGGCGGACAAGGACATCTACGACTACATGAAGTCGTACGCGCCGTACGAGAACATCGAGGCCAAGGACTACCCGGCCATCCTCGCCATCACCAGCCTCAACGACACCCGCGTGCTCTACGTCGAGCCCGCCAAATGGGTGGCGAAACTGCGTGCCACCAAGACAGGTGACTCGCAGCTGCTGTTGAAGACCGAGATGAGCGCGGGGCACGGTGGTGTGAGCGGGCGGTACGAGAAGTGGAAGGAAGTCGCGTTCGAGTACGCGTGGGTGCTGGATCGGGTGGGGTTGGCCGACGCATAAACCGGTGGCGGGAGGTCGGTTTCGGGTAACCGACCTCCCGTTCACGCTCAAATCCTCTCTATCACGGGCATTCGACAGGAATGCAAGCTATTCCTTGCCGGGCATCGCGACTGGCAGCCCTAGTTGGTGGGCAACATCCGCCATCTGGTCGTCGTAGGTGACCAATGCGAGTAGCTCTCGCTCCAGTTGCATTGCACTGGCCAGGTGAATCGCGTCCGCAGACTTCATCCGTCGAGGCAAGTACGTGGCAAGGTCGCAAATGCGATCCGTCACCGGAATTTTCGCGTACCGGTTATCCAGATCTCGCATCAGGCCGGGGTAGTCACCGTAATCGGCGCATCCGCGTACTGATTCGACAAATCCGATAACACTGGTGGCCAATCTGGCAGACAGGTTTCGCTTCATGTACGCACTGAGCGCCCGTGCGGGCGGCCGTCCGGTCGTCTCGGTAACGATCGCGGATGCGTCCAGGTAGAGGATCACTGCTCCGGCTCATTCGGCTCGTCGCCGTACGCTGCTCGGTTGGCCTCCCATGGATCCTCTCCACGCCCGAGCCGTCGTAGCAAATCTTCTCGCTGTTCTTCCTCCTTTTTTCGTCGTCCCCACGCTGCATCGCCGGCTACGTGGTCGACTTTCACGTCCTTGTATAAATTGTCGAAATGGTCGAGCATCTCGCCGACGGTCTTCGCACCGCCCGGCGGCGGGATGATCACTCCGTGTGCCACCAGCCTGTCGTAGGTGCTCATCTCGTCGGCTGGCGGCGCGAGAATCGCAATGGTTTTACCGTGCTTGGTCACTTCGATCGTTTCCCCCTGCTCCACTTCGGCAAGTATCGCGCTCGGGTTGTAAGAGAACTCTCTGACAGAAACAGTCCGCATTCGAATAATCTCCCCTCGATCGGGAGTCCCACGGGTTGAATCGGCGAGTGCCGCACCCGGATACGTACCTACACGAGAGTACAACGTGTAGGCACAACGCGGAAGCGGATTTCGCGAGAATATGTGCGGCGGTGTTCGTCGCGCCGTCACCCGGCCAGCACGCCGAGTACATCTGGCCCTGGCACCGTTGGTTCATGAACGCTGAGCTGGTCGTATCGGTCTCCGGGATCAGGGACACCACTCGGAACGCGGCGATCGAGTTCGCCGCCGAGATGGACCGGCGCGGTGTGCCGCTGTCGCTGCTCGTCGCGCCCCGGCTGAAGGGCAAGTACCGGCTGGTCGAGGATCCCGCGACGCAGGCGTGGCTGCGCGGGCGCCGGGCCCGCGGCGACGCGATCGTGTTGCACGGCTACGACCAGGCGGCGACCAAGTCGCGCAGGGCCGAATTCGCCACGCTGCCAAGGCATGAGGCGCGGCTGCGGCTCACCGCGGCGGATCGGGTGATGGAGCGGGTGGAGCTGCGTACCCGGCTGTTCGCGGCGCCGCGCTGGGACGCGTCCGCGGGCGCGATCGAGGCGCTGCCCGAGGTCGGCTTCCGGGTCGCACTCGGGCTGACCTCCATCCTGGACCTGGAACACAATGTGGCGCAGAAGGTTCGGGTGTACGGCATCGGCGAGGGCTTCCGCGCCGAACCCTGGTGGTGCCGGGCGCTGGTGATGGGCGCCGCGCGAACCGCACGCCGCGGCGGCCTGCTCCGCCTCGCGGTATCGGCCGCGCAACTAGAACGTTCCGGCCCCCGCCAAGCCATGCTCGACGCCGTCGACCTGGCCCTGTTCCACGGCGCGACCGGCGCCGTCTACCGCTGGGAGCCACCCGCCATCGCACGCGCGGCCTAGTCCGCCGCGAGCCGACAGGCTCTGCCACATGCCGCGGTGCGCCGCCAGGCACGAACGGCGCTGCCACACGCGGACTGGTATTGCCGCGCGTCGACGACACTGTGGGTGCTGCCAGGCACCGACGGGCCCTGCCGTCCGCTGCCCGGTGCTGCCGAGGTATCGACCGTACCGCCGAGTGCCGCCCGGCCAGTGCTGTCGCGTGCCGACCGGGACTGCTGTGTATCGCACGGTGCTGCCGCGCACCGATCGGCATTGCTACGCACCGATCGGCGCTGCCTTGCGTCGCCCGGCACTGCCACGCGCGGACCGGTGCTGCCGCGCATCGACCAGTACTGCTGCGCATCGCCCGGCACTGCCACGCATCGCCCGGTATTGCTGCGTGCTGGCCGGTGCCGCCGCGCGTCGCCCGGCACTGTCGCGCGCCGACCGGTGCTGCCGGGTACCGACAAGCGCTGCCGCGTGCCGACCGGGGACTGCCCGCAGCTGACCAGTGCTGCTGCGGGCAGCCGGCGCCGCCGCTCGTGAATGGCGTAGGCGGGCGACGCACGCCGGTAAGTCGGGCGACACGGACTGCACGGTCGACTAGATTTCACGTGTTGAACCAGCCGGGGCGCCGGAGTGCGCTCGGCAGGCCTGACATCCGGGTGCGCGACATGGGGCGCGACGACACGAAGAAGTGAGGCGCTGGCAATGACCGACGATTCCCGCACCGCCGAGCTGCGCGCGAAGGTGGCCGCGCTCATGCCGCAGGCGAAAACCGATCTGACGCAGCTGGTTTCGTTCAAGTCGGTGGCCGACGCGCGCCAGTTCCCGCCGTCGGAGTGTGAGCGGGCGGCGCAGTGGGTGGCGGACGCGTTCGTCGCGGCCGGGCTGACCAGGGCCGGGCTGCACGAGACCCCGGACGGCAGCAAGGCCGTCATCGCCGCGCGCCCGGCGCCGCCCGGAGCGCCGACGGTCCTGCTGTACTGCCACTACGACGTGCAGCCGCCGCTGGACAGCGCGGCCTGGCGCACGCCGGTGTGGGAGCTGACCGAGCAGGACGGCCGCTGGTACGGCCGGGGCAGCGCCGACTGCAAGGGCAATATCGTGATGCACCTGACCGCGCTGCGCGCACTGGGTCCGGAACTGCCGCTCGGCGTCATGGTGGTCGCCGAGGGCTCCGAGGAGCAGGGCACCGGCGGGCTGGAGCGCTTCGTCGAGGCCAACCCGGACCTCTTGCGGGCCGACGCCATCCTGATCGGGGACTGCGGAAACTTCGCCGCGGGCGTGCCGACGCTGACGGAGACGTTGCGCGGCAACGTGAATGTCGTCGTCACCGTCCGAACCCTCGCCAGCTCTTTGCATTCCGGCATGTTCGGCGGCGCGGCCCCGGACGCGCTCGCCGCGCTGATCCACCTGCTCGCCACGCTGCGCGACGAGCACGGCAACACCACGGTGGCCGGGCTGCCCAACGATCAGCGCTGGACCGGCGTGCAGTACCCGCCGGAGCAGTTCCGCACCGACGCGGGCGTGCTGGGCGAGGTCGAGCTGCTGGGCGACGGCACCGTCTCCGACATGCTCTGGGCGCGACCGGCTTTGACCGTGCTCGGCATCGACGCCCCGCCGGTGGTCGGCTCGGCCGCGGCCGTCCAGGCCTCCGCGCGCGCCAGACTCAACCTGCGCATTCCGCCCGGCACGGACCCGGAGCAGGCACGCAAGGCGCTGGTCGCGCACCTCGAGGCGAACACGCCGTGGCAGGCCGAGCTCACCGTCGAACTGGAGGGCACCGGCGCGCCGTTCCGCTCCCGCACCGGCGGCCCGGCGCGCGCCGCGATGGAGGCCGCGCTGGCGGCGTCGTACGGTCGCCCCGCCACGACGCAGGGGCAGGGCGGGTCGATTCCGCTGTGCAACGTCTTCGCCGACACCTACCCCGACGCCGAGATCATGCTGCTCGGCGTCGAGGAGCCGGCGTGCCTGATCCACGCCCCCAACGAGAGCGTGGATCCCGCCGAGATCGAGCATATGGCGCTGGCCGAAGCCCTGTTCCTGTCGAGCTACGCCGAGCGGTCGAGCAAGTCGCCCGGATAACTCAGAACTCCCGCTGGTCTTCCGGCTCGATGACGGTGAATTCCGTTCCGGCGGGCCCCATCTCGGAAAGCCGGCCGAAGTAGACGCCCTGCGCCTCCGGCGCGATGATCCCGTAGTGGATGGGCAGGGCGCTGCGCGGCGACACCGCGCGCAGGTAGTCCACCGCCTCGCTGATCTTCATCCACGGCGCGACCGAGGGGAGCGCGAGCACGCCGACGCGGACCGGCGGCACCCACAGCGAGTCGCCGGGGTGCACCAGCTGCGCCGGATCGTCGGCGGTGCCCAGCTGGAACACGGTGTTGTCGACCACCGGGAGTTCCGGGTGGATCACCGCGTGCCGACCGCCGCCGCCGGTGATCCGCAGCTCGCCGAGGTCGAGCACGTTGCCCGCGTGCACCGCCTCCCACCGGCCGCCGCGCTGCTGCGCGGTCTGCGGATCCGACAGCAGCCGGGCGTCGGGGTTGGCGTCGATCAGGGCCTCGATCCGGTTCGGATCGATGTGGTCGGGATGCTGGTGGGTGATCGCGATGGCGTCCAGGTCGGTGAGCCCCTCGAAACCGTGCGAGAAGGTGCCCGGGTCGAACAGCACCTTCTTGCCGTTGAGCTCGACGAGCAGACAGGAGTGGCCGAAGTGAGCTATGCGCATTCCGCCATGCTATTGCCGGGGGCGGAGCCGGGGCACGCGCGGCGAGATTTGGCCGACCCCGCGGACGCCGCGGGCAACGAGCACAACTACGCTGCTCAAGTAACCCCCCACCACCACATGAGGAGCAACGCGTGGCACGAGTCGTGGTCGAGGTGATGCCGAAGGCCGAGATCCTGGACCCCCAGGGACAGGCCATCGTCGGCGCGCTCCCCCGCCTGGGATTCGAGGGCATCTCGGATGTACGGCAGGGCAAGCGATTCGAACTCGACGTCGACGACAGTGTCGGTGACGCCGAGCTCGAGCAGATCGCGGAGTCGCTGCTGTGCAACACCGTCATCGAGGAGTGGAAGGTGACCCGCCTGCCATGACCGCCCGTATCGGAGTCATCACGTTTCCGGGCACGCTCGACGATGTCGACGCGGCGCGGGCGGTCCGCCTGGCCGGCGCCGAAGCGGTCGACCTGTGGCACGCCGACGCCGACCTGAAGCAGGTCGACGCCGTGATCGTGCCCGGCGGCTTCTCCTACGGTGACTACCTGCGCGCCGGCGCCATCGCCCGGTTCGCGCCGGTGATGGGCGAGGTCGTGCGCGGCGCGCGCAACGGCCTGCCGGTGCTCGGCATCTGCAACGGCTTCCAGGTGCTGTGCGAGGCCGGGTTGCTGCCCGGCGCGCTCACCCGCAACGAGGGGCTGCACTTCATCTGCCGCGACGAGTGGCTGCGGGTCGAGTCGGCCTCGACGGCGTGGACCTCGCGGTACGAGCCCGGCGCTCAGATCCTGGTCCCGTTGAAGTCCGGCGAGGGCCGCTTCCAGGCCTCGACCGCCGTGCTCGACGAGTTGGAGGGCGAGGGCCGGGTGGTCTTCCGCTACGCGGGCGACAACCCGAACGGCTCGCAGCGCGGCATCGCGGGCATCGCCTCCGCCGACGGCCGCGTCGTCGGCCTCATGCCGCATCCCGAACACGCGACCGAGGCGCTCACCGGGCCGAGCGACGACGGGCTCGGCCTGTTCCTCTCGGTGCTGGACACCCTGGTCTCCGCGTAATCGCCTGAGCCGCATGTTCTTTCTGCCCTCGGGCACGAAAGGGCGTGCGGCTCAAGTGATTCTGGCGACGATGTCGAACTCGACTCCGTTCGCGCGGGCGATATAGCCGTGCTGGATGGCCTGGTTGCCCTGGAAGGCGCGGGGCCCGCCGGGCGTCTCCAGCAGCACGCCGTGATCGATCGCGCCGAGCACGTCGGGTACCCGCAGCGAGCCGACCGCGTGCGCGAGCCCGGCCAGCGTGTGGACGGCCTCGTAGGTCATATTGCTGAAACTGGTCAGCGCGGGCGCGAATTCGCCGTGCAGCCTGCGATAGCGATCGACCCGGCTGCGGCCGTCCGGCGACTGCTCATCGATGAAGAAGCTGGACGCGACGTAGAAGTTGTGGTTGGCGCCCGGACCGGCGGCCAGCAGCACGTTCTCGTCGGCGGCGGGGCTGATCCGCAGTTGTTCGGCCGCGCGTCCGGTCGCGGCGAACTGCCGGTTGAACCGGGACACGTCCGCGCCGACCATCAAGATCACAACGCCGTCGGCCTTGTCCAGCGCGGGGTGCGACAGGAAGTCGCCGAAATCGGGTGCGCCGAGCGGCACGTACCGCTCCAGCACGATGTCGCCAGGGTCGGCGAGGCTGTTGCGGATCGCCTTGACCGACTCCCTCGGCCAGATGTAGTCGTTGCCGATGATCGCCCAGCGCCGCACGCCGTGCTCGCGCGCGAGCCAGCGCAGCGCGGGCAGTGTCTGACCGGCGGGGTGCTCGCCGAGCATCAATACCCCCGGAAGCTCGTCGGGCAGACCCTCGTGCCCGGTCGCGAACAGATACGGCACCCGGCTCGCGGCCGCCCTGGCGACCACCCGGCGGACCGCGGAGGTGTGCCAGCCGGTGATCGCGTCCACCATGCCCGTCGCGAGCAGCGCGGAGACCTCGTTCGCCACCTCATGGGGCGGCCGGCCGCCATCGATATTCGTAGTACGAATTTCGCGTCCGAGAATTCCTGTGCCACGGTTGATTTCGGCGACGGCGAGGGAAATCGCCGCGTCGCAGGAGGGAGCCACGATACCGCCAGGTCCCTGCATCGGGACTATGTTCAGGATCTCGATAGTGCCCTCTGGGCTCTCGCCGAACGCCGGCATTCGGTACTCTTCTTCTCGTTAGAGCGAATTTATGGCAGGCAGGAATAACAATGACGACCATTGTAAGCGGATATTCGACGCTGCATGGTGCGCTGCGTGCCGCGGAGCGCGGTTGGCTGCGTCACTTGGACGCCGCGCTGTGTGCCAGGCAGCTCACACCCGACCAGTGGTCGATGTTGTCGAATCTGTCCAGCGAGACCGGCATCACCATGAGCGAGCTCGCGACCAGGTCACAGCTCGCGCCGTCGTCGGCGACCCGGCACGCGGACTACCTGGCCGAGCGCGGTCTGATCTTTCGGCTCGCCGCGCAGGACGATCGTCGGCGGATCCTGATCGGGTTGAGCAGGCTCGGCGCCGAACTGGTCGCCTCGGTGCGGGCCGAGGAGGCGCGGGCCGAGCAGGAACTGCGATCCCGGATAGGTGCGCGCCGCTACTCCGATCTGATGCGGCTACTCGAACTCGTCTCCGCAAACCCGGAGTAGTAAATTCATCCGACGATTTCCGGATATTACGGAGCAATCGGACGCGCATCGTCTTTTCGCACGGTCGAGCCGAATGAATGTGGCTGACCGTCATAGCAATTCGATTGCGGTGCGCACGTGCGTAGCTCCCCGAGTCGGAAAGTGGTGTCCGGTGCGATTGCCGGGTTCATCGTGGCATGGCGCACTGACGGCCGCGGTGGCGGTCTGCTTCGTCTCCGGTGTGATCGTGGCGCCGTCGTCCGCCGTGGTCGGTACGGGCCGCCACCTCCAGCTCGATCGAGAGACGCACGCGGCGATCGACACCTTTCTCGATCGGATAGGACCCGTAACGCGTCGTGCCGGTACGCGCTGAATCGGTGAAATCCGCAGGAACAGAAGGATTCCGGGTTATGCATGGTCAGTGTCGCATGCGGGTGTGTCGTTGCCTCGATAAGCAACCACCATGGTCGATGCTGATGCGCATGAAATCGACTTACCCAAGCGCAGCAGGTCGATCCCGGGTAACGTTCGTCGCCGGGACCGCGGTCGCGGGACTGCTTGTCGGTGTTTTCGCCGGATTCGGCGCGGTGTCGGCTTCAGCGGATCCGGGGGCGCCACGGATTTCTACCGACGCGGTATCCGCGGATGGTTCGCGTATTACCGAGGTCGCGCGGATCGACGAGCACAGCATCAGGCTCCAGGTGCACTCCTCGGCAATGGACAAAACCTTTCCGGTGGAGGTCGTCCGCCCGGCGGATACCTCCAGCCCGCGGCCGACGCTGTATCTGCTGAACGGCGCCGACGGCGGTGAAGGACTGGCGTCGTGGCAGGTGCAAACCGATATTCCGAAGTTCATGGCGGACAAGAACGCCAACCTCGTCATTCCGGTGGGCGGGCCGTTCAGCTACTACGCGGACTGGATCAAAGACGATCCGGTACTCGGGCGCAACAAATGGAAGACCTACCTGACCGAAGAGCTGCCGCCGCTGATCGATGCGGCGCTCGGCGCCAATGGTGTTAATGCGATCGCGGGAATCTCCACCGCGGGCACCACCGTGCTGACGATGCCCATCGCCAAGCCCGGCCTCTACAAGGCCGCTGCCGCCTATAGCGGCTGCGCGCAGACCAGCGACAAACTCGGCACGGCCTTCGTGAAGTCGGTGGTCGGCACGGGCGGGGGCAATGCGGAGAACATGTGGGGTCCCCCCGATTCGCCCGAGTGGCTGGCGAACGACGCCTATACCAACGCGGAGAAGCTGCGCGGGCTCGATCTGTACTTGTCCTCGGGCGATGGAAGTCCCGGCAAATACGACACGGTCGCGGGCCGGGCCGAACAGCTCGGCGGCGGGCGGACGCAAATCGACGGGGACGACAATCAGCTCGGCGTCGAGACATTGATCAATCAGATCGCCGTCGGCGGCGTGATCGAGGCCGTCACGAACTTCTGTACCCGCAACATGCAGCAGCGGCTGGATTCGCTCGGTATTCCGGCGACCTTCCACTACGCCTCGGGCACGCATTCCTGGGGCTATTGGCAGGACGAGTTCAAACGGTCCTGGCCGTTCCTCTCGAAGAGCATGGGTTTGTCGCAGTAAAATTACGCCGAGAATGTGAACCGATAGTTGTTGACATTGCGCTGATATGTGCCGTGCCGGACACGCCGCGCCACGCATCGACGGGGATATCGGCCGTATATTCTGCCTGCATGGTATCTACAGAGACCCTGATCAACGATGTTTCCGACACGGCGCGATGGGCAGCTGCATTTCGAGCCATAGAATCGTCGAGAAAAGACGCACTGATCCGTGATCCATTCGCCGACCGTATGGCGGGCGCCAGTGGTTACCACATCATCGAGGCGGCGCCGAAGAAAGCACGGAGCGGGCTGGGTGTCATCGTTCGGACCAAAATTATCGACGACCTCATTCAAGACTCCCTGGCGCAGGGCTGCACGCGCGTGCTGAATCTCGCGGCCGGGCTCGACACCCGCCCGTACCGCCTCGACCTCCCGGACACGCTGACCTGGATCGAGGCCGACCTGCCGCGGCTGGTCATCGAGAAGGAGCGCCTGCTGACCGAGGAGATCCCCGCCTGCAGGCTGGAGCGGCAGCAGATCGACCTCTCCGACGCGGCGACCCTGCGTTCTTTCCTGGACACCGCGGTGGTGGACCCGGCCCACACGCTCGTCATCACCGAAGGGCTCATCCAATACCTCGAACAAGAGCAGGTGAGCGAGCTCGCGAGCGCGCTGCGGGCCGCGAATATCGGGTGGTGGATCGTGGATGTCATGAACACGCCGATGCAGAACGGCATGGAGAAGTCCTACGGAACGATGTTCGAGAACGCGCCGTTCCGGTTCGCCTCGGACGATCCGATCGCCTACCTGGAGGAACGTGGCTGGGCGGCAACGGATCTGGAGTCGGTGTACACCCGCGCGCGTCAGGCGGGGCGACTTCCGCTGAAGATGCGCCTACTGTCCGCGCTGATGGAGCCGGACCCGCGCAACACCGGCGGTCGGCCGTGGGCCGGGGTTCTGCGCATGTCGCCGGCCTGAGGTAGCCGCGTCGGGCTTTCGACCAATAAATGCGGGGCCGAGCGGCTGCAGACGCTCGGCCCCGCATTGGGTCCAACTCGGTGATTAGCTAGGTCAGCCGAGGGTGGACAGACGAGCACGAGAAGGTGGGCGACGCCCGTGCCGAAGTAGAACTGTAACCGACATCGGCACGAATATTCTTCTTCTCGATTCAGGCGAGTAGTCGATCAGAGATTGCGGACCCTGGCTTTGCAGATCCACGTCTGGTTCCACGTTGCGCAGAATGATCGCATTTCTCAGATCAACCCCAGGGCCGCCACAATTATGGCGACAGCAGCACCGATGCCCATACCCAATGGGACGGTGGCAAACAGCAGTGGAGGCATGAATTACTCCCTCATTGATCGTAGATCATTGACGCCACACGTGATTACGTCAAACTCCGCTCGAGCGGATCGCGAAACTCAGAGGCGGAACCGTGCCTTCCCCGGGTATGTGTTAGATCCCGCCGCTGCAACTGGCTGTGCTTCTCAGATCAGGCCGAGAGCGGCCACCGCGAGGGCAACAGCAGAGCCGATACCGAGACCGAGCGGGACAGTGGCAAAAAGCAGCACGAAAGGCTCCTTCGTTGAGAGGATTGATGTGGTGTAGCAAATGAGATCATGCCAAGCATGTGGCATCTTCAACGCTGCATTGACCCGGCGTGTCGCAAAATTCGTGTCGACTCACTTTAATCTGCTCTTTCTGCACATGATGTCCGAATTGCGCGTCCAGACGGAAAGATTGGGATATCGGACTCGCTCGGCATCGGCCGGGTAAGCGGTCGAACGGACGGACCGGCGGCACCCGTCGGAGTCCTATCTCAATAACGGTCGCAGGCGGTCGCGACTTTGCGTATCGCCGCCCGTGCGTCGGCATTCGCGTCGACACCGATGTCGGTGGTCGTGGTTTCGGCCACTTTCATCGCGGTGATCTGCGAGAAGTTCTGCGAGAGCATCTCGAAAGCCGCTTGGCGCTGGGACGACGGCTGCGCGAGCATTGTCTGCAGAATGACCTTCTGCGTCGGATCCGCGTCGAGCTTGGCCGCCACCGCGGGCTCCATGTCGCGCAGTGCCGTATCGAACTGGGTGAACGAGCATTTCGTCGTCATCAGGGGCGCCATGTCATCGATCAGGCTGGCGGAGGCGGCGCCCGATCCGAACAACGCAGTGGCGGCGGAGATTCCGCCGAAGGCAAGGGCAGCGATCAGGTGTCGGCCTTTGCGTATCGTCATTTAGTCACCCTTCGTAGCGTTCTGCTGACTCTCGGGTCGGAGACCCGGCCGTGATGGTACTCAACAAACTCTCCGGTACGAGAAGGCAACGCGCGAAGCGTCGCCGAAAGTTCTTGTGTATTACCGAATCTGCGAATCGGAGCCGTCACTGTGACGAAAAAATGGTGAATCCGGGAAAGTGGCCGGCACGAGACCGCGAAACGGCTCCCGCAATTAACCGGAACCTGGTGCGGCATAAACGATTGCGCCGGGCTGCCGTGCGAAAAGCGGCCGATACGGTGTGTTGTGCGACAGCACACGACATTTCCTGGCATGGTGACGCGGTGCCTCGAGCGGCATCCACCGCCGGAGTGGGGCCGCATCGGCGTGGACGATCGTGCGACGAGTGGAAGGTGCGAATACTCCGTGTTGGAAATTTCGAGCTTGGCCAAGCGTTACGGGGATGTTGTCGCGTTGTCCGACATGACGTTCGACGTTCGGCCCGGCGAGTTGTTCGGCTTCGTCGGAGCCAACGGGGCGGGAAAGACGACGACGATGCGGATCGTCATGGGCGTGCTGGCCGCCGACTCCGGCGCGGTCCGATGGAACGGGCGGCCGGTGGACTTGGCGACGCGGCGGCGCATCGGCTACATGCCGGAGGAGCGGGGGCTGTATCCGCGGATGAAGGTGGGCGCGCAGCTGCAGTACTTCGCTCGGCTGCACGGCCTTTCGCGGTCCGAGGCGTCTGCGGCCGCGCGGCGGTGGATGTCGCGCCTCGGGATCGCGCAGCGCGCCGACGACGACGTACTGACGCTCAGCCTCGGCAATCAGCAGCGGGTGCAGTTGGCGACGGCGCTCGTTCACGACCCCGATGTGCTCGTGCTGGACGAGCCGTTCTCCGGGCTGGATCCCGTCGCCGTCGAGGTGATGGGCGCCGTGCTGCGCGAACGGAGTGTGGTGAAGGGCAGCCCGGTGCTGTTCTCCTCACACCAGCTCGATCTGGTCGAGCGCCTGTGTGACCGGATCGGGATCGTCCGCGACGGGACCATAGTGGCCTGCGGGACGGTCGACGAATTACGGGGTCGCGCACCGGCGTTGGTCGCGATAGACGCGCCGGGCCTGAACGACGACTGGATCACCAGAATGCCCGGGGTCTCGGTGAACGGCCGGGACGCGTCCCGATGGATCCTGCGCCTGGATGACCACGTGGACGACCATCTCGTGCTGATGACCGCGCTGGCGTCCGGCCCGGTGCGTGAATTCGCGCGTGTGCAGCCCACTTTGACCGATCTTTTCCGGGAGGCGACGGCGGGGGCGGCGGCATGAGCACGCCCGTGCAGGACCCGAGACTGCTTCCGGCGCAGGCGATTCGCGTCGTCGCCACGCGCGAGATCAGCGTGCGGGTACGGTCGAAAGCCTTCTTCGCGATCACCGCGGTACTGGTGCTGGCCGTCGTGAGCACGGTTCTGCTGTTCCACTTCATCGATCGAAGCGCCGCCGCCGACGTGAAAAAGGTTGGCCTGACGCCGGATACGGCTCAGTTCCGCGACGTGCTGGTCGCCGCGGGCGCGGCCGCCGGCCAGCCGATCGAGACCGTTCTGGTCGACATGGACGCCGGCGAGCAGCGCCTGCGTGCCGACGATCTCTCGGCCGTGCTGGTCGGCCTCTCGGACGGGCAGTTGCAGGTGGTGGTGAAATCGGCGCTGCCGGACGGACTTCGCACGACCTTCGGGCTGGCGGCCCGGCAGGCCGCGCTGCATCGGGAGATCGCCTGGCTCGGCGGGGATCCGGCCGCCGTCGACAGCGCGATCGCCGACGCGAAGGTCGCCGTGCGGCCGCTGCGACCGGCCGCCGATCACGACGGTGCGCGCGTCGGCATGGCCGCGGTGATCGGCGTGCTCACCTACGTGATGTTGCTGATCAGCATCCAGCTCACCGGGCAGGGCGTGGTCGAGGAGAAGGCCAATCGCATCGTCGAACTGCTGCTCGCCACGGTTCGTCCGTGGGAGCTCTTGGCGGGCAAGGTGATCGGCATCGGAATCGTGACGATCATCCAGGTGGCGGTGATCGCCGCGGCGGGGGCGATCGCCGCGGTCACCACCGGTGTGCTGCGGCTCTCGACGGCGATGGTCGGCAGCGTCGTCGGGTGGGCGGTGCTGTGGTATCTGCTCGGCTACTTCCTCTACGCCCTCGTCGTCGCCGCGGCCGCGTCGCTGGTGTCGCGTCAGGAGGATCTCGCGTCCGTCGCGGTCCCGGTGTCCGTGGTGTTGATCGCGGCGTACTTGATCGGGCAGACCGTCGTCTCGTCGGATCCGCACGGTACGTCTTCGACTGTGCTGTCGATGATTCCGCTGTTCTCTCCCGTGGTGATGCCGATGCGGGCGGCCTACGAGGTGCCCGGCTGGCAGATGGCGACAGCGCTGGTCGTCATGGTGGCGACCATCGCGCTGGTGGCCCGATCGGCCGGGCAGATCTACGGCAAGGCCGTTCTGCTCACCGGCAGCCGTGTCTCACTGCGCACCGCGCTCAGCACACGCGCATAGCAAAACACCGACGTCGCTTGCGCATTGGACGTTCGGACCATTGTCAATTCGATCAGGAGGCTTCTTCGATGGCGTTCGGTTCCCCGCTGTTCGGCACGGCGAGACGTCGCGGCACCGCGCTACGGCGTCGGCGCGCGGTGCTGGTGCTGTGTTGCGCCGCCTTGGCCGCGGGATCGACCAACATCCCCGCCTCGGCCGCTCCGCCGCCCCTGCCGCCGCGCCTGGTCGAGGCGTTGCAGCGGGACCTGGGCATCGACGCCGACGAGTACGCGCGCCGGGTCGACACGGCGCATCGGCTGTCCGACTACGCGAAGATCGCCCGGATCGCCCACCCGGCGGCCTTCGCCGGCGTCCGGATGGACGGTGGCCGCGGAATCGTCTCGCTCACCGATGAGGTGAGTGCCGTGCCCGCTCGGGCGACCGCCGAGGCCGCGGGGTTCACCGTCGAAACGGTGGCCGCCAGCGAGGCGACCCTGCGGGATCGGCGCGCCGGGTTCGAACGCTGGCTCGCCGGGCAGCCCGGCGCGGTCGGCGAGTCGATATTCGGGTACGGAATCGACTCGGCGAGAAACGAATTAGTGGTGCGAGTCGCCGAAGGCACGCAGCTGCCCATCGAGGCGGGGCTGGTTCGGGCGATGGCGTCGGCGATGCCGCAGGCGTCGCCCGACAGCGCCGCGGAAGACGTGCAGTCCATCGCCGCCGGGGAGCCCGCCGAGCCCGTGGTCGGTGGGGGTCAGGCCTACGCCTTCGAGGTCGACGGCGAGATCCACCGGTGCTCGTTCGGTTTCAACGCCACCGACGCGGCGGGCAGCGCGCTCAACATCACCGCGGGCCATTGCGATCCCGAAAACGTCGTCGCGCGGTCGAAGCGCACGGGCGAGCCGGGGCGTATCTTCACGGTGCGTGGTACGTCCGACAAGCGGTATGTGCCCGGTGAGAAGGCGCGGCTCGGCGACGAATTCGGCCACTTCGAGGTGTCCAGCTTCGCGCCGCACGACTACGGGATCCTGCGCCTCGACGACGCGGTCGCCCCCCGCTTCCGCAACAACCTGGTCTCCACGGGACAGCTGTCGCCGCCCACCCCGTCCTTCGTGCCTCCCTTCCTCGATACCGGGAGCGGCAACAGCGGCTCGGCGTCGGAAAACCCCGGTGAGGCGGGCGGTGTCCTGCGCATCACCGGCACGACGGACCCGGTCGCGGGGGCCGTGGTGTGCAAGGCCGGGTTCCGCTCCGGTTACTCCTGTGGCGTGATACTCGCGTCCGACCAGGTCGCCAGGGTGAAGGGCAAGCCGGGCCAGACCGACGCGCCGGTGCAGCTGGACAACATGTTCATCACCACCCTGTGCGGTCACCCGGGCGACAGCGGCGGACCCATCATGGCGGGCACCGAGGCGGTGGGCATCACCAGCTCCATCCTCTCCAACACCACCCCGCTCGACGGCACCTGCGGTCACGTGCCGGTGCTGTTCGGTCAGCCGATCGGCCCGGTGCTGCGGGACCATCCGGGCGTGAAAGTCCGCACCAGCTGATCCGCCGACGCCCCCTAGGATCGCAGGATGCCCGTTTCCACCACCGCAGCCACGGCCACCGGGTTGTGCGCGTTCATCGATGAGTCGCCCTCGCCGTTCCACGTCTGCCGGACGTTGGCCGGCGAGCTGGACGCGCACGGCTTCACCCGTCTCGACGAGTCGGCGCCGTGGCCGGCGGACGGACCGAGCAGGCACTACGTCGTGCGCGGCGGCTCGCTGGTCGCGTGGGCGACGGCCGACGCCGCTGGGGTGACCCCGTTCCGGGTGGTCGGCGCGCACACCGACAGCCCGAATCTGCGCGTCAAGCAGCATCCCGATCTGGCGTCGGCCGGGTGGCAGCTGGTCGGGCTCGAGCCCTACGGGGGCGCGTGGCTGAACTCCTGGCTCGATCGCGAGCTCGGCCTCTCGGGGCGGCTGAGCGTGCGCGACGGAGACGCGGTGCGGGAGCGGCTGATTCGCGTCGACGAGCCGATCCTGCGCGTTCCGCAGCTGGCCATCCACCTGTCCGACGACCGCAAGGGCGTCACGCTCGATCCGCAGCGGCATGTCAACGCGGTGTGGGGCGTCGGCGGCGAGCCGCGCTCGTTCCTGACCTTCGTCGCCGAGCACGCCGGGGTGGACCCGGCCGCGGTGCTCGGCTGGGAGCTGATGACCCACGATCTGGCCCCGAGCCGGATCGTCGGTCGCGACGAGGATCTGGTCAGCGCGCCGCGGCTGGACAACCAGGGCACCTGCTACGCGGGTCTGCACGCCTTCCTCGCGGCGGTGGACGAGCCGGGTGCGGCCATCCCCGTGTTCGCCACGTTCGATCACGAGGAGGTCGGCAGCCAGTCCGATCGTGGCGCGCAGTCCGATCTGCTGCCCACCGTGCTGGAGCGGATCGTGCTCGCGCGCGGCGGCGACCGCTCCGAATTCTTTGCCGCCCTTGCCGGTTCGATCTGCGCGTCCGGCGACATGGCGCACGCGACGCACCCCAACTACCCCGAGCGACACGAGCCCGCGCACCGGATCCAGGTGAACGGCGGCCCGGTGCTCAAGGTCAACCAGAATCTGCGCTACGCCACCGACGCCGCGGGCGCGGGCGCGTTCGCGCTGGCGTGCGCGCAGGCGGGAGTTCCGTTGCAGCGCTACGTCCACCGCGCCGACCTGCCGTGCGGATCGACCATCGGCCCGATGACGGCGGCGGGCACCGGCATGACGACGGTCGATGTCGGCGCGGCCCAGCTCGCCATGCACTCGGCGCGCGAAATGATGGGCACCGCCGATGTCCCGGCCTACGCCGCGGCGCTGGCCGCCTTCCTCACGCCCGCCGTCACGGGGTGATAGGTCGCCACCGCGACGACGAACACCGCGAGCGTGGCGATGACGTAGCTGCTGCCGATGAGCTGCTGCCACCAGGCCCAGCCGAGCTCCTTGTCCGCGGAGTGCGGCAGCAGCCACTGCGGTCCGATGATGAACATGACGGTCAGCGCGCCGACCGCGGCCGAGAACAGCGGGCGGCGGGCGCGTCCGTCGCGGTTGCGCACGATCGCGTCGGCCGCCACCACCAGCGCGGGCGCGATCCACACCCAGTGGTGTGACCAGGACACCGGCGAAACCAGCAGCACCGCCGCGGCGTTCACCATCAGCGCGGCGACATTCGCGCCTGCCTGGATCAGCCGGTGCATCCAGACGGCGGCCAGCGCGACCGCGACCAGCGACAGCGCGATCCACAGCGCGGTCGCCAGCGAGTCGGCGACGCCGAGCCGGAACATCATGCCCTTGATCGACTGATTGCCCGCGAAGTACGGCGGCCCGATCCGCCCGGTATCGGCGAGGGTGTGGAACCAGTACTCGGCCGAGTCGCTGGGGAACAGCAGGAAGCCGAGGCCCACCGCGCCGATGGCCGAGACGACCAGCGTGCCGGCCGCCTTCCAGTCCCGGCGCAGCAGGAAGTACAGCAGGTAACCGCCGGGGATGAGCTTCACCGACACCGCGATGCCGATCAGCATGCCGCGCGGCCAGAAAGGCTTGCGCACCAGGCAATCCAGCGTGATGGCGGCCATCAGCACCAGGTTGATCTGGCCGAAGCCGAAGGTCTGGCGCAGCGGCTCGAACGTCTGCAGCACCGCGACCGCGCCGATGACGATCGTCAGCGCGGTGACCTTGGACAGTTCGGGCCGGATCCGGGCGAGCACCACCCACAGCGTCGCGCCGAGGCTGGCCAGCGAGGTCACCAGCACCAGCACCTCGGCCACCGGCAGCGGCAGCAGCGCGAGCGGCGCGAAGAACAGCGCGGCCAGCGGGGGATATGTGAAGGGCAGGCCGATGCCGGCGACGGGCGGCATCGGCCCGTACAGCTCACCGTCGTCGAGCCAGACCCGGGCGCCGTTGCGATAGACCTGCAGGTCGATGTAGCCCGACCACCAGTGGACCAGGAGCGACAGCGCCGCCGACACGGCGAACAGGCCGATCGCGACCAGCAGCCAGCGGAGCTGCTCGCGCGACAGCGGAACGCGCCCGGTCCCGGTCGGTTCGGCGGACGCGCCGCTAAGGGTCTTCGAGGCAACCGGCTCAGCGGAATCCGCGACCCCCGATCGTTCGTTCACGGGCCCAGGGTATCGGTGGGCGGTGATGTGATCCCCGTCGGCGCGCGCCGTCTCCGTTCCGCGCTGTGACCTGGCGCACACGAATCCGGCGAACCGGGCGCGCGGCCGATGCGCCCCGCTGCCCATCGACGGTCACGGCTAAACTTCCAGGCGAATCCCCAGCTTCGCGCTCCCGGCCCCACAA
The DNA here is from genome assembly GCF_000308715.1 of Nocardia tenerifensis NBRC 101015. GTDB lineage: Bacteria > Actinomycetota > Actinomycetes > Mycobacteriales > Mycobacteriaceae > Nocardia > Nocardia tenerifensis. The sequence continues at coordinate 90,596 of NZ_BAGH01000036.1, forward strand.
GGCCCCTGACATGGCCGGGTCGATCATGTCGAAAGGACCCAGATACCCCGTGACTTCGCAGGTCGACACCGTCAGCGCAGCCGCAGCGACTCCCGACGTGCCGCAACCCTATAAAGAGCTGGGTCTGAAGGACGACGAGTACGCGCGCATCAAGGAAATCCTCGGCCGCAGGCCGACCGCCGCCGAACTGGCGATGTACTCGGTGATGTGGAGCGAGCACTGCTCCTACAAGTCCTCGAAGGTGCACCTGCGTTACTTCGGCCAGACCACCACCGAGGAGATGCGGTCCTCGATGCTGGCGGGCATCGGCGAGAACGCGGGCGTGGTCGACGTCGGCGACGGCTGGGCCGTCACGTTCAAGGTGGAGAGCCACAATCACCCGTCCTACGTCGAGCCGTATCAGGGCGCGGCGACCGGTGTCGGCGGCATCGTGCGCGACATCATGGCGATGGGCGCCCGGCCGATCGCGGTGATGGATCAGCTGCGCTTCGGCGCGGCGGACGCGGCCGACACCAGGCGCGTGGTCGACGGCGTGGTGCGCGGCGTCGGCGGCTACGGCAACTCGCTCGGCCTGCCGAACATCGGCGGCGAGACCGTGTTCGACGCGTCGTACCAGGGCAATCCGTTGGTCAACGCGTTGTGCGCCGGCGTGATGCGGGTCGAGGACCTGCACCTGGCCTTCGCCTCCGGCACCGGCAACAAGATCATTCTGTTCGGCGCGCGCACCGGCCTCGACGGCATCGGCGGCGTCTCCGTGCTCGCCTCGGACACCTTCTCCGGCGACGAGTCGGGCACCGGACGGAAAAAGCTGCCCAGCGTGCAGGTCGGCGACCCGTTCACCGAGAAGGTGCTCATCGAGTGCTGTCTCGAGCTGTACGCGGCCAAGCTGGTGGTCGGCATCCAGGACCTCGGCGGCGCCGGATTGTCCTGCGCCACCTCCGAACTCGCCGCGGCGGGCGACGGCGGCATGCACATCGAGCTCGACCGGGTGCCGATGCGGGCCACCGGGATGACCCCGGCCGAGGTGCTCTCCAGCGAGTCGCAGGAGCGCATGTGCGCGGTGGTCACCCCCGAGAACGTGGACGCGTTCATGGCGGTGTGCCGCAAGTGGGACACCCTGGCCACCGTGATCGGCGAGGTCACCGACGGCGACCGGCTCGTCGTCACCTGGCACGGTGAGACCGTGGTCGACGTGCCGCCGCGCACCGTCGCGCACGAGGGCCCGGTGTACGAGCGCCCGGTCCAGCGCCCCGACGAGCAGGACGCGCTGATCGCGGACGGCACCGACAAGCTGACCCGCCCGAAGACCGGCGACGAACTGCGCGAGACGCTGCTGCGCATGCTGGCCAGCCCGCAGCTGTGCAGCCGGAAGTGGATCACCGAGCAGTACGACCGCTACGTGCGCGGCAACACGGTGCTGGCCGAGCACGCGGACGCGGGCGTCATCCGGATCGACGAGCAGACCGGCCGCGGCATCGCGCTGGCCACCGACGCGTCCGGCCGCTACACCAAGCTGGACCCGTACACCGGCGCGCAGCTCGCGCTGGCCGAGGCCTACCGCAACGTCGCGACCACCGGCGCGACCCCGAAGGCCGTCACCAACTGCCTCAACTTCGGCTCGCCCGAGGATCCCGGCGTGATGTGGCAGTTCCAGCAGGCCGTGCGCGGCCTCGCGGACGGCTGTGTGGCGCTGGGCATTCCGGTCACCGGCGGCAATGTCAGCTTCTACAACCAGACCGGCCAGACCGCGATCCTGCCCACCCCGGTGGTCGGCGTGCTCGGCGTCATCGACGACGTGCACCGGCGCATCCCGACCGGTCTCGGCCTCGAGCCCGGCGAGACGCTGATCCTGCTCGGCGACACTCGCGACGAGTTCGACGGCTCCATCTGGTCGCAGGTCGTGCACGATCACCTCGGCGGCGTGCCGCCGAAGGTGGACTTCGCGCGCGAGCAGCTGCTGGCCGAGGTGCTCACCGCCGGTTCGCGCGACGGCATGATCAGCGCCGCGCACGACCTCTCGGAGGGCGGCCTGATCCAGACGGTCGTCGAGGCCGCGCTGGCGGGCGAAACCGGTTGCCGCGTCCTGATTCCCGAGGACGCCGACCCGTTCGTGACCTTGTTCTCCGAATCGGCGGGCCGGGTGCTCGTCGCGGTGCCGCGCTCGGAGGAGACCCGGTTCACCAAGATGTGCACCGCCCGCGACCTGCCGTGGACGCGGATCGGCGTGGTGGACCAGGGTTCTGACTCCATCGAGGTGCAAGGACAGTTCTCCGTCCCCATGGACGAGCTGCGGGCCGCGCACGAAGGCACGCTGCCGAAGTTGTTCGGGGCAAGCGCGGTTTGACAACGACTGGGGCTAGAGAGGTCTCAGTAACCGAGCGCGGCGGCGCGGGCAGGATTGCCGGTGCCGCCGAGCGCTTCTTTCGTCCGAACTATGTGGGGCTGGCCGTGGCCACCCTGTTCTTCGCGTTGTCGCTGACTCCCTCACTGCTGCCGCGGGATTGGCTGTTCGAGGGGCTGGTCGGCGGGATCAACGCGGCCATCGGCTACGGCGTCGGCTGCGTGCTGGAGTGGTTGTTCCGCCGGTGGATTCGGCCGCGGATCCAGTTACCCGCCTCGGTGACAAGGGTTTTCGCCGAGCTGCCCGGGTGGGTGCCGTGGGCGGTCAAGGCGGCCGTGGTGCTCGGCTGCGTCGTCGTCGCGATCGTGATGCTCGTGCAGTCGGCGCGGTGGCAGCGCGAGATCACCGAGCTGATGGGCATGGACGACATCACGACCACCGGCTTCCTGCGCACCGGCGCGCTGAGCGCGGCCGTGATCGCCCTGGTGATCGGGGTGTTCCGCGTCGTCAGGTGGCTGGTCAGGTGGGTCGCGGGGGAGCTGACCGCGCGGGTGCGCGTCCCGCGCGAGTTCGCACTGCCCATCGGGTTCCTGATCGTCACCGTCGTCGCCGTGACGCTGTTCAACGGCGTGCTGGCCAAAGGCTTTTTCGCGGCGGCGAACTCGGCGTTCAGCGTGCGCAACAGCCACACCTCGCCCAATGCCGTACAGCCGAGTCTCGCGGAACGGTCCGGCAGCCCGGATTCGCTGGCGAAGTGGGAGACGCTCGGCTCGGAGGGCCGCTGGTTCGTGTCGTACGTGCCGACCGCCGCCGACATCGCCAGGGTCACCGGCAAACCCGCGCGCGAACCCATCCGGGTCTACACCGGCCTGGAGTCGGCGGACGAACCGGAGGCGCAGGCCGAGCTGGCCGTCGCCGAACTGGAGCGCACCGGCGCCTTCGAGCGCAAGGCGCTGGTAGTGGTGACCACGACGGGCACCGGCTGGGTCGACTCGACCAGCGCCGAGTCCGTCGAGATGATGTACGGCGGCGACACCGCGATCGTGGCCACCCAGTACTCGTATCTGCCGAGCGTGCTCTCGTTCCTCTCGGACCGGGAGAAGGCGACGCGGATGGGAAAGCTGGTGTTCGACAAGGTGTATGAGCACTGGTCGGCCCGTCCGGCGCAGGCGCGGCCCAAGTTGCTCGTCTACGGCGAGAGCCTCGGCGCGCAGGGCTCGGAGGGCGCGTTCACCGGCCTGGCCGACCTGCGCACCAGGGCCGACGGGGTGCTGTGGGTCGGGCCGCCCAACTCGAATCGGCTGTGGCGCGAGTTCGTCACGCGGCGCGACCCCGGCTCGCCCGAGGTGCTGCCGACCTACGCGGACGGATTGGTGGTGCGGTTCGCCGACGGTCGCGGCGACCTGTGGCGACCGTCGAGCGCCTGGCTCACGCCGCGTATCGCCTACCTGCAGCACGCGTCCGATCCGGTGGTCTGGTGGTCGCCGGATCTGCTGTTCGAGGAGCCGGATTGGCTGCGCGAGCCGCGCGGGCCGGACGTGTCGCCGACCATGGCGTGGTATCCGATCGTCACGTTCTGGCAGGTCGCCGCCGACCTGCCGAACGCGCAGGGCGTCACCGACGGCCACGGCCACCGCTACGGCACGCTGGTGCTCGATGCCTGGGCCGCGCTCGCCGAGCCGCCGGACTGGTCGGCGGATCTGTCGGATCGAATCCGGAAGTACTTGGCGGAGTCCGCGATTCGCGAGCGCTCACGCAAGTGACGCGGACCTGGGCGGGCCGGGACCCCTCGTGTACAAGGCCCGCCCAGGCGCGTCAGGACACGGTGTTGAACGGATCGTGCTCTGCGAGCAGCTTTTCCAGCCGTGCCTGATCGATGCGACCGTGCACGGTCGCGGCCTCGTGCTGGTCACGCACCACCTTCGCCAGGGTGAAGGTGCTGGTCACCAGGAACAGCAGGGACATCGCGAGAAAACCGCGCTGCCACATGTCGAGCGGGAGATAACAGACGCCGACGCCGACCCCGAGGAAGCTGACGCCGAACGCGATCGCGGCCTGCGCGATGAAGGCCGAGGTCGATCTCGGCTGTGCGTTGGGAGTGCTCATGGGCAAAAGTCTGCCGACATGCGTACGCGCGCAACCCAGTACAACTACTCGAGCGCCGTGGGTAGTTGTCTTCGCCGACCGTCCGGCCGCGTCGGGCACGGGCGAGAGCGCGCCGCTCGGTCCGGCCCGCCATACTGTTCGGGTGATGATCGCTACGGACCAGCCGACGCCGCCGGCGCCCGACCTCCGCACGCGCTGAGCTCTCGTGCTCCAGACCGCCTCCACCTTGACGAAGCTGCGTGCGCGCGGCGTCGTCCTCGTGCGGCGCGCGGAGGACATCATCGATCTGAACTACGTCGGGCTGGTCTTCGCGACGATCTTCTTCGCGCTGTCGGTGACGCCGTCGCTGCTGCCGCGTGACTGGCTGTTCCAGGGGCTGATCAGCGGGGTCAACGCCGCGCTCGGTTACGGCCTCGGCTGCGTGCTGGAGTGGCTGTTCCGGCTGTGGGTGCGGCCCAGGCTCACCAAGATTCCGCCGCCGCCGACCTGGGTGCGCTATGCGGTGAAGTCGGCGATCCTGATCAGCGCCGCGCTGGGTGCGGCGCTGATGCTCGTGCAGTCGGCGCGCTGGCAGCGCGAGATCACCGCGCTGATGGGCATGGAGGGCACCACGACGCCCGCGTATCTGCGGACCGGATTGCTGAGCGTGTCCGTCGGCATGGCCGTCGTCGCGGTGTACCGGACGGTGCGCGAGATCATCCGTTTCCTGGCCAGGCTGCTCAACCGGTGGGTGCGGGTGCCGCGGGAACTCGCGCCCGCCGCCGGGTTCCTCGTGCTGGTGGTGGCGGTGGTGACCATCTTCAACGGCGTGGCCTCGCGGGCGTTCTTCGCCGTCGCGAACTCGGCGTTCAGCGTGCGCAACGACCACACCTCCGCGAACGCGATCCAGCCGGTGCGGCCCGAGCGCTCGGGTAGCCCGGCGTCGCTGGCGAAGTGGGAGACGCTGGGTTACGAAGGGCGCTGGTTCGTTTCGCACGGGCCGACCGCGAGCAAGATCAGCGAGGTGACCGGCGGGCCCGCCCGCGAGCCGATCCGCGCCTACGTCGGCCTGGAGTCGGCGAAGGCGGGCCAGGATCCGGCGGAACTGGCGGCCGCGGAGCTGGAGCGCACCGGGGCGTTCGACCGGAAGGTGCTGGTGGTGGTGACCACCACCGGTACCGGGTGGGTGAACGCCATGGCCGCCGGGGCGATCGAGTACATGTACGGCGGCGACAGCGCGATCGTCGCCTCGCAGTACTCGTACCTGCCCAGCGTGCTGTCGTTCCTCGCGGACCGCGGCAAGGCGACGACGGCGGGCCGGGCGATGTTCGACGCCATCTACCGGCACTGGAGCGCGCGGCCGCGCGAGCAGCGGCCGAAGCTGCTGGTGTACGGGGAGAGCCTCGGCTCGCAGGGCTCCGAGGCAGCCTTCGACGGGCTGGCCGACCTGCGCGCGAAGGTGGACGGCGCGCTGTGGGTCGGGCCGCCCAACTCGAATCGCCTGTGGAAGCAGTTCGTGTCGCGGCGCGACCCCGGCTCGCGCGAGGTGGAGCCGGTGTACGCCGACGGCCTGGTCGTGCGATTCGCCTCGGACAGCGCCGATCTCGCGCGCCCGTCCACCGAGTGGCGGCCGCCGCGGATCGCGTACTTGCAGCACGCGTCGGATCCGATCGTCTGGTGGTCGACCGATCTCATTTTCTCCCAACCTGATTGGCTGTCCGAGCCGCGCGGCGCGGACGTGTCCTCGCAGATGCGCTGGTGGCCGTTCGTCACCTTCTGGCAGGTCGCCGCCGATCTCACCAACGCGCAGGGCGTCACCGACGGCCACGGGCACCGCTACGGCAGCCTCGTGCTCGACGGGTGGGCCGCCGTCGCCGCGCCGCCGGAGTGGAACTCCGGGCTGTCGGATCGGATCAGGGCGGAGATCGACGCGGCCGAGGACTTCGAGCGGAAGACCAAATGAGTAGCTTTCCGAAAGCCGTTGCTGCCGTCGGCCTTCCGTTGGCCTGGAGCAATTGGGCGCTGCCCGGACTCGGGCTCGGTGTCCGCGGCAGGACCGCCGCCAACGCCGGCTTCGCCACCGCATACGCCGCCGCCTTCCATGGCACGCCGAATTGGCGCTGCGCGAAGGGCTTTCGGTACGGCCTCGTCTCGGCCGCACTAGTAGCAGCGGGATACGGTGTGGCCCTTGCTATTCCGTCATTGCGGAAAAGTTTGCGCGCGGTACCCGATCGCGGCCCGGAGGTCGCACCCGCCGAGTGGATCGCGGTACACATTCCGGTCGGCACGGTCTACAGCGAAGAAATGATCTTCCGTGCCACCTTGAATCCGTTGCTGGACAACGCTTTCGGTTCCCGCGCCGGAACCGCTCTCGGCGCACTGGCCTTCGGCCTCTGGCACGTCCACCCCGCCCGCGTCGCCGGCGACAGCGTTCCGGCCACCGTCGCGGTCACGGCGGCGGGCGGCGTCGCGTTCGGCTGGCTGCGCCGCCGTACCGAGAGCATCACCGCACCGGCCTTGCTCCACGCCGCCGTCAACATGGGCGGCGCACTCGCGCCCCGCATCGCCCGGCTCATCGAGTCCGCCGATAAGTAGGCCCGCTCGAATCTGCGTGGGCGTGCCCACGCGGGTCGGCTGGATTCACTAGCAAGGTGCCCGGTTACGTCGATTCCGACGCTGGGCAAACCCCTTCACCAGCGCATACAGAAATACAGGCCATCCACTTGCGCACAGCGTTCCGCTGTGAGTACAATGTTCGCAACGCGAGAACGATGTACGCGGTAACTGGTTTCGAAGCAGGAGAAGACGATGTCGAACAACGTGAGCTGGAGCGCCGAGGGTGACTGGAAGGCGCGGGGGGAGTGGGGCGGCGCCGACTCGGCCGGGCGCGAATTCGCCGTGGCGCGGTGGCAGCGGCGGCTCGACGAACTCCGCGCGGCGCACCACGTGCCGGGGGCGGCACTGGCCATCCTGGTGGATGGCGAGGTGTACGAAATGGCCAGCGGCGTATTGCATCGCGGCACCGAGGTTCCGGTCACCACCGACTCGGTGTTCCTGTGTGGCTCGGTCGCCAAGGTGTACACCGCGACGATGATCATGCGCCTCGTCGACGAGGGCAGGCTCGACCTCGACGTGCCCGTCGTCGACGTGCTGCCCGAGTTCGCGACGCCGGACGAGGAGGCGACGAAAAAGATCACCGTCCGCCAGTTGCTCAGCCACACCGGCGGCGTCACCAACGACTTCAACTACGACGGCGGTCGCGGCGACGATTGCCTGGCCGAATACGTCAGGGCGGCAAGGGAAGTCGCGCTGGACTGCAAGCCGGGCACGGCGATGTCCTACGGCAGCCTCGGCTATGTCGTGCTCGGCCGGATCATCGAGGTGCTCACCGGCCGGACCTTCGACGAGGCCGTGCGAGACCTGCTCGCCGTGCCGCTCGGCCTCGAACGCCTGGTCACGCTGCCGGAGCAGGCGCTGAGATTCCGTACCGCGATGAGCCACCTCGGCGAGCCGGGGCGGTACCCGGATCCGGCGCCGGAGTGGGACATCATGCCGCGCTCGGTCGCCCCCGCGGCGCGGGTCATCAGTTCGGCGGGGGACATGGTGCGGTTCGCGCGCATGCATCTCGACGGTGGCCGCGCCGCCGACGGGACCGCGCTGCTCTCGCCGGAAGCCGTTGCGGCGATGCGGCATCGGGAGATCGACGTGCCGGACAAGTGGACCGTCAGCGCGGACGGATGGGGCCTCGGCTGGACCCTGTACGACTGGAACGGCATCAAGGGCTTCGGCCACGACGGCGCCGCGATCGGCCAATACGCCTACCTGCGGGCCATCCCCGAGGCGGGGGTCGCCGTCGCACTGCTCACCAATGGCGGTGGCGCGCGCCAACTTTACGCCGCGCTGTTCCGTGAGCTGCTCGCCGAACTGGCCGGGGTCCGGATGCCGGAGGCGTTCGCGCCGGCCGAGCCGCCGGTCGCGGTGGCCATCGATCCGTTCATCGGCACCTACCGGCGCGCGGGCGTGGTCATCACGGTCGGCAAGCGGGCCGACGGCTCCGCGCACATGCTGTACGAGTTCGTCGACGACATGAAGGACATGTCCCCGCCGCTGAGCATGGACCTCACCCCGGTCTCCGCGACCGTCTTCGCCGCCTCCGGCGCGGGCCCCTCCTTCAGCGAGGACTACATGCCCGTGGTCTTCGCCACCCTCGCCGACGGCACCGAAGCCTGTTACGTCGGTATGCGCGCCACCCCGAAGACCAACTGAAAACCGCTGGGCCGGGCCGTAACCCGGTCTCCAGTTCCGCGCGTGTGGCCGAAAATCGGTGGCGCTGCGGCCGTGCGGTCGTCCATCGTTGGGGCGACGAAAGGAACCAATGCTCGACGACGGTCAGATCGAATCATTCATCAGTGACGGGTTCGTCAAAGTGGAGCAGGCATTTCCGAGCGAGGTGGCCGCCGCGGGCCGGGCCATTCTGTGGCGCGCGACCGGGTGCGATCCCGAAGACCGGTCGACGTGGACGCAGCCGGTGATTCGGCTCGGCGATTTCGCCGACGAACCGTTCGCGCGGGCGGCCACTGCGCCGGCACTGATGACGGCCTTCGACCAACTTGTCGGCCAGGGACGCTGGCTACCGCGAAACAGCCTCGGCACCTTTCCGATTCGCTTCCCAGTCGGTGGGGCGCCCGGTGACGACGGCTGGCATATCGACGTCAGCTTCCCCGGCGACGACCCCAGCGACTACCTCACCTGGCGGGTGAATCTCTTCTCGAAGGGCCGCGCCCTGCTGATGCTGTTCCTGTTCTCCGATATCGGCGACGACGACGCGCCGACCCGAATCCGGGTCGGTTCGCACCTGCGGGTGCCCTCGTTGCTGGCCCCCTTCGGAGAAGCGGGCGCGGACCTGACGCAGTTCGCCTACGCGCCCGCGACCGCCGACCTGCCCGAGGTGGCGGCGACCGGCCGGGCCGGTGACGTCTACCTGTGTCACCCCTTTCTGGTCCATGCCGCGCAACGACATCGGGGCCGGACCGCGCGCTTCCTGGCGCAACCACCGCTGCTGTCGCGCGGCCCCTGCGTGCTGGAACGGCCGGACGGTGCGTACTCGCCGATCGAGCTGGCCATCCGCCGCGGGCTCGGCGACTGACCGGACCCACACCGTGCGCACGCGTCGGCGCGCGCGGCCGGCGGTCGGTAATCTCGGCGAGGTGGCGCGACAATCGGTGAGCCCGGCCGAGCTGCGGTCGGCGGTGGATGCGGTGAGTGAGTGGCTGCGAGACGATTCGGTGGACGCGCCCGCGCGCACCGAACTCGCGGCGGCGGTGCGCTCGACCGCCCGCACCCTGGCGGCCTCGGCCCCCGGTCACTCCGTGGAGGTGCGGGTGCCGCCGTTCGTCGCGGTCCAATGCATCGAGGGGCCGCGGCACACCAGGGGCACCCCGCCGAACGTGGTCGAGACCGACCCGCGCACCTGGCTGCTGCTCGCCACCGGCCTACTGGATTTCGCCTCCGCACTCGACTCCGGCGCGCTCACCGCGTCGGGCAGCCGCGCCGCCGAGGTGGCCCGCTGGCTGCCCGTCGCGCGCCCCTCCGGCGACTGACCTAGGCCCGGTGTCGAAGTCCCATCCGGCGCCTCCGGTGGCTGGATCGCCGCCTGGCCGCGTTGTCGTCGTCGCCGATACAAACCCGGTATCGGCTCCTCCTCCGCCTTGCCAGGCGACGATCCAGCCACCGGATGCATCCGGCCGGACTTCGACACCGGGCCTAGGCCGCCATGCGGTTGCTGCGGTGCAGACCCTTCCGGTCGTAGAAGCGGGTGATGACCGCGCCGAAGATCAGCCCGAGGCCGAGGCCGATGACCGCCATCCACACGCCGCGCGCGAGCCCGGCCTCGAAGCTCGCGTCGAAGTAGAGAATGGCGCGAATGCCGAGGAACACCTGGTGCATCGGTTCGAAGGAGGCCAGCCAGCCGAAGTACTGCGGGGTCGCCTCGATCGGGACGGTGCCGCCGGAGGAGGGCAGGCCGAGAATGATGAACAGGATCAGGTTCACCAGCAGGCCCGCGGAGCCGATGGCGGCGAGCGTGGACAGCCCGGTGACGCCGACGGCGATGATGGCGAGCGCGCTGTAGAGGAACAGGGCCAGCGGATGGTCGATCGGCATGTCGAGGGCCAGGCCGACGCTGAGGAAGACCGCCGAGACGATGTTCGCGGTCACCACCATGACGCCCCACTTGATCAGCAGGGTGCGGAAGCGCGAGATCGGCGTGGGCGGGTAGTGCACGAACCACGGCCCGTACTCGGTGGGGATGAAGCCGAGCTGCGCGTCGATCATCGTGTGGATCACCATGGCGCCGACCACGCCTGCGAGCAACAGCAGCAGCGCGTAGAAGAACGCGCTGAGCCCCTGCCCGGTGCCGTCGGGCAGCGGATGATACTGCTGGACAACGACTTTCACCGGATCGGCGAGCGCGACCCGGGCCGCGCCGGACAGCTCGGGCGCGGGCGGCCCGCCCGGCTGCGGCTTCAACTGCTCTGTCACCTGGTCGGTGAGCTGCTTGCCGACCTGCTTGTTCACCTCGGTCAGCGCCTGGTTGCCCACCCGAAGCACGATCTGGGTGCCGAAGGCGCCGGTGCGCGGATTGGTCTGCAGGGTGATGATCGGGCGCTCCATCTCGCCGGGGATGACGCTGCCCACGCCCAGGATGCCCAGCCGCTTACTGAAGTCGCTCGGAATGACCAGTGCGCCGTAGACCTCGCCGGACTGCAGCTGCCGCTCGGCCTCGCTGATGCTGATCACCCGCAGGTCGACCTTGTCCGAGGGCACGCCCTTGGTCAGGGCGTCGCTGATCTGATTGCCGAAGTTCACCTGCTGCTGGCGGTCGGCCGTCTTGATGACATCGCCCACATCCTGGTTCACCAGCGCGATGGGGAAATCGTGCAGGTTCTTCTCCGGATCGACGACGTAGTCCAGATACATCAGGCCGAGCAGCGCGGTCAGCAGCGTGAGCACGGCCATCGGAAACAGCACCATGCGCGCCCACGGCCTGCGCTGCGGCGGGAGTGTCCCGGTGGTCGATCCCGCCCCGCTGCCTGAATCCGCGCTGTCGGTAGTCGTCACGGCTCGCACCGTAACAGCTGTCGCCGCCGGATCGCCCGGGCTCGTGCGCCGCATCCGATTGCTACTCGGATGCGGTGGCGGTGATCGCGATCGAAGTTTCACCCGTAGAATGAAACGTGCCCCCAGCCCGCCCGAACAGGGAGCAAACGGTGACCAAGGTCGAACTGCCGATCGACAGCACATCAGCCACCCCCGATCAGGTCGAGAACGAGCCACGCGAGGAGTGTGGTGTGTTCGGAGTCTGGGCGCCGAGCGAGGACGTGGCGAAGCTCACGTACTACGGCTTGTACGCGCTGCAGCACCGCGGTCAGGAGGCGGCGGGCATCGCGGTCTCCGACGGCTCGCAGATCTTGGTCTTCAAGGATCTCGGCCTGGTCAGTCAGGTGTTCGACGAGCAGACGCTGGCCGCCATGCCGGGCCACATCGCCGTCGGGCACTGCCGCTACTCCACCACCGGCGGCGTGACCTGGGAGAACGCCCAGCCGATCTTCCGCACCACCTCGGTCGGCTCCGGACTTGCCTTGGGCCACAACGGCAATCTGGTCAACACCGCCGAATTGGCAAGCCGTGCAAGGGAACTCGGGCTGATCGGCGCGCCGGTGGTCAACGGCCGCCCGCAGCCGATGGCCGCGACCTCCGACTCGGACGTGATGACCGCGCTGCTCGCGCACGCCTCCGCGGACTCCAGCATCGAGCAGGCGGCGATGGAGCTGCTGCCGACGCTGAAGGGCGCGTTCTGCCTCACCTTCATGGACGAGCACACCCTTTATGCCGCGCGCGACCCGCACGGCGTTCGCCCGCTGTGCCTGGGCAGGCTGGACCGTGGCTGGGTCGTTGCCAGCGAAACCGCCGCGCTCGACATCGTCGGCGCCGCGTTCGTCCGGGAGATCGAGCCCGGCGAACTGCTGGCGATCGACGCCGAGGGCGTGCGTTCGATGCGCTTCGCCAACCCCGAGCCCAAGGGCTGCGTCTTCGAGTACGTGTACCTGGCCAGGCCGGACAGCGCCATCTCCGGTCGTTCGGTGCACGCCACCAGGGTCGAGATCGGCCGCAGGCTCGCCAAGGAGCATCCGGTCGAGGCCGATCTGGTGATCCCGGTGCCCGAGTCCGGCACCCCGGCCGCCGTCGGCTACGCGCAGGGTTCGGGCGTCCCGTACGGGCAGGGCCTGATGAAGAACGCCTACGTCGGGCGGACGTTCATTCAGCCGAGCCAGACCATTCGCCAGCTCGGCATCCGCCTCAAGCTCAACCCGCTGCGTGAGGTCATCCGCGGCAAGCGGCTGATCGTGGTGGACGACTCCATCGTGCGCGGCAACACCCAGCGCGCGCTGATCCGCATGCTGCGGGAGGCGGGCGCGCTGGAGATTCACGTCCGGATCGCCTCGCCGCCGGTGAAGTGGCCGTGCTTCTACGGCATCGACTTCGCCTCGCCCGCCGAGTTGATCGCCAATGGTGCCGGAGCGGAGCCCGCGCAGCGACTGAAGGACGTAGTAGCGGAGTCCGGGCAGCATGCGGTGGCGGAGTCCGCGCAGCGGCCGGAGAACGACTCCGCCGCCTTCCTCGAAATGGTGGAGGGCGTGCGCCGCTCGATCGGCGCGGACACCCTCGGCTACATCTCCACCGAGGGCATGATCGCGGCCACCGAGCAGCCGCGCTCGCGGCTGTGCTGCGCCTGCTTCGACGGCGACTACCCGATCGCGCTGCCCACCGAGGCGGCCATCGGCAAGAACGTGCTCGAGGGCATGCTGACCGGGCGGCCGGAGTCCGTGCTGCTGGGCGAGAACGCGAACGCCAGCGCGCTCAGTCGTCCTTGATCCGCTGAGTCGTCCTTCGCGGTGAGTCGTCCTCGACTCGCTGAGCCACCCTGTACGGGACGGTCGTGATTCGCGGCCGTTCCGGCGAGTGCCGGTAATTCCGACACCCTGTCGTCCGGATCTCCTACGGACCTCTTTCCCTCGGCGCACGCCATCCGGCGCGCCGATTCATGCCCGAGCGCGGTAGGCGCGCGGCGGGTCGACCAGGCGCGTCGCGGATCCGGACCGATTTCTGTCTCTCGACGTGTCATGGCGTCCTCGCGACATCGCACGCGGCTATCGCAGGCGTTCCTGGACATTCGTCCGGTGATCTGGCCCCCGGCGTGCACTATTTGCAACGCCAGGACACGCCCCGGTGATTTTTTCTGTGAAAACGCAACGTGCCGGAAATGGTTCGTGGGTACGGTGCCCGTCAGATCGGAAGTTCATTGTGTCCGCACCTGCCCTGCGATCCAGGGCAGCGCGGTGCGGCGCTCGAGAAGTGGGGCCCTGATGTTGGTTTCTAGAACACCTGGGGGCCGGACCCGGACGCGAACCATCGCGGCCGTCGGCCTGGCGACGCTGGTGGCGTCCGCCTTGGCCGGCTGCGGTTCCGGCCGGACCGGTGACGGTGGTGAGGGTGGTGGCCTGGTGGCCGGCACCACGGACAAAATCTTCTCGCTCGACCCGGCGGCCGCCTACGACAACGGCTCCCTGGTCGCGGAGACGCAGTTCTACCAGTACGTCTTGAACTTCGCGCCCGGCGACGCGACCCCGAAGCCCGACGCCGCGGAGAAGTGCGAGTTCACCTCCCCCACGGTGTACACCTGCACCATGAAGGCGGGCCTGAAGTTCGCCAACGGGAACCCGTTGACCGCCAAGAGCGTCAAGTTCTCGTTCGACCGGATGATCAAGATCAACGATCCGAACGGCCCCGCCTCGCTGCTCGGCAACCTCGACAAGACCGAGGCCCCGGACGACCGCACGGTCAACTTCGTGCTGAAGGTCGCCAACGACCAGACCTTCCCGGCCATCCTGCCGACCCAGGCGGGCCCGATCGTCGACGAGAAGGTCTACTCGCCGGACAAGGTGATGGCCGACGAGGACGTGGTGAAGAACAAGGGCTACTCGGGCCCGTACACCATCAGCAGCTACGACAAGAACAAGCTGGTCGAGTACACGGCGTACGCGGACTACAACGGCATCCTCGGCACGCCGAAGACCAAGACCGTGTCGACGAAGTACTACGCCACCACCGACAACATGAAGCTCGACCTGCAGAACGGGTCGCTCGACGTCGGTTACCGCTCCTTCACGCCGACCGATATCGGCTCGCTGCGCGGCGACAGCAAGGTCACCGTGCACGAGGGCCCCGGTGGCGAGCTGCGCTACATCGTGTTCAACATGAACACCATGCCCGGCGGCACGCCGGAGCAGAAGCTGGCCGTGCGCAAGGCGATCGCCTCCACCGTCGACCGCGCCGCGCTGGCCGAGGGCGTGTACAAGGGCACCTACCTGCCCGCGTATTCGTCGGTGCCGCAGGGCGTTCCGAGCGCGGTCGAGCCGTACAAGGACATCTACGGCGCGAACCCGAGCAAGGAGAAGGCAGCGAAGTTCCTCGCCGACGCCGGTGTCGCGACCCCGGTCGAGCTGAACCTGCAGTACAACCCGGACCACTACGGTTCGAGCAGCTCCGAGGAGTACGCGGCGATCAAGTCGCAGCTCGAGGCGAGCGGCCTGTTCCGGGTGAACCTGCAGTCCACCGAGTGGGTCAGCTACCAGCGGGAGCGCGCCCGCGACTCCTACCCGCTCTACCACTTCGGCTGGTTCCCGGACTTTCCGGACCCGGACAACTACCTGACCCCGTTCTTCGCGCCGAACAACTTCCTGCAGTCGCACTTCGAGAACCCGAGCATCACCGAGCAGCTGCTCGCCGAGACCACGGCGACCGACAAGGACAAGCGGCTCGAGATACTCAAGAAGGTCCAGGTGGACCTGGCACAGAACCATGTGCCGATCCTTCCGCTGTTGTCCGGCAAGCAGATCGCCGTCGCAGGCAAGAACGTGCAGGGCGTCGACCAGACTCTCGACGCGTCCTTCAAGTTCCGTTACACGGTGCTGAGCAAGTGACATCCGGCGAAGCCGGGCCCGGGACGATAGCTGCTCCAGAAACGAAGCAAGCGCCGGCCCGGGCCCGGCGCTTCGGCGTGCCACGACCGGGGAAGGGCCGCAGCGACTCGCGTCAGCTCGCGCTGCTGCGCTACCTGGGCGTGCGACTGCTGCTGATCCCGGTGACCGCGTGGATCCTGGCGACCGTCGTCTTCTTCCTGATGCGCGTGGCCGGTGATCCGATCAGCGCGGCCATGGGTGGGCGAATGACCCAGGAGCAGATCGAGATTCGCAAAGAGGCGGCAGGCCTGAACCGGCCGATCCTGTCGCAGTACTGGGACTACATCTCCGGGCTGCTGCGCGGGGATTTCGGTCGCTCGCAAGACAATCGGCAGATCAGCGACGTGATCACCACCTACGGCGCCGCCTCGCTCGAGCTGATGTTCTGGGCGCTCATCGTCGCCTTCGCCGTGGGCATCCCGCTCGGCAGATACGCTGCGACGCACCGTGATTCGGTGTCGGACACCGGCCTGCGCCTGTTCGCCATCCTGGCCTACGCGGCGCCGGTGTTCTTCGTCGGCCTGCTGCTCAAGCTGATCTTCGCGGTGAAGCTGGGCTGGCTGCCGGTGGCGGGCAGGGCCAGCACCAATGTCGAACTGCAGCTGCAGCACGTCTCGCCGAAGACCAACATCATGCTGATCGACGGGTTCCTCTACGGCGACACCGGCAACATCATCGACGTGCTGAAACACGCTGTGCTGCCGGCCATCGCGCTCGGACTGCTCACCGCGGGCATCTTCCTGCGGCTGGTGCGGATCAACCTGATCCAGACGCTGCGCTCGGACTACGTGGACGCCGCGCGGGCCCGTGGCCTGTCGCGGCGGGTGGTCACCGGGCGACACGCGTTCCGCAACGCGATGATACCGATCGTCACCGTGATGGGCATGCAGATCGCCATGATGCTCGGCGGCGCGGTGCTGACCGAGACCACCTTCGAGTGGAAGGGGCTCGGGTATCAGCTCGCGACCTACCTCGGCGCCCGTGACTTCGTCGCGGTCCAGGGCATCGTCGCGTTCATCGCCATCTTCATCGCGCTGATGAGCTTCCTGGTGGATACGCTTGTGGCACTGATCGATCCGAGGGTGAGGTTCTGATGACCGCACCGGAATTGTTGAACGAGCCATCGGTCGTTCCGCCGATACCGCCCTCGGCGCGGCGCGGCATACCGGGCCTGCGACTGTTCTCCATGACCGCCGGCCTGCAGCGCGCGACGTTGCTGCTCGGCTTGGGGCTGGTCGCGGTGTTCGTGCTCGCGGCGATCTTCGCGCCGTTGATCGCGCCCTACGGTTTCGCGCAAAGCGCCTCGGACGGAGTCGATTTCGTCCGCCAGCAGGCGCCCTCGGCGCAGCACTGGTTCGGCACCTCGGTGCGCGGCGAGGACGTGTTCTCCCGGGTGATCTGGGGCGCGCGGACCGCGCTGTTCGTCATCGCGATCTCGCTGGTGCTGTCGCTGTGCATCGGTGTGCCGCTCGGCCTGCTGTCGGGTTACCTCGGCCGCTGGTTCGACCGGGTCCTCGTGCTGTTCATGGACGCGATGTACGCCTTCCCGACGCTGCTGCTCGCGATCGTGGTGTCCATCGTGGTCGCCGGCGGCCGGTCGACCAGCCTCGGCGGCGTGCTCTCCGCGGCGGTGGCGATCACGGCGGTCTTCGTGCCGCAGTACTTCCGGGTGGTGCGCAACGCGACCGTCTCGGTGAAGAACGAACCCTACGTCGACGCCGCCCGGGTCACCGGCGCGTCGACGGGGCGAATTCTGTTCCGGCACATCTTCGCCAACGTCACCCAGTCGCTGCCGGTGATCGTGACGCTCAACGGGTCCGAGGCCATCCTCACCCTCGCGGGCCTCGGCTTCCTCGGGTTCGGCATCGAGCCGACCCAGGCCGCCGAATGGGGCTACGACCTGAACAAGGCGCTCTCGGATGTCTCCAACGGCATCTGGTGGACCGGGATCTTCCCCGGCTTCGCCATCGTGCTCGTGGTGCTCGGCATGACCCTGGTGGGGGAGAGCCTCAACGAGGTGCTCAACCCGGTGCTGCGCACCCGTCGCGCCGTCGCCGCGGCGCCGGGCGACGCGATCACCGTCGCGGGCATCGAGGTCCCGGCCGAACCCGACGCGAGCGAAGTCGAGCCCGGCGCCCCGAAAGCGCCCGCGTCCCCAGTGGATCTGGGCAAGGAGACACCATGAGTAACCCGTCACCGGAGGTCGCCGAGCGCGGCCGTCCGGCGCTGTCCATCGAGTCGCTGTCGGTCACCTTCGCCACCGACGCCGGACCCGTCTACGCGGTCACCGACGTCTCCTACGAGGTGTTCCCCGGCGAGGTGCTCGCCATCGTCGGCGAGTCGGGCTCGGGCAAGTCGGTGAGTTCGCGCACCGCGATGGGGCTGTTGCCGCTGACCGCGCGGGTGCGCGGCCTGGTCACCCTCGGCACCGAGGCCATCACCTCGATGAACGAGCGACAGCTCACCGCGCTGCGCGGCGGCGCGATCTCGATGGTGTTCCAGGAGCCGGGCCTCGCGCTCGACCCGCTGTTCACCGTCGGCTTCCAGATCGGCGAGGCGCTGCGCGCACACTCGCAGATGAGCAAGAAGGACGCGAAGGCGCGCGCGATCGAGTTGCTGCGCATGGTCGGCCTGCCCGACCCGGAGCATCGGGTGAACTACTACCCGCATCAGCTCTCCGGCGGGCAGAAGCAGCGCGTGGTGATCGCCATCGCCATCGCCTGCGAGCCGAAGGTGATCATCGCCGACGAGCCGACCACGGCGCTCGACGTGACGGTGCAGGCGGAGATCCTGGAGCTGCTGCGCGATCTGCGCGACCGGATCGGCAGCGCCATCGTGTTGATCACGCACAACATGGGCGTGGTGGCCGACCTGGCCGACCGCGTCGTGGTGATGCGCAACGGCAAGGTGGTCGAGCAGGCTCCGGTGGACGAGCTGTTCGCCAGTCCGAAGCAGGACTACACCAGGGCGCTGCTCGCGGCGGTGCCGCACCTGGGCACCGAGCAGTTGGCGCACGGCCCGACCGAGGAGGCGGCCCCGGCCGCCGAGCCGGTGCTCGAGGTGTGCGATCTGGTGGTGGAGTTCCCCGGCTCGTTCGGGCGGCCGGTGTTCCGCGCGGTCGACGACGTGAACCTGTGCATCGGGCTGGGCGAAACCCTCGGCCTGGTAGGCGAATCCGGCTCGGGCAAGTCGACCATCGGCCGCTGCGTCGCGGCCCTGCAGCGCCCGACCTCGGGCGTGGTCAAGGTGCGCGGGCAGGACATCGCGGGCATGTCCGCTCGCAAGCTGCGGCCCATCCGGCGGCGCTTCGGGTTTGTGTTCCAGGATCCGGCCAGCTCGCTCAACCCGCGGCTCACCGTCGGCGAGTGCGTCGCTGAGCCGCTGCTCGTGCACAAGACGGGCAGCTCGGCCGAGATCAAGGCACGGGTGCGCAAACTGCTCGACGACGTGCAGCTGCCCGCGGGCACCGAGCGCCGGTACCCGCACGAGCTGTCGGGCGGCCAGCGTCAGCGCGCGAGTCTGGCCAGGGCACTGGTCCTGGATCCGGATCTGCTCGTCGCCGACGAGCCGACCAGCGCGCTCGACGTCTCCGTGCAGGCGGCGGTGCTCGAGTTGTTCGGGCAGCTGCAGCGCGAATGCGGGTGGGCCTGCCTGTTCATCAGCCACGATCTCGCGGTGGTCGACCAGCTGGCCGATCGGATCGTGGTGCTGCGCAACGGCGCGGTGGTCGAGCAGGGCGATCGAGATCGCATCCTGCGCGCGCCCACCGAGGAGTACACGCAGCGCCTGGTGGCCGCGGTACCGGTGCCCGACCCGGTGGAGCAGCGCAGGCGCCGGGCGGAGAGCGCCGCCTTGTTCGCGACCGCGGCGCTCGAGTAAGCAGGGTGATGTCCATACGAAATAGCGTGACAAGTTATTTCGTATGGACATGGGTAACTCGTCGGGTACGTCCAAACCGGACGACCGACTTACGGCAAGCCCGGTTGACAAGTCTCGCGGCTCCTACGTCCGGCAAAAGGCGCGGAGAGGCGGGACAGCTGTAAGGCCGTTATCCGGCTCCGGTAGCGTGAGCAGGCATCTATCCGCCGATTCGGTTTGGAGCTCTCCCCGAAAATGACTGAACAGACCCCCAGTGGTGGTGCCTCTTACGCTGCGGCAGGCGTGGATATCGAGGCAGGTGACCGCGCAGTCGAGTTGTTCGGGCCATTGGCGAAGAAGGCGAGTCGTCCCGAGGTTCAGGGCGGCCTCGGCGGGTTCGCCGGGCTGTTCGCGCTGAAGGGCGGCTACCGCGAACCCCTACTCGCCGCGTCCACCGACGGGGTCGGCACCAAGATCGCGGTGGCGCAGGCGATGGACAAGCACGACACGGTCGGCCTCGACCTGGTCGCGATGGTCGTCGACGACCTGGTCGTGTGCGGCGCCGAACCGCTGTTCCTGCAGGACTACATCGCCATCGGCAAGGTCGTTCCGGAGAAGGTGGCCGAGCTGGTGTCCGGCATCGCGGAGGGCTGCGTGCGGGCCGGTTGCGCCCTGCTCGGCGGCGAGACCGCCGAACACCCGGGCCTGATGGATCCGGACGACTACGACCTGTCCGCGACCGGCGTCGGCGTGGTCGAGGCCGACGCGGTGCTCGGCCCGGACCGGGTGCGCCCCGGCGACGTGGTGATCGCCATGGGCTCGTCCGGCCTGCACTCCAACGGCTACAGCCTGGCGCGCAAGGTGCTGCTCGACATCGACCGGATGTCGCTCACCGGGCACGTCGAGGAGTTCGGCCGCACGCTCGGCGAGGAGCTGCTCGAGCCGACCCGGATCTACGCCAAGGACTGCCTCGCGCTGATCGCCGAGACCGACGTGCGCACGTTCGCGCACGTCACCGGCGGCGGGCTGGCCGCGAACCTCGGCCGGGTGCTGCCCGCCGGCATGGTGGCCGAGCTGGACCGCGGCACCTGGAACCCGGCGCCGGTGTTCAAGATGATCGCCCAGCGCGGCCGGGTCGAGCGGGTCGAGATGGAGAAGACGTTCAACATGGGCGTCGGCATGGTCGCCGTCGTCGCGCCCGAGGACGTGGACCGCGCGCTGGCCGTGCTGACCGCCCGGCACATCGAGTGCTGGACGCTGGGCACCGTCAAGAAGGCGAAGGACTCCGACGCCCTGCGTGCCGTGCTGGTGGGCGAGCACCCGCGGTTCTGAGTCCGCGCCGTAGACACGGCCCGCGTGCCGCGTGCACGGGGCCCGCGTCACGAACACAAACCAGCGTCCCGCATCGCTCGGATGCGGGACGCTGGTGTGCTGTAAGCCTTTTCGGCGTTATCCCGTCAACGCGCGGCAACGCCTGAAGGGGGAGGAACGCAGTCCTCCCCCTTCAGGCGTTGCTTCGAGTCAGCGGCGCCAGTCGTCGTAGTCGTCCTCTTCCCACTGGGATGAGGACTTGTCCGCGTCGTGCTCATCGGACAGCACACCACTCCGTGCGGAGTTGGGGCTTCCCGAAAGCTCGCGCTGAAGGCTCGCGAAGTCGCTCGGCGGGCTGCTGTACTTCAGCTCGCGTGCGACCTTGGTCTGCTTTGCCTTAGCCCGGCCACGGCCCATGGCTGACCCCCTCGCGTCACTGCGGGGCGGCCTGGGGTTTGGTTGGCGGCCCCGTTCGAATTAATACTCTTCCTGACAGACACTTTAGCGTGTGTCCGGCCGTCCCGCTTCCAGGAGTGGGGGAAGAACCTCCGAAGTGGTTCCGTTTGCCCGGTTGTCGCCCTCCGCCGGTCGGGTCAGAGCACCCCGGGGATCGCGCGGATCACCCCGACGCGGGCGCCGCCGCCGAGCACCGCGGGCGCGGCGAGCTCGGTGTGCGCGTCGGTCCAGTCGACTCCGATGCGCTGCAAAATGGCCAGCGTCAAGGGGATTCGAGCCCGGTCGCTGCCGTCATCGATCTTGTAGGCGAACGCCGTCCCGTCGGGCAGCGCGCCCGCGTGCACACCGTCCGCGCCGATCTTGCAGACCAGTCCGGGAGTGGCTTGCATCGTCAGCAGATCGGGCGCGTTGGTGCCGGAAATCACTCGCGGATGGGCGCGGATGGCGTCGGCGACGCGGCGCTCCGGCGCGTCGGAGTCGGCGGTCGCCATGGTCGCGAACACCCGGGCGAGGGTCACCAGCGACACCGGGATGATCGGCAGGCCGCAGCCGTCGATGCCGAGGTCGGTCTCCGGCTCGCCGGTGAGGTCGGCGATGGTGGCGATGACCGCCTGTTGCAGCGGGTGGGCCTCGTCGAGGTAGCCCTCGGTCGGCCAGCCGTTGACCTTGCAGGTCGCCAGCATCGCGGCGTGCTTGCCGGAGCAGTTCATGTAGATCCGGCGCGGCTCCTGCGAACCCGAGATCACGGCCGCGCGCGCCTTGTCGTCGACGGGCAGATCCGGCGGGCACTCGAGGGCGTTCTCGTCGAAGCCGAAGCGGTCGAGCAGCCGGCGCACGAGGGCGACGTGGTCCGGCTCGCCGTAGTGCGAGGCGGTGGCGATGGCGAGTTCGGCGTCGTCGACCGGCTCGAACCCGTGGCGCAGCAGGGTGATCGCCTGCATGGGCTTGTTGGTCGAGCGC
This sequence comes from Nocardia tenerifensis NBRC 101015, assembly GCF_000308715.1. Taxonomy (GTDB): domain Bacteria; phylum Actinomycetota; class Actinomycetes; order Mycobacteriales; family Mycobacteriaceae; genus Nocardia; species Nocardia tenerifensis. The sequence continues at coordinate 112,688 of NZ_BAGH01000036.1, forward strand.
GGGAAGATCGGCAGGTGCACCTCGCCGAGGGCCACGGTGGGCTCGCCCGTGGGATCGAGGATGACGGCCGAGCCGCGGTGCACGCACTCGCGGAAGCCGGAGCGGACTACTTCGACCAGTTCCACACTCACAGTTGGGCTCCCGTGTCGAGTTCGGCGCCACGTCGCGTGGCCGGGTCGGGGTGTTCGCCCGCGCGGCGGCGCGCGGCGCGCTCTGCGTTCGCGTGCCTGCGGGCATGGCGTTCGATCTGCATGCGCACGTCGTCGGACAGGGTGGGCTCGACCGCCAGCAGGATCGTGAGCAGGCCGGGGTCCTCGCCGGTGAACAGGTCGCGCACGGTGATGCCGTGGTCGGGGACGTGCACCACCGACACCGGGTCGCCCGCGCCGATCGTGCCCTCGGTCAGCACCCGCAGATAGGCGCCGGTGTCACTCTGCCGCGCGAATCGCTTGACCCACTGGGCCTCTCCGCTCCAGTGCTGGAAGGTGGAGCACGGCACCCGCGGCGCGCTCACCTCGAGCAGCGTGTCTCCGATGGTCAGGCGGGCGCCGAACACCGCGTCGCTGATCGGCAGGCCGGCGATGCGCAGATTCTCGCCGAACCAGCCCGCGGGCAGCTCGCGCTCGAGTTCGTCACCCCAGCGACGGGCGTCCTCGTCGGCGTAGGCGTAGACGGCCTGATGCACGCCGCCGTGGTGCTTGGTGTCGCAGACGTGATCGCCTTCGAGTCCGATCGCGCGCACCGGCACCCGACCGGCGACCGGGCGCTTGTCGATCGCGGACTTCCCGACGCGGCCCGGCACGTCGAGGTCGGCGTGCACGACGCAGACGGCGAGCACTCGGCCGGAGTCGCCGGTTCGCATCGGCGTGGCTCCTCTCGTCGGGTGGACGGGTGTCCGAGGACTCGCGGTGTCGGGCGGGAGAGCGGCGTCGGTCGGCTCGGGGGCTTGCGCCCCTTCGATATTCGAGGTCATGGCTGGTTCAGCGGCCGCGGAGCCGGTCGATGGCGAGCCTGCCCGCCTGCGGTGCGTCGTCGGACGGCACGGAGTCCGGGTCGATGGCCGCGGCGGTCGGGCCCGCGGTCAGCGCGGTGTCGGCGGGGACGGTGCGTTTGATCAGCGCGAGCGCGATCGGGCCGAGTTCGTAGTGGTCGACGACGGTGCCGAGGCGGCCGACCGCGCGGCCGGCCGCGGTGACGTCGTCGCCGGTCGCCGGGCGCTCGTCGGCGGAGCCGTCCAGGTGCAGCAGGACCAGGTGGCGCGGCGGCTTGCCGAGATTGTGCACACGGGCCACGGTCTCCTGGCCGCGATAGCAGCCCTTGTCCAGATGCACGGCGCCGTGTTCGGCGATGCCGCCGATCCAGCGGGCCTCGTGCGGGATGGTGCGCTCGTCGGTGTCGAGCCCGATCCTCGGCCGCACGGCGGCGACCCGCAGTGCCTCGAACGCCCACATGCCCGCCGGTTCGGCGCCGGCCTCGGTCAGCCGGGTCCACCACTCGGTCAGCCGGGCGCGGGGCACGAGCAGGTCGAAGGAGTCCTCGGTCGGCCACGGCATGCGCCGCAGGAACCCACCGCCGGGCAGTGCGACGGCCTCGTACGTGCCGGGCACGGTCGCGACGCCGAGGGCCGCGAGCACCTCGGCGGACTTCGGGCCGAGCAGGCTCAGCACGGCGTGGTCGGCCTCGGCGGGCTGCGCGTCGGCCCAGAAGACCATCTTGCGCAGGAAATCCAGCAGCGCGGGGCCACGGTCGGCCTCGGTGTCGATCCACACCGTGCCGTCCAGCTCGGTGAGCACGAAGTGGTTCAGCACGCGGCCGTTGAGGTCGAGGTCGAGATTCTCCGCGGACTGTCCGTCGCCCAGGGCGGCGACGTGCTGGCTGGTGATGGTGTGCAGCCAGGTCAGGCGTTCCGCGCCGGTGATGGTCAGGACGAAACGGTGGGAGCGATCGATGACGGCCGCGCGCTGGGCGGCGGCGCGCTGTTCGCCGAGCGGATCACCGTAGTGCCACGCGACGGCGGCATCGGGCGAACCCGGCGCTCCCGCGACGGCTCCCGAAACAGCGAGGACAGGGCTGGGCGCAACGACCACGGACACATTTCCACTGTAGGCGGGGTCGCGGTCGGGTGTCCGAACCGGGGCCGCGGGCGAGCCGGTGGACGGCCCGCGAGTGAACCGTCAGCGGCCGCTCGTAAAAGATGCTGCGAACTCCGCCGTGACCTAGGCGAGACCTGACGACACCGCCTACGCTCGACGCATGGTAGATCGGGTTCTTGTCTCACTCGACGGCGCGGTCCGGGATGCGGACGCGCCGTTGCTGTATGCCGACGATATCGGCGTATTGCGTGGCGACGGTATTTTCGAAACGGTGCTGGTGCGCGCGGGCAACGCGTGCGCGATCGAATTTCATCTAGGCAGGCTCCGCCGCTCGGCTCAGGCGCTCGATCTACCGGAGCCCGAACTGGGCCGGTGGCGGGAGGCGGTCGAGCGGGCCGCCAAGGAGTGGGGCGCCGACCGCGAGGGCGTGATGCGGCTGGTGCTCACCCGCGGGCGCGACAGCGAGCTGTCCGGGGTGGCCGAGAAGGTCACGTCCGGCGATCTCGCCGCCGCCGTTCCCGTGCCCACCGCGTACGTGCTCGTGCTACCGGTGCCCGATCGGGTGCAGAAGGCGCGCACCGAGGGCGTCTCGGTGGTGACCCTGTCCCGCGGCATCTCCATCGACCTGGCGCAGGCCGCGCCGTGGCAGCTGCTCGGCGCGAAGACGCTGTCCTACGCGTCGAACATGGCGGCGCTGCGGTTCGCGGCGCGGATGGGCGCCGACGACGTGATCTTCACCAGCACCGAGAACCGGGTGCTGGAGGGTCCGCGCTCGTCGGTGGTGATCGCGCGCGACAAGCAGCTGATCACCCCGCCCGCGAAAAATGGTGTGCTGCCGGGGGTCACCCAGCGCGCCCTGTTCATCGAGGCGGAGAAGGCGGGGTGGGAGTGCGTCTACAAGTCGCTGTTCACCGCGGACCTGCTCACCTGTGACAGCGTGTGGATGCTGTCCAGCGTGTCGCTGGCGGCACGGGTGAACTCGCTGGACGGGCTGCGGATGTCGGCGCCGGACAACGCGCAGGAGATCATCGATCTGGTCGATCGGGGTATCGAGCGGGCGGGTGCCATCGGGGATTGGTGAAAGACGCCGCCGCTGGCGGGCATTCGGGCTGGTGACTTCTCCGCGTATTCAGGCCGGTCCCGCCGCTTCCGCGTACGCGGGCCAGATCCGGGTGCCGCGATAGTGGCGTTGGCGCCCGACGGTGAGCGCTGGGTTGGGCCTGCCGGTACCCGGTGGACTACCCATGCGCTCCGGAAATCAGTGGCCGCAGCGTGATCTCGGTCTTATTGCCGGCGTCGCTGTCAAAGAACGTGCTGGTCGGCGAGGGATGACCAGGCGTGTCGTGGCGCAGGACTCATTGTTCTGAACCGCCTCCGACGTAGGATTACTACGTCATGTCGTAGACGACGAGGAGGTCGTGGCCGATGAGCGAGCGAACCCATGATGCAGCCGCCATGGCGGTCATGACGGCGCCGGGCGTCAGCGGGGTGCGATCGTGAACGCCCTGGACGTTTCGCGCTGGCAGTTCGGCATCACGACGGTCTATCACTTCCTGCTGGTGCCGCTGACCATCGGACTCGCGCCCCTGGTCGCCGCCATGCAGACCGCGTGGGTGATCACCGGAAAGGACCACTGGCTGCGGCTGACCAAGTTCTTCGGCAAGCTGTTCCTGATCAACTTCGCCCTCGGCGTCGCCACGGGCATCGTGCAGGAGTTCCAGTTCGGGATGAACTGGAGCGAGTACTCGCGGTTCGTCGGCGACGTGTTCGGCGCGCCGCTCGCGCTGGAGGGCCTGGTCGCCTTCTTCATGGAGTCGACGTTCCTGGGCCTGTGGATCTTCGGCTGGTCGCGATTGCCGAAACTGGCTCATCTGGCCGCGATGTGGATGGTGGCGATCGGGGTGAACGCGTCGGCGTACTTCATCGTCGCCGCGAACTCGTTCATGCAGCATCCGGTCGGGGCGCGGTTCAATCCGGAGACCGGCCGGGCCGAGCTCGACAGCATCGTCGCGGTCCTCACGAACAACACACTGCTGGCGGCCTTTCCACACGTCGTCGCCGGATCCTTCGTTACAGCGGGCACTTTCGTGGCCGGCATCGCGGGCTGGTGGATGGTGCGCAAGGCGCGCAGCGGGGACGAGGCCCAGTTGGCCGAGGCGCGCGCCATGTGGCGGCCCGCGGCGCTGGCCGGCATCTGGGTGATGCTGATCTCGCTGGTCGCGTTGTTCTTCACCGGCGACGCCCAAGGCAAGCTGATGTTCGAACAGCAGCCGATGAAGATGGCCTCGGCGGAGTCGTTGTGCCACACCGCGAAGGACCCCGATTTCTCCATCCTGACCGTCGGCACACACAACAACTGTGACAGCGTCACGCACGTGCTCGAGGTGCCGTACGTGCTTCCGTACCTGGCCAAGGGCCAGTTCACCGACGTCACTCTGCCGGGCGTCGTCAACCTGCAGCAGGAGTACAACGAGAAGTACGGCATCGGCGACTACCGGCCGAACCTTTTCGTCACCTACTGGTCGTTCCGCGCGATGATCGGCCTCGCGGCCGGTTCGGCGCTGCTGGCGCTGGCGGGGCTCTGGCTGACCCGGCGCGGCCGGGTGCCGAACCAGCGCTGGTTCTCCTGGCTCAGCCTGCTGATGATCCCGACGCCGTTCCTGGCCAACAGCGCGGGCTGGGTGTTCACCGAAATGGGCCGCCAGCCATGGGTTGTCGCGCCCAACCCGACCGGCGACCTGAATCTGCGGCTGACGGTGCAGCAGGGCGTGTCGAACCACACGGCGGGCACGGTGCTGTTCTCGCTGATCGTCTTCACGCTGCTGTACGGCGCGCTGGCGGTGGTGTGGTTCTACCTGATGCGCCGCTATGTGGCGCACGGACCGGACCCGGCGCCGGTGGCCGACGACGCCGAGCTGGACGACACCGGCGGTCCGGGCAGGCGCCGTGCCGAAGAGCCTGCCGTCGAACAACTTTCGTTCGCCTACTAGGAGCCGACGATGAGTCTGCAAGAGTTCTGGTTCGTGCTGATCGGGGTGCTGTTCACCGGTTACTTCGTGCTGGAGGGCTTCGACTTCGGGGTCGGCATGCTCATGCCGATTCTCGGGCGGGGCTCGGACACGCGACGGCGGGTGGTGCTCAACACGATCGGCCCGGTGTGGGACGGCAACGAGGTCTGGGTGATCACCGCAGGCGGCGCCATGTTCGCGGCCTTTCCCGAGTGGTACGCCAGCATGTTCTCCGGTTTCTACCTGGCACTGCTGTTGCTGCTGGTCTCGCTGATCCTGCGCATCTGCGCCATCGAGTACCGCGGCAAGATCAACGATCCGCGCTGGCGGACCCGCTGCGACCTCGGCATCGGAATCGGTTCCTGGGTACCGGCTCTCGCGTGGGGCTGGGTGTTCGCCAATATCGTGCGCGGCGTGCCGCTGAACGAGAAGAAGCAGTTCGCGGGCTCGGTGTGGGATCTGCTCGGGCCGTATGCCTTGCTCGGCGGATTGACGACCGGACTGCTGTTCGCGCTGCACGGCGCGGTCTTCCTCGGCCTCAAGACCGGCGGCGAGGTGCGCGACGACGCGCAGCGCACGGCCAAGATGCTGCTGGCGCCGACGGCGGTGGTGGTCGGCGGGTTCGGCGTGTGGACGCAGCTGGCCTACGGCACCGGGTGGACGTGGATTCCGTTGGGGCTGGCCGTCTTCGGGCTGGTCGCCGCCGGGGCCGCGGTCTTCGCCGACCGCGACGGGTGGGCGTTCGCCGGCACCGCCGTCACGGTGGTGGCCGCGACCGCGCTGCTGTTCGGGTCGCTGTTCCCGAATGTGCTGCCCTCCACCATCGACGCGGCCTTCGACCTGACCATCCACAACGCGTCGTCCACCCCGTACACGCTGAAGGTGATGAGCTGGGCCGCGGTGCTCGTCACCCCGGTCGTGCTGGCCTACCAGGGCTGGACGTACTGGGTGTTCCGCAAGCGGATCACCGTCGACCAGATCCCGGCCCCGGTCGGGTTGCCGCTCGAGTCCGTGAAGGACTGACCCATGGCCCGCCCGCCCGTCGACCCGCGCCTGTGGCGGTACGCCCGCTCGGCCCGCCGCTACCTGGCGGTGAGCGTCGCACTGTCCGTGGTGATCACCGGATCGATCGTGGTCACGGCGATCATGCTGGGCCGGGTGCTGGCCGGGGTCGTCACCGATCCCGGCCGGCGCACGATCGGCGAGTGGGCGACGGAGCTGTCGGTGCTCGCGTGCGCCGTCGCCTGCCGGGTGCTGGCCACCTGGCTGCAGTCGCGGCTGGCGCACCGGGCCGGTGCGGGTGTGGTGGCGGAGCTGGAGACCGCGGTGCTCACCGCGGGCGCGCGCCTGTCGCCGCGCGAATTGGAGAGCCGCAGAACCGAACTCGCGGTCGTGGTCGGCACCGGATTGTCGGGGCTGCGCGGCTATCTCGTCGGTTATGTTCCGGCGCTGCTGCTTTCGGTTCTCGTCCCGCCGATCGTGTTGGCGGTCATCGCGATGCACGATCCGATCTCGGGTCTGATCGTGGTGATCACGCTGCCGCTCATCCCGGTCTTCATGATCCTGATCGGCCTGCTGACCCAGGGGCGCGCCGAGGCTACGCTGGCGGCGACCACGCGGCTGTCGGATCAGTTGCTGGATCTGTTCGCGGGCATGCCGACGCTGCGCGCCCTCGGACGGGAGGGATCGGTCGGCGCGCAACGCCATACCGGGGCGAAGGCCGATTCGGCGGTCCGCTCCGGCACGATGGCCGACCGCGTGCGCGATCTCGGCGACGCGCTGCGGCAGCGGACCATGCGCGCGCTGCGCCTCGCGTTCCTGTCCTCGATGGTGCTGGAGATGCTCGCGACCCTGAGCGTGGCGCTGGTCGCGGTCTCCACCGGCCTGCGGCTGGTATTCGGCGAGATGAGCCTCTACGCGGGCCTGGTCGCCCTGGTGCTGGCGCCGGAGGTGTACCTGCCGCTGCGCATGGTGGGGGAGCGGTTCCATGCCGCACAGGACGGAATGGCCGCTGCGGACAAGGCTTTCGCGGTGCTCGAATCCGCGTCGGGAACAACGGATTCCGGTGGCCGGGCCGCGCCGCCGTCGCGCCGGGCCGGCGTCGTCGAGCTGCACGACCTCTCCGTCGCGGCGCGCAACGGCTTTGCCCCCGAAGGACTGTCGGCGGTGCTGCGGCCCGGCGTCGTCACCGTGCTGGCCGGGCCCAACGGCAGCGGCAAGTCCACGGCGGTGCAGGCGATCCTCGGTTTGCTCGAGCCCGACCGTGGGGCGGTGACCGTCGACGGCGTCGACGTGCGCGACCTGGAACAGGAGGCGTGGTGGGCGCGGGTGGCGTGGCTGCCGCAGCGTCCGGTGCTGGTCCCGGGCACGTTGCGCGAGAACCTCGAGCTGTTCGGGGCGCGGGCCGAGTCGCCTGCCGGACACGGACCGGCCCGGGTCGTGGACGATCTCGAGGCCGCCTGCGCGGCAACGGGATTCGACGCGGTGCTGGAGGAGTTGCCCGACCGCTGGGACACCGTGGTCGGCCCCGGCGGCGTCGGCCTCTCGCTCGGTCAGCGCCAACGGCTCGCGCTGACCAGGATTCTCGCGGCCGACCGCCCCATCCTGCTGCTCGACGAGCCGACCGCCCACCTCGACGCCGACGGCGAGGCCGCGGTG
>NZ_BAGH01000035.1 GCF_000308715.1 Nocardia tenerifensis NBRC 101015
GAGCTCGCCGCGCGCACCCACGATCTGCTCGACGGCATCCGCGCCGCGGACCGAGTGCCGGGCCTCTACCGCGTCGCCGAGCCGCCCGAACCGGCCGATGGTGAACCGGCCCAGCAGGTCAGGATGCCCGTCGTCACATCGAACAACGATCACCGAATCGGCCGCTCGGCCTGAAGTTTCGGCCTCATCTCGATATTCGCCGCGCTGCCCGCGCCGAGCACAAGGAGCATGTGTGACCACCGCGCTGACCGATCGCGATATTCTTCGCGAACTGGAACCCGTCGCCGAGCGTTTGCTCAACGACCATCTGCGCAAGGCGAAGGCGTGGAACCCGCACGACTACGTGCCGTGGGACGAGGGCCGCAATTTCGCGGCATTGGGCGGAATGGATTGGGAGCCCGGTCAATCGAGGCTGTCCGAGGTCGCCAGGACGGCGATGGTGACCAACCTGCTCACCGAGGACAATCTGCCGTCCTATCACCGGGAGATCTCGGAGACGTTCACCCTCGACGGCGTATGGGGCACCTGGGTGGGCCGCTGGACCGCCGAGGAGAACCGGCACGCCATCGTCATGCGCGACTATCTGGGGGTGACCCGCGCGGTCGACCCGATACTGCTGGAACAGGCCAGGATGGCGCATATGACCACCGGCATCGCGAAACCCGAGAAGGGACAACAATTTCTGCGTTCGGTCGCCTACGTCACCCTGCAGGAATTGGCCACCAGAATCAGTCATCGAAACACCGGAACCGCCTGCGACGAACCCATCGCCGAGCGTATGCTGCAACGGATCGCCGCCGACGAGAACCTGCACATGATCTTTTATCGCAATATCAGCGCCGCCGCTCTCGATCTGATGCCCGACGAAAGCCTGCGTGCCATCACCGATGTCGTCACGCGCTTCCAGATGCCCGGCCTGACCCAGCCGAACTTCCGCCGCAACGCGGTCTTGCTCGCCAAGCACGGCATCTACGACCTGCGCCAGCATCTCGACGTGGTGGTGCGGCCGGTGCTGCGGGCGTGGAATGTGTTCGAGCGCACCGACCTATCCGGCGAGGGCGAGCGGGCGCGCGACGAGCTCGGCCGCTACCTCGACGAATTGGCCGAGAAGGCAACGCGATTCGAGGAGCATCGGGACCGGGTGGCGGCCAGGCAGGCGGAACGAGCCGCCGCGGCGCTATGAGACTTCCAAGCGCTATGAGCCTTCCAGGCGCTGTGAGACTTCCGAGCGCTGTGCGACTTCGAGGACCCATCGGCGCCGCGGCGATGGCGGTGATCGCCACGGTCGCCGTGCCCGTGACGGCCGCCGTGCCCGCGGCGGCGGACCCGGGCGTGCCCGGTGCCCCGCCGCCCGCCGTCGACCCGGCGATGACCAGGACCGGGCTGATCTCGATCGAGAGCGTCGGCCCGCACCGCGACCACCTGCGGATCGCTTCCGCCGCCATGCGGCGGATCATCGAGGTCGACGTGCTGCGCGGCAGCGGCTCCGCGCCGCGTCCGACGCTGTATCTGCTCGACGGCGTCGACGGGGAGACCACCTCGGGCTGGCTCAGCAAGGGCGGCGCGGCGGAGTTCTTCGCGGACAAGCCCGTCGACGCCGTGCTGACCAGCGGCGGCACCGGCAGCATGTACAGCGACTGGGACCGCCACGACTCCGCCCTCGGCCTCAACCGGTGGGAGACGTTCCTCACCGAGGAACTGCCGCCCATCGTCGAGTCGTTGCTGCGGTCCAATGGCCGCCGCGCCATCGCGGGCGTGTCGATGGGCGCGCAGGCGGCCATGATGCTCGCCCAGCGCCATCCGGGACGCTATCGCGCGGTGGCCGGCCTGAGCGGGTGCTACTCCACCGCCGACCCGCTCGGCCGCGCGGTCACCACGATCACCGTCGCCTCCCGCGGCGGCAATGTCGAAAACCTCTGGGGCCCACCGAATTCCCCGGAGTGGGCCGAGCACGACAGCCTGCTCGGCGCGGAGGAGCTGCGCGGCACCGCCATCTACCTCTCCGCCGCGACCGGCGTGCCGACCGGCGCCGACCTGGTCGCCATCGCACAGTCCCCGACGATCGTCGACGCATTGCGGACGGCCGGCGGCGGCGCGGCGCTCGAGGCGGGCGCCCGCTCCTGCACCGAGCGTTTCGCCCGTCGCCTCGCCGACCTGAACATCCCCGCCACCGTCGAGTACGACACCGCCGGCATGCACACCTGGCCCGACTTCGAGGCCGCCCTCCCCAAGGCCTGGGCAGTCCTAGCCCCCGCCCTAGCCCACCCCACCCCCTGACCCCGCACTCCCTCTCGGGCCCTGCACCCGCTTTAGGCCCCTAGAGAGGGTGCGGGGCCCGAGAGAGAGTGCGGCTGTCGGCCCGAGCGCGGGGAATGGTGCGGGGCCCGAGTGAGAGTGCGGCTGTCGGGCGAGCGCGGCGGGGCCCGAGTGAGAGTGCGGGGGAATGGTGCGGCGGGGAGTGCGTTGAGGTGGGTATGGGTTCGGTGCTTGCTTCTGTTCGGTTTTCCATCCTGGATCGGTCTCGGGTTCGGCGGGGGCAGAGTCATCCGGACGCGCTGCGCGAGACGGTGGAGTTCGCGCGGCTGGCCGAGGAGTGGGGGTATCACCGGTTCTGGGTGTCCGAGCATCACAGCGTGCCGGGGGTCGCGGGGTCGGCGCCGACGGTGCTCGCCGCGGCCGCGGCTGCGGCGACCTCGCGGATCCGGATCGGCACGGGCGGGGTGATGCTGCCGAATCATCAGCCGTTGGTCGTCGCGGAGCAGTTCGGCGTGCTGGAGTCGCTGTATCCGGGGCGGATGGACATGGGTCTGGGCCGCTCGGTCGGCTTCACCGACGGCGTGCGCCGCGCGCTCGGGCACGACAAGCGCGACGCCGAGGACTTCGACGCCCAGCTGACCGAGCTGCTCGACTATTTCGGCCACGGCCGCGACGGCGTGCACGCCTGGCCCGCCGACGGCCTGCGGATTCCGGCGTTCCTGCTGGCGACCGGGTCGGGCGCGGAGCGGGCGGCGCGGTTCGGGCTGCCGCTGGTGATCGCCGCGGTCGGCGGGCAGGATCGGATGATCGAGGCCATCGAGCGGTACCGCGCCGGATTCCGCGCGACGGCGTGGGGCGCCGAGCCGTACGTCGTGGTGTCGGGGTCGGTGGTGATCGCCGACACCACGGAGGAGGCGCACCGGCTGCTGCTGCCGGAGGCGTGGTCGGCCGCGTATTCGCGGACGCGAGGCGAGTTCCCGACGTTGATCCCGCCCGCGGAGATCGAGGCGATGACCATGACGGATCGGGAGCGCCGGATCTTCGAGGAGTCGCTCGCCGGTCACGTGCACGGCACCGAGGACGAGGTCGCCGATCAGCTCGAGCACCTCATCGCCGGCACCGAAGCGAACGAAATCCTGGTCCACACAAGCACTTACGATCGCCGGGCGCGGCTGGCGTCGCACCGCAGGCTCGCCCGCGTCACGGGACTGCTGGAGCGCGCCGGGGCGGCGGTCTAGCCGATGCCCCGATCGCTCAGGGGGAAGCGGACTTCCGCGGCGGCGTAACCGAAAAGCCTGCGCCCGTCCGAGCGCGCGTCGATCGCGACGGTGGCGCGGCGACGACGCGGATCGAGCGAGGTGACCCTGCCGTCGAACTCGAGCACGCTCGTCGCGCGCGGCGCGACCCGCAGGGTGTGCGTGAAATGCGCGAACTGCGCGCGAAACCTGGTGACCGCGCCCGGATCACCCAGCCAGCGGCTCAGAAACGCCGCCGCCATACCGAGTTTCAGCATGCCGGGGGCGACGGCCGAGGGCAGGCCGTTCGCCGCGGCGCCGTCGTCGCAGAACACCGGGTCGGTATCGCCGACCGCCGCGGCGTACTTCATCAGGTCGTCGCGTGAGAGCCGGATGGTATGTCGCGGCAGCTCGGTGCCGACGGCCACGGTGTCGAAATCGACTGTGGTACGGGGTATCCGGCTCGCGCACGGCGGCGCGACCCGCTCGCCGGCCGCGACGGCGAGATGCCCGCGCCGGGCCGGGGCGCGGTCCTGGAGTGGGAGGGTGCGCAGGGTCTCGGCCAGCCGCGGATCGGCGAGGCCGGTCCTGGCCAGCAGCGCGGTCGAGCCGGTCTGCACGGTCTCGCCGTGCTGGTCGATGAGCACGCTCTTGAGGGCGAGCACGTCGTAGTCGGCGAAATGCCGGAAAGACTCGAAATAGATATCGCAGGTCAACCGATCGCCCGCGACCAATGGCCGGCCGAGGTCGATGACCTGATCGGCGTGCAGCACCCGCGTCGAGCGATAGCCGGTGAGCACCGTATCCAAAATTTCGCGCTGCACGCGGCCGAGAACGACCGACGAGAAGGTGGCGGGCGCGATCAATCCGGGGAAACCGAGTTCGGCGGCCGCGTCCTCGCTCCAATGCGCCGGATGATAATCCTGTACCGCGCCCGCGAATTCGCGAATCTTTTCCCGGCTCACCGTATAGGGAGTCGTCGAGCGATACCGGCGATCGACCAGTGCTCTTACCTGATCGGACGGGTTAACCGAAATGTCGCGCATAATAGCTCCTTTTACCAACCGGGCCCGAATTGCCACGCGAGCGGCGGCACCTGATCGGGCGTGACGGCGCCGACCACGTCGACCCCGGCGTCGATGAACGTGCCCACCGCCCGGTCGATGTGGTCGGCCGAGGTGACCACCACGGCGTCGCGCGCGCCGATGTCGCGCATGATGCGCGCGGACCGCACGGCGTTCTGCGCGGTGGAGTCCGCGTCCGGCTCCAGATGGATCCGCCCGGCCGGAATGCCGTGCCGGACAAGCCAATCCGCCATCGCCCGTGCCTCGGTGACGCCGTTGTGCGGGTTGCCGCCGGTCACGATGATCGGCGACGCCGGCGCGAGCAGCGCCTGCACGAATCCTGCGTGCAGGCGCTCGATCAGCTCCGGCCGCATGCTCCCGTCGGGCAGCAGGCCGTAGCCGAGCACGACGATCGCGGTCGACGGACCGTACAGCGCGGGAAGGGGTTCCGGCGCGGGCGGCACCAGCGTGCGCAGCGCGTCCGGCAATGCCCGGTCCGCCGAGCCGGTGCTTTCGGCGAAGGAACCGCTGCCTTCGGCGAAAGCGGCGGGCAGATGGACAAGGGCTACCGCGACGGCGACGGCGCCGAATACGGTGCGGGCGGTGCGCCTTATCGTGCACGCGGTGCCGCGGCGATTCGAGAACAGGGTGGGGAACATGGCGATCTCCGAGGGTTAGCCACCGGTTCGTCGCCGACGGCTGGAAAAGATTCACTCATGCTCGGTCACTCGCCCTTTTCACTCCATGGTTCCGCTATTTATCTGGAGACCTCACCGTCGCGCCCGGTCGCCGTTTAGTGGACGGCACGTGCCGTTGTGTACTGCGAGAACAGGGCGTCGGCCGCACTGTGACTATTCCCCATCGAGGCGCTTTCCGCTGGCGGACTGTGTCGTTTACCTAACCGCGACAGCGGCTTTGGTGAGCTGTCCAGAAACCACGTCGTCCGATAGGTTGCCCGGCCGCCCGGTTTTAGCGTTGGCGCAGTTTCGGTGCCGCCTGTCACGCAAACGTCGGCACTGTCACTCGAATTCTGTGCTCGACGTAGGAAGGCATGCAATGAAACGAAGTACCTTCGGCCGGACGTCGCTGGCGGCGGCAGTGATGACCGGCGTCTCGGTGCTGGTCATGGGCATCGCCGGGGTCGGCGCGAACGCCGAACCGGCGGCCGAGCCGAACGAGCAGGCCCTGGCCGACTACATCGCCGCGGGTCGCAAGGCGGCGGCGCCGGTCGCCGACTCCGGCAGCGCGTCCGGCTCCGCCTGTACCTCCGGCAGCGGCGCGGGCTCGGGCAACGGCTCGGGCAATTGCTTCGGCGGCTCCGGCAGCAGCTCGGGCCTGTCCGGCGGATACGCAAGCGACACAGTCGGTTACGGCCCGCCGATGACCTCCTTCTTGGCCGCGTTCGGCTACAGCCTGCTCAACCCCGATGCCGCGCCGCCCGGTACCAACGATTGGAACTGCAAGCCGACGGCCGCGCATCCGCGTCCGGTGGTGCTGGTGCATGGCACCTGGAGCAACGCCTTCGACGCCTTCGCGTTCATGAGCCAGCCGATCAAGGACGCCGGCTACTGCACGTTCACCTTCAACTACGGCCGGTCGAACCTGATCCAGGGCGGCGGGCTCGGTTCGGTGCTGCCCGGCGTCAACGGCACCGGCTACATCCAGGACTCGTCGAAGCAGTTGGCCACCTTCGTCGATCGGGTGCTCGCCGCGACCGGCAGCAGCGAGGTCGATCTCGTGGCGCACTCGCAGGGCGGCTCGATGTCGAACTGGTACACCAAGTTCGACGGCGGCGCGGCCAAGGTGAAGAACCTGATCACCTACGGCGCAACGCATCACGGGACGTCGCTGGACGGCATCGGCGCGCTCGGCCGGGCCATCAACAACTTCGGCATCGACATCCTCGGCTTCGTCGAGCTCTTCGTCGGCCACGCCGGCATCCAGCAGACCATCGGCTCGGACTTCGTCAACCAGCTCAATGCCAACGGCGACACCGTCTCCGGCGTCGACTACACGGTCGTCGGCACCCGCTACGACGAGGTCACCAACCCGTACGATCTGACCTTCCTGCGGCCGGGCCCCGGCGCGACGGTGCAGAACATCACGCTGCAGGAGGGCTGCGAGCAGGACGTCTCGGACCACCTGACGATGATGTACTCGCCCCGCGCGCTGTCCATCGCGCTGCGCGCCCTCGACCCGGCGGGGCACCCCAACCTGGAGTGCACCTTCAATCCGTGGGTGATCGGCGGTGGCGGCGGGATCTGATCCGCGAGAGGACGTGCACCCGGGCGAACAGGCGAAACCCTAACCCTCCGTTCCTGTTCCGAAGGGTGCGCTACCGCCGCTGAACGAGGTGCGCACCGGACGAGTCCTCAACCCCGCCTCCGTTCGTCGCGCACTGTTGGTCCAGTGGCGAAACGCCCACCGGGCGGCGACCGCACGCGTCGCCCGGTGGGCACTGCCGTGTCCGGGCCATATCGCTTCCCTGGCAGCCTGATCCGGCGCCGCGCTCAGTCGGTAGCGCTCGTACACCCGCACGACACACTCGTCGTGATGTCGTTCGCGTTGAGCGCCGCCGAGGTCTCGGTCACGAGATGCGCGGCCCACGAGGTCTCCTGCGCCTTGGCTATCTCGGAGTTCTTTGTGGCGCAGTGGAACTGGGCGCTCGCCGCGACGTCGTCCAGGGTGAAGATCACGTCGACGGCGACGCGACGGTGCAGCGTGACGGTGATGGCGGCGACGACCCGGCCCGCGACGGCGTGCTTGGTCTGCACGGTGGCCAGTGCCAGGTCGCGCACGCGCGGGGCGCTGATGCCGACGACGTTGCCGTAGCGCCAGCGGCGCGGCGACCGCCCGCCGGACTGGCACGCCACTTCGTGCACCGCCAGAATGAGATCGTCCAGCGCCGGGGCCGCGACGGTCACCTCATAGGAGTAATGACGGTTCACGATCGGTGCCACACCTTCCGCGTACGGTCGCGGTGCTTCCTACCGACGACCGGGTTCGAAAAAGCAATGCCCGAAAAGTCGTGGGCGCAACCGATTCCACACGACGGCGGGTGGTCCCCGAGGGCGGTGGTCTGTTTCGTCCGCGAACCATGACGATGTCACGATTTCGTATCGTTGTCTGTCGGTCGAATGCCCGACACCGCCGTGCGGGGCACGTGTGCACGGCAGGAGGGCACGCGGGCACGGCGGTGCGAGGCAACAGGTCACGCGCGGAAAGCAGTGGTGCACGCGCGATTCACATCCGTCGTTCGAATGATTCCGGGCTCGCTACCGCGATGTTAGCGTCGAGGCGAGAGAAAGACGGTGACGCGATGGGACTACAACTCGTCCAGCGTGATCAGGCCGTCCTGCAGGGCGCGGGCCACCAGCGCGGCCTTGGTGTTGGCGGCCCGGCCGACCGCCGCGTATTTGGCGCGGATGCGGGTGATGTGGGTGTTGACGGTACCGATCGACAGGTAGAGCTGCATCCCGACCCGCGTCTTCGAGTCGCATTTGACCCAGGCGACCAGTACTTCGAGTTCCCGGGCCGACAAGTGCGGGTCGCGCCACAGCGTGACCGGAGTCGGTTGCGGTCGGGGATCTGGAACGATCGAAGGCATCAGTAAGTCCCGCTTCGTGCAGTATCAGTCGGCCCCGGTGCCGCACCTCCCCGAAGGTTGCAGACCAATAACCGATGTGCCCATCGAATATACGATCTCGGGCCGACGCTGGACATTCCCCAGCTTTCAGCCCGCAGGTCTGGGGTCTTGCTTCGCATCGCGAACAAGTTGCCGGTCGTCCAGGTCGGACCGCACCGCGCCGGTCGACTCCACCTCGATCCGCAGCTCACCGTTGTCGCGCAACAGAATCGAGGCCAGGGTGCTGCGCCCCGGCGGCAGTACGCGCGCGGTGACCGTGCCGCCGTCGGCGTAGTCGAGCGCGTCGCGCAGCACGGTGCGCACCTGTTGCCGGAGCTCGGCGTCGACCTCGTCGAGGCCGCCGCCGTCGTCGAGCACGACGGTCACCCCGCGTTGCCGCGCGCAGCGCGCCGCGGCGCCGACCGAGGCATCGATCATCACACCGCCCAGGATGTCGTCGCGCAACTCGGCCTCGACGAGCCGGCACTCGGCCTGCTCCTGCGCGGTGAGCGGGCGGCCGGAGGCGATGATCTCGAGCAGCGGCCGCGCCGCGCTGTCGAGCCGGGCGACCCGCTCGTCCCGCTCCTGCTGCGCCGCCTGAGCGGCGGCCTCGGCCGCGGCCCGCTCCGTATCCTGTTGGCGCAGCGCGAGAATCGAGTGCGCCAGCGGGCGGACCACCCGGCCGAAGAACGTCGCCATGAGCAGCGGTGTCAGATTGATGAACGAGAAACCCACCCCCGTGAGCCAGCCCTGTCCGGTGCGCGTGGTCCACCAGGCGCAGACGACGATCTGGCCGAGCACGCCGGCCCACGCCCACAGCGGCGCGCCGCGCACGCACAGGAAGTTCAGATAGGCCGACGCGGCGCCGAGGAACCAGATCTGGGTGGAGTTCGCCATCGGCACCGGCAGCTGCCAGATGGCCAGCGCGGCGGACAGCGGCGCCGCCGCGGCCACGGGCACGGCGAACGGGGTGGGCAGCGGATCGCCGGGCGCGAGCAGGATGGCCGATCCGGCGCCGAGGATGAGCACGGCCGCGAGCGCGGTGAGCCGGAGATCCCGGATGCCCTCGTCGGCGGCGAGGGCCATCGAAGTGATCGACACGGCGAACAGTCCGGACAACCCCCACGCCGCGCGCGTGCGCATGCCGAGGATGTCCCGAACGTCGTCGCGCACAGTCCGATTCATCCGATCGGTCGTCATCGCGCCACCCACCCCGCGCTCACCCGGCAGCCGCGACCGGGCGCGGCGTCGATGGTGGACCAGCCGCCCGGCAGCTCGGCGAGCCGGTCGGTGATGCTGGCGCGCAAGCCGATTCGGTCGGGCGGGACGGTCTCGGGATCGAATCCGACGCCGTCGTCGACCACGTCGATCCGGACGGAGTCCGCGTCCGCGGTGACGCGCACCTCGCAGGCGGCCTCGCGGGTCGGCGTGCCGGCGTGGCGCTGCCAGTTCCGCAGCGCCTCGCCGACCGCCGCCGCCAACGCGGTCGCCACGTCGCTCGGCACCGTGAGGGGAACGGTCGCGCTGTGCTCGGCGCGCAGCCGCACCGAGTCGTCGACCTCGGCCGCGGTCGCGCGGATGCTCGCGACCACCTGCTCGAGGTCGAGGCTGTCCTGTCCGGGCTGCCCGGAGCGCAGCCGTTCCAGGTCGCGCAGCGTCACCTCGGCGTGGTGGGTGAGCACGGGGGAGTTGGGCGCGCGCGAGGCCTCGAGCAGCGTCGCGATGACCCAGTCGTGGGCGAGGGCGTCGAAGCGCCGCCGCTCGAAGCGGCGCGCCTCGGCGGCGGCCGTGGCGGTGGCCTTCGCCCGGACCTCGTGCGAGGTCAGGTCCAGCATGCGCCCAACCTGAACGAGCACCACGCACGCCGCGCACGGCAGCGCCGAATAGGCCACGGCGAAAAGGAAATCCGGGACGACCGGGTTGTGCGCGTCCGGTCCGCGGGCGTACGCCGCGTCGGTCTGCGCCAGGGCCGCGGCCAGGACGAGGTAGCCGAAGGGCATGCGCCGCCAGAAGATACAGAGCGCCACCGCGGGCAGACCCGGAATCCACAGTATCCACAGCGATTTCTCGGGCGGCACGACGGCGTCGGCCCGCACGATCAGCCAGCTCCCGGCGGCGAACAGATAGCCGAGCGCGAAAGCCACTACGGCGTAACGGGTCAGGTCGGTGCGCCAGCGCAGCGCCGTCGCGGCGATGAGCGCGCTGGGCAGGTAGATCACGCCGAGCGACACCGGAGTCCACCAGGGCGCGGCCAACGCGGACTGGTTCAGCGCGGTGGGCACGGTGAGGGCCGCGTAGAACAGGCCGCCGGTGCCGACGAAAAGGCTTGCGCCGCGGACGAGGCGGGCTTCGGCGCTGCGCGGTGGCGCGGCCGTGTCGATCATCGAGGTCGTGGATCACCGCCGATGAAGCCGTCGCGCTTGGCCTCCCGATAGAGGTCGACCCTGGACCGCACCGGCCGGCCCGCCTCGGCGTACCGGCGGCGGATCCGGCTGAGGTAGTCGTTGACGGTGTGCTCGGAGAGGCCGAGCTTGTGCGCCACCGAGGCCGCGGTCTCGCCGTTCGCGTAGTGCTCCAACACGTCTCGCTGCCGGGGCGGCAGGTCGATATTGGTCAGCGCCGGGTCGCTGTCGATGGCCGAGGCCCACGCCATCGTCGCGACCTGCCGACCCGAGGCGGCCGCGCGGATCATAGCGGTGGTGCGCTCGGCCGGGTCGCTCTTCAACGCGACGCCGAGCACGCCCGCGCGGGCGGCCGAGCGGATGAGGTCGCGCCAGTCGCCGGTGGTGTAGACGAGGCAGGGGATGTCGAGGCTGTGCAGCATCTCGACGTTCTCGCGCGGGCTGGAGCCGTCGGGCAGCCGCAGATCGAGCACCGCGAGATCGAGATCGGTCGCCTGCTTCAGCAGTTCGGGGACGGTCGGCGCGATCGCGACGACGGTCAGGTCCGGCTGGTCGGACAGGATCGCGGCCAAGCCCACCGCGACCGCCTGGTGGTCCTCGACGATGCCGATCCGGCGCACGGTGCCCGGTGTCGCGTAGGGTCCGGGCAGGTCGGTGACGGCTACTCCCGCCATAGTGAGCAGTCGACGGATCACCATGAATGGAATTAAATCACTCGGTAACGAACGTGCCAAGTCGCCTGCTCGTTATTCTGATTTCGCACTCGCCGGGCCTGCCCGCATGATCTTCGAATGGTGAGCGGACCGAAGCTTCGTACGTCGTAAACCGATATCGACCGGTCGGTATCGTGCCGATCGGCTCGAATCCGCTTGTGCCAGAGGTGATCAGGAGCGCGGTTCCGGCGCGGCGATATGCGCGGTCATATCGTCTGGAACTTACCCGATCGCCGTCGTGCGTTTCCGGGTGAAATATATCGCCGGTTCCACTCCGGTGCCGCCGCCGATGTTTATTTCGCGGAATTTCTTCGTATTACCTGTTTTGATCGGACGCGCCCGGGAATGGTCGTCGGGCGCATGCCGGATCATGGACCTGTGTCGAGTGTTCGGCGGACAGACAGCGGGCAGCGGCGCCATCAAGCTCACTAGGTGAGGACGGGCCTCACGCCGTCCCGCGGCAGGACTCAGGGGAGATGGACGTGCACTCGAGTCGGCATCCGGACAGCGCCACGATGCTGGTGTCGCGCCTGCGATTTCCGGTGCGGAACATAGGTTATGGAATTCGCGCGGGTATTTGGCTGCCCGGCTGCCGGCTCTTCTGTCGCGCCTGCCTCGCCGAAAACACCTGGGATTTCGACGAATGGACCCGGTGCGGCGTCGACGCGGTGCTCGACGGGCTCGGTGAGTTGCCCGCCGGACGCGTCGACGGCGTCACCGTCTACGGCCGCGAGCCCACCGAACAGCCTGCGGCGCTGCGCATCCTGCTCGACCGGATCAACGAATGGCGCGCGCGGCAGGTCCGCCCGGCCGACCTGCTGCTGTACTCGGGACGGTCGGCCGCCACGCTGGACGAGCGGTTCCCCTGGCTGATCAGGTCGGTGGACGCGCTGGTCACCGGCTACGCGGTCGCCGCGGAGGTGGGCGATTTCGCGCCGCGGGACGCCCCGAACCGGCGCATCGTCATCGGTTCGGCGCTGGGCATGCGGCGCTACGCCACAGCCGAATTCGCGCCGGGTCTCATGTCGTGCGATAGCTGCGCGCGACCAGCGCCGATCGCAGATACCACAGCCCGGACGGTTGGGACGGGTCGAACCCGGTGAGCTGGCCGATCCGCTTGAGCCGGTAGTCCACGGTGTTGGTGTGCACGTGCAGGACGCGGGCGGTGCGCTGACGGTTGAGGTTGTTGCCGATGTGGCGCTGCAGGGTCTCCAGCAGTTCGGGGTGCTCGTCGAGCGGGTCGAGCAGCTGGCCGAGGTACTCGCGGCCGGGGCCGGGGCGGGTGAGCTGGTACTCGAGCGCCAGCTCGTCGAAGCGGTACAGCCCGGCCACCGCCTCGAGGCGCTGGACCATGTCGAGCAACTCGTGCGCCTGGTCGGCGGCGTTGGGGATCTGTTCGGGGGTGGCCTCGACCATGGTCGCGGTGATGCCGACCTGCGCGGCGTGCGACAGCTGGGTGACCAGGGTGTCGTAGCCGGCGTTGTCGAAGGTGGCCGAGGGGATGAGCACCGTGCCGCCGTCGACGCTGAGCAGCGAGAGCGCGCTGTCGCCGCAGCGGGTGGCGAGCTCGGCCTGCACCCGTCTGAGCTTGCGGCGCGCGACGACCTGACTGTCGATCATCGGATTGTGCTCGTCGCGGTGCGGCGGAATCGCCACGGCGAGAACGGCGTACGACGTCGCGATGGCGATGCCGCACTCGCGCGCCATGGTGGAGGTGCTGTGCCCGCCGAGCAGCGCGGAGGTCAGCGTGTGCACGGCGGTGTGGTGCTCGCTGACCACCGAGCGCAGCTCCCGGATGTAGGCCACCGAGATGGCCGAGCTGATCATGTCCAGCATCTCGAGCACCATCTTGGCGCCGTCGACCAGACTGTCGTAGTCCTTGATGGACGCGTCGGACACCACCAGATCCAGGCCCATCTTGAAGCCCTCGTGGATGGAGTGGTGGATGGTGTCGATCGGCACGCCCTCGCGCGCCCAGCCCGAGGCGGCGTCCTGCAGGCGCTGCAACTTCTCCGGGATGTCCTGGCCGTCCAGCATGCTCACGGCGAACTCCAGGCAGACCCTGGTGATCGTGGTGACGTCGCCGGAGATGGCGTCCGCGGGTAAGGTTCCGCAGGGGATGACGTTCTCGACGAAGTGCCCGACCATTTGACGCGAGAGTGCCCGAACGTCCTTGAGCGGGGACGACATCGGCTTGCCCGCCAGAGTCAAGCTCTGCCGTGCCGAGTTGTCGATCGACATTGTTCGACTCCTAACGCCCCCGAAATATAGCTGTGCGGCGCATTCACACTAATCGCTCGAAACCCGTCCTGGAACGATTCGCGGTGTTCTGTGCGTGCCTCAGAGACTGGTCGGTTGGTGGTTGTGTCGCGTCACAGCGATGATCCGGACAAATCCGAAACCGGCCGGTTCCGTCGGTCGGCGCGGGCCGCGACGACCCTGGCGGTAGGATCGCTGACGCCACACGCCAGGGACGGCCGAGCCGACGCGATAGGGGGCTAGGACACATGAGACCGGCTCTGAGATGTCTTGTCTGGGAACTGGACAACACACTCTGGGACGGCACGGTGAGCGACCGGACCGGCGGCGCGCTGCGCCCGCCCGCGCTGCGCACCCTGCGACTGCTCAGCGAACGCGGCATCTGGCACGCCGTGGCCAGCCGAGGCGACCGCGAGCAGACCCTGGACAAGCTGTACCGCAGCGGCCTCTACGAGATGTTCTCCGCCCTCGAAATCGGCTGGGGCCCCAAGTCTTCGGCGATCGCCCGGATCGGGCTGACGCTCGGCCTCACGCTGGACACGATCGGGTTCATCGACGACGAACCGGTCGAACGCGCCGAGGTGCTGCGCGCGCTGCCCAAGGTCCGCTGCTACGCCGCGCGCAATGTGGACGTGCTGCCCGCGCTGCCGGACTTCCGGCCCGTCGTGTCCACCGGGCCCGATCCGACGCCGCCGGTCGGGTTCGCGCGGGTGTCGGCGCGGTAGCGGACGGCGCATCGATCGCCGCTCGGGCGGCGTCGGCCGGTGTCGCACAGGCGGACTCGGGCGTCTCCGCGTTGCGGCCCGCCGCTATGCCGCCGGCACCGCGAGGTCGAGTTCGCGGAGCCGGGCGGGGTCGGCGATCACCTCGTAGCGGGCGACGCGGTCGCCGCGCACGGTGACCATGAGCGCGAGCAACAACCTGCCGCGCGGCGCGACCAGGACGCCGACCGCCCCGTTCACCAGCGCGAGCGTGGCCACCCGCGAACGACGTTGCAGGAGTACGGTTTCCTCCGCCACCGCCCGCGCGCCACGCACCACGGCCGACATCCCCGACGGCAGCGCGGCAGGGTCGGCGACTCGGACCACGTCAGGGGCGAGCACGGCGAGCAGGGCGTCGAGATCGCCGCCGCGGGCGGCCGTGAGAAATGCCTCCACCACCCGCCGCTGCTCGGCGAGTTCGGTTGGCGGCGTGGTGGTTCCACCCCGCGTCCGTTGGCGGGCGCGACTCGCGAGCTTCTTCGTGGTCGCCGTCGTGCGCCCGACGATCGGCGCGATCTGCTCGAACGGCACCGCGAACAGGTCGTGCAGGACGAACGCCACCCGTTCGTCGGGGCCGAGCGTGTCCAGCACCACGAGTAGCGCCCGGCCGACCGAATCGATCAGCACCGCTTCGTGTTCCGGGTCGCGGTCGTAGGCGGCGTCGCCGAGTTCGGCGAGCAGATCCATCGGCTCCTCGCGCCGGGCGGCGCGCGTTCGCAGCATGTCCAGGCAGATCCGCGACACCACCGTGGTCAGCCAGCCGGCGAGGTTGGCCACCTCGTCGGTGTCGGCGCGCGCCAGCCGCAGCCAGGTCTCCTGCACGGCGTCGTCGGCCTCGCTCAGCGACCCGAGCATCCGATACGCGACCGCCCGCAGATGAGCGCGGTGGGTCTCGAATCGCCGCGCCAGCGCGTCCTCGGCCCGCATCCGGTCACCTTTCCGCTCCGCCGTCCGTCACACGGTCGACGGATCCCATCGCGCCCGGTCGAGCGCGGTTGCGGCGTCGCCGGACGCCACACCACGATCGCAGACCGGCCGCACCACGCATCAGGAGGGTGCTACCCATGTCCACCGCTTACGTCATCGTCACCGTCGCCGCGGCGGCCGCCATGCTCGTCGCCTCGGGAATCGACGTGTTCCGAGCCCAATGGGTGCGCGACAACATGAGCGCCTACGGCCTGCCCGAGTGGACGCTGTACCCGCTGGCCGTCGTCAAGGCGGCGGGCGCCGCCGGGCTGCTCGCCGGTCTCGCCGTCGCGCCGCTCGGGTTGGCCGCCGCGATCTGCCTCGTGCTGTACTTCCTCGGCGCGATCGCGACGATCCTGCGCGCCCGCGCGTACGGCGATCTCGGCTACCCCATGCCGTATCTGGTCTTGGCGGCGGGGTCGCTGGCCTTGTTCGTCGCGTCCTGACCTGGGCCTGTGTCGAAGCCCGACCCGGCCGGACTGCTACCCCTGCTGGATGAAGCTCGCCGCCTGCTCGCCGATGAACACCGCGGGCGCGTGGGTGTGGCCGCGGATGAGCATCGGCATCACCGAGGCGTCGGCGACCCGAAGCCCTTGCACGCCACGGACTTCCAGTCGAGGCGTGACGACGCTGGCCACGTCGGTGCCCATGCGGCAGGTGCCGACCGGGTGGTAGAGAGTGTGCGAGTAGCCGTTCAGGGCGAGTTCCAGCGTGGCTTCCAGTTCGGCCGGCGCCTGGGGCGGGTAGATGACCGGGCCGAGTACGGCCTTCATGGCGGGCATGGCGGCGATATCGGCGCAGGTGCGCAGGCCCGCCATGAGGGCGGCCCGGTCCAGGCCCGCGCTGTCGGACAGGTAGCGCGGGTCGATCGCGGGCTTGGCGGCCGGATCGGCGGAGGTGAGCGAGATGCGCCCGCGGCTGTGCGGGCGCAGCAGCACCGACGCCAGGATGACGCCGTGCTCGGC
This sequence comes from Nocardia tenerifensis NBRC 101015, assembly GCF_000308715.1. GTDB lineage: Bacteria > Actinomycetota > Actinomycetes > Mycobacteriales > Mycobacteriaceae > Nocardia > Nocardia tenerifensis. The sequence goes on from NZ_BAGH01000035.1 coordinate 16,247, forward strand.
CGGGTCGACCAGACCCTCGTAGTAGAACGGCGCGGGCGCGTAGATCAGCTCGAGGTCGGGCAGGTCCAATTCCGGCCTGCTGCGCACGAATCCGTAGGCCTCGCCGATATTGGAGGTGAGCATGCCGCGATGGCGGATCAGGTAGTCGAGCAGCTGGCGCGGCTTCTCGGCGGCGAACAGGGAGTCGGCGGCCACGCTGTAGCCGATGCCGCCGACCAGATGATCCTGGAGGTTCGCGCCGACCTCGGGCGCGTGCCGCAGGGCGCGAATGCCGTGGCGCGCCAGCTCTTCTCGATCGCCGATGCCCGAAAGCATCAGCAGCTGCGGGCTGTTGATCGCGCCGCCGCACAGGATCACCTCGCGGCGGGCGGTGACGGTGTGCGGCCCGCCGCCCTGGTGGTATTCGACGCCGACGGCGCGGGTGCCCTCGAACAGCACCCGGGTGGCCCGCGCCTCGCTGCGGATCGTCAGGTTCGGCCGCTTCATGGCGGGGCGCAGGTAGCCGTCCGCGGTGCTCCAGCGCCTGCCGCCGCGCTGGGTCACCATGGTCTCGCTGAAGCCTTGGGGCTCAGGCCGATTCGGCGGCTCGACCGCGAAACCGGCCTCCCGCACCGCGGTCAGGTACGCGGCCGTCGACGCGCGGGGGCTGCGCTGGCGCGAGATGTGCAGCGGGCCGTGGGCGCCCTCGTCCGGATACTGTGCGTTCTCGACGTTCTCGATCCGCCGGAACTGCTCGACCGCGGCCGCGAACCCCCACTCCTCGCCGGCCAGCAGCGCCCACTCGTCGTAGTCGGCGCGGAATCCGCGCACCCACATCATCGCGTTCATCGAGGACGAGCCGCCGAACATCTTGCCCCGCGGCCAATAGATCCGCCGATTCTTCAGCTCCGGCTGCGGTTCGGTGAGATAGTCCCAGTCCACCTCGGAGCGGAACAGTTTCGCGAACCCGGCGGGAATATGCGCGAACTTGTTCTTGTCCGCGGGCCCCGCCTCCAGCAGCACCACCGAGGTATTCGCGTCGGCGCTGAGCCGATTGGCCAGCACCGCCCCCGCGGATCCGGCCCCCACGATCACATAGTCCGCGACAAGCCCACCTGGTTCCACAATCCACTCCGATCTGCGACGCCTACGGCAAAGATACGAGCAAGGAATGGCACGGGGTTCGATTTCGCCCCAACCGAGGGCAAGTCGTCATTTCAGGATGAGCAGCGCGGATTTCTCGATGCGGTCGGCGATCTCGGAGTACGAGGCGTAGCCCATGCCCGCGCGCACGAGAGCGCCGGCGTAGAGCAGCTCAAGGGACTCGACGACGTCGGGGTCGTGATCCTCGCCGAGGGCGCGGATGAGGCGCTTGCGGATCTCGGCGCCGATGCGGCCGCGCAGGTGCACGACGTCGGGGTCGCGGCCGAGTAGCGCGCTGGTCACCGCGCCGGACAGCTCCTGTTCGTCGGCGACCAGCATCGCGATATTGCGGAGCTCGGCGACCACCCGGACCGTCGGATCCGCGTCCTCGCTGGCCGGCGAGGACGCGGAAACCAAACGCCGCCAGAAGATCTCGGCGACGAGATGCTCCTTGGAGGAGAAGTAGGTGTACGCCGTCGCCGCGCCGACCCCGGCCGCCGCCGCGACCATCCGGATCGTCATGCCCGCGAACCCCTCGCGGGCAAGCACTTCCACCGCCGACCTGGTGAGCTTGTCGACGGTGTCGGCCTGCTTCCCGGACAGCCTGCGGCGGGTCGCCTCGAGAATGACGGAATCGGGTTCGGACATGTGTCTGGATACTACTAGTGCGGCCGAGTCAGTTCTTCGCCGCCGCGAGCCCGGCTCGCCGCCCGTAGAAACTGCCGTCCCCCAGGGACGCTCCGCTCACGTAACCGCCCGCGCACAGTCCGGAGGTGCAGCGTCCCGCGGCGAACAGACCGGGGATCGGCTCGCCGGAGACGTGCAGCACCCGCGAGTCCAAGTCGGTGCGCAGCCCGCCGAGTGTGAAACCCGCGGTGAATCCCCGCATGTCGAACGCGGCCAGCGAACCGCGCAGCGGCCGAACCCATTCCGGCTTCTTGCCGAGCAACGGATCCTTGCCGTCGGCCGCGTGCAGGTTGTAGCACTCGACGGTGCCCTGCAGCGCCAGCGTCGGCAGCCCCATGTCGCGCTCCAGCTCCGCCACCGTCTCGGCGGCCCAGGTCGGCGGCTGCCGGAAGAACGGCGTGGAGGTCTCGGTGGCGAGCCCGGCCTCGTAGGACTCCTCGTCGATGACGAGAAAGACCTGGTTCTCCTGTTGGATGAGCGCCGCCTGGCCGATGCGGCCCGGGTAGGTGTCCTCGGCGATGAACCGCTGACCGCGGCCGTTGACCAGGATGCCGCGCGCCATCAGCTGCGGATCGCCGAAGAACGCCACCTCGGTCGCGTCCATGTGCGCCAGCTCCGCGCCCAGGGCCTGCGCGACCCGGATGCCGATGCCGTCGTGCTCCTCGATCGCGGCGGCCGGCCTGCCGATCAGGCGCGGCGCGTACCCCTCGATCATCTGCTGGTGGTAGGCGAAACTGCCGGTGGCCAAGACGAGCCCGCGGTCGGCGCGGATCGCCACCTCCTTGCCGTAGCGCTTGGCGATCACCCCGACGACGCGATCGTCGTCGTCCACCACGAGCCGGCCGAGGCGCAGGTCGTATTCGACCCGGACGCCGAGGGATTCGGCCGTCTCCGCCAGCGGCTTCATCAGCATGTAGCCGCCGCTCTTGCGCCCGATCTTCTTGTCGGCCATCTGCGGAACATGTCCGCGCGGAGCGGGTTTCGCGAGGGTGTTGAACGGCGCGGCGTTCTCGCCGCCGGAGTACATCAGCCCCTCGTCGTGCGGCGGCTCCCACCCGGGCTCGCCCCAGAACGCCTCGCGGAACGGCACGCCGCAGGCGACGAGCCAGTTGTAGTGTTCGACGCTGCCGCGGGCGTAGTCGGCGATCTTGGCCTTGTCCACGCCGGGGCCCAGCGCCGCCAGCAGGAACGTCTCCATGTTCTCCGGCGTGTCCTCGAAGCCGAGCGCCTGCTGCAAGGGCGTGCCGCCGCCGAGATAGATGAACCCGCCCGCCATCGCCGCCGCCCCGCCCCAGCCGCCGGTGCGCTCGAGGATCAGCACGTCGGCGCCCGCGCGGGCCGCCTCGATGGCCGCGCACACCCCCGCGATGCCGTACCCGGCGACGACGACGTCGGCCTGGTGGTCCCACTCGGTGACGTCGCTCGCGCGGAGCGGGCGAAGGGCGTTGGCATCAGACATGTTTCGGGGATCCTTCACTCGGTGTGTTCTTCTTGCCGGCGGGCGGACTTCTTCTGCTGCGCCACAATGGTGCCAACCAGGAGGTCGAGTTTGGTGCCGTTCGGCCAGCCGACGTAGTGGCAGAGGAATACCGCGATCTCGTGCAGCTGCTCCTCGGTCAGCTCCTCGTTGCGCAGCGCGGCGCCGATCTGGATGCCCGCGGTGTCGATCGCGCCCTGCGCGGTGAGCGCGCCGAGCAGCAGCAGCCGCCGGTCCCGGATGGACAGCGCGGGGCGCGACCAGATGTCGGCGAACAGGTGGTCGGCGGTGACGGCGAAGTGGGCGCCAGGGTAGTCCTGGAACTCGGTGCCGTACACCTCGGCCATCTTGGCCAGGCCGCGCTCGCGGGCGGAACCGTTGTCGCTCATGAAGATTGCCTTTCGGATGCGCCGACGCCCAGCCCGGGGCCGAGACGTTCGAGCGCTAGTTCGGCCAGGGGGAGGGCGACGTCGAGGCGGCCGCCGAGGTCGAGGGCGAGGCTCAGGTCTTTCTCGCCGAGGTCGCGCACGTGCCGCAGGATGGGCAGCCAGAAGTCGCCGTCCTCGATCGGCGCGGTGCGCTCGCGCAGCATGATGGCGCCGGGGCCGCCGGTGACGGCGTCGGAGTGGCGAACCACCTTGCCCAGCACGGTGATATCGAGTCCGGCGGCCTCGGCCAGCCGCTGCGCCTCGGTGGCGGCGGTGAACGCGATGAAGTGGAGCAGGTTGCGCGCCAGCTTCATTCGCGTGCCCGCGCCGACCGGACCCGCGTGCACGATCAGATCGGCGAAGCGGCCGAAGGGCTCCCGGACCTTCTCGAAGGCGGTCTCGGTGCCGCCGACCATGACCGCGAGCGTGCCCTTGGCGGCCCCCGGCGCGCCGCCGCTCACCGGCGCGTCGACGAATTCGACGCCGTGCGTCGCGCATTCGGCGGCGAGCCGCACGGCGGTCTCGTCGCTGATCGTGGAGTGCACGGCCACCACGGTGCCCGGCGCGGCGCTGCGCAGGATGCCCTCGGGGCCGGTGAGCACGTCGCGCACCTGCTCGTCGTTCAGCACCGCCACCGAGACGACGGTGGCCTGCTCGGCGAGTTCGGCGGGGGAGAGGGCGGCGTGGGCGCCTGCCTCGGTGTACGGGCGCACCGCGTCCGGCCGTACGTCGCAGACGGTCAACCCGCCCGGCCAGTCCACCAGTCGCTTCGCCATCGGCCCGCCCATGGCGCCGAGTCCGATGAAGCCGATCGCGTCGTCGGTCATGACCGGAACACCTGTCCGCCATCGACATTGAAGATCTGGCCGGTGACCCAGCTCGCCTCGTCGGACAGCAGGTACAGGCACGCGCCGACCAGATCGGCCGGTGTTCCCATCCGTTTGAGCGGCAGGCGGTTCACCATGTCCTCCACGATGGCCGCCGGCGTCACCGACTTGGTCGCGTCGGTATCGATGGGCCCCGGCGCGATGGCGTTGATGCGGATGTTCGAGCCGCCGAGTTCGAACGCCAGCTGCTGGGTGAGGCCGTTGACGCCGACCTTGGCCAGGCCGTAGAAGCTGGAGTAAGTCCAAGCGGCGGTGGACGATTGGTTGACGATAGATCCGCCCGCCTTGCGCATGTGCGGCCAGACGGCGCGGGTCATGTTCAGCGCGCCGTCCATGTTCACGCTCATGAACGTCTTGTAGTAGTCCCACGGCACGGTGAGCAGCAGGTTGAGTTTCATCTCGCCGTAGATGGCGGCGTTGTTGACCAGGTGGTCGATGCCACCGAACTCGGCGACCGTGAAATCGGCCAGGGCCGAGGCGGACTCGGGGTCGGCCACGTCGACCTCGCCGAACAGCGCGGTGCCGCCCTCGGCGGTGATCTTCTCCGCGGTCGCCCGGCCGCCCTCGGCATTCTTGTCGGCGACAACGACTTTCGCGCCCTCGGCGGCCAGCGCGGCGGCGTAGGCGGCCCCGATGCCCTGTGCGGCGCCGGTGACGATGACGGATCTTCCCGCGAAACGGGCCATGACGGTGTGCTCCTCTTATCCAGCGGTCGCGATCAGCTTGGTCTCCAGGTATTCCTCGAATCCGGCGACGCCCATCTCCCGGCCGATGCCCGACTGCTTGTACCCGCCGAACGGCGCGTCGGCGGAGTACCAGACGCCGCCGTTGACGCTCAGCGTCCCGGTGCGCACGCCCTCGGTGACGCGGCGGATCCGCTCCGGGTCGGTGCCCCAGACCGAGCCGGACAGACCGTAGGGGGAGTCGTTGGCGAGCCGGATGGCATCGTCGTCGCCGTCGTAGGGGATGACGACCAGCACCGGGCCGAAGATCTCCTCGCGGGCGACGGTCGCGGTGTTCGGCACGTCCGCGATGAGCGTCGGCTCGACGAAGAAGCCGCGCTCGCGGCCCTTGGGCCGCCCGCCGCCCACCACGATGCGGCCGCCTTCCGCCTCGGCGATCTCCAGATAGCGCTCGACGCGGGCGCGCTGCCGGGCGGAGATGAGCGGCCCGCACACCGTGCGCGGATCGGCCGGATCGCCGGGCACGATCCCGCCGAGGGTCGCCGCGGCCGCCCGCACGGCCTCGTCGTAGGCCGCGCGGGGGACGAGCAGCCGGGTGTTGATCGCGCACCCCTGCCCGGCGTGCACGCACACCGAAAAGGCCGCCACCGCACAGGCTGCCGCGAGATCGGCGTCGTCGAGCACGATGCAGGCCGACTTGCCACCGAGTTCCAGGAACGCCTTCTTGAGTGTCGTTGCCGCGCCGCGCATCACGGCGCGGCCGGTCTCCGTCGAGCCGGTGAAGCTGATCAGGTCGACCAGGGGGTGCTCGGTGAGCCGCGCGCCGAGGCCGTGGTCGGCGGAGGTCACGATGTTCAGCACACCGGGCGGGAGGTCGGTCTCCTCGGCGACGATCGCGCCAACGGCCGCCGCGCACCACGGCGTGTCCGGGGCGGGCTTGAGCACCACGGTGTTTCCGGCGGCGAGCGCCGGGCCGAGCTTGGCGAAGGTGATCTGGTGCGGGAAGTTCCACGGCGTGATCGCGCCGACGACGCCGACGGGTTCGCGGCGCAGCACGCGACGGGTCTGGATGCCCATCGGCGACGCGAGGCCGAGATCGGTTTCCCAGCTGTAGGTTTCGGCCAGCGAGGCGGAGTAGGCGAGGTCGGCGACCGGACCCTCCAGCTGCGGGCCGCGGGTGAACATGGCGGGCGCGCCCGCCTCGGCGATGGTGAGCTCGCGCAGCTCCTCGATATGCGACTGGAGCGCGGTGCGCAGCTGCTCTAGACAGTGCGCGCGAAAGGCGTGGTCGCGCGACCAGTCCGTCTCGTCGAACGCGGTGCGGGCGGCGGCGACGGCCGCGTCCAGGTCCGCGGCGTTCGCGTTCGCGGCGTGCCCGAGGACCTCCTCGGTCGCCGGATCGACGGTGGCGAACAGTCCGTCCCCGCCCTCGACCAGCTTGCCGCCGATCAACAGGCGTGCGCCGTCGGCGGGCAGAAGACTGCTCATGCGTTTCTCCGATGCTGTCTGGACAGGTGTACGGAATATAGTCGGTCGGCGGGAAATCGGGCAAGAACAGGTTCTAACTCTGCCACGCTGAACCTCGCATGCGCTCGGTCGTCACGAAATCTCCGCGGTTTCCGGGCGCGTCGGCGTGGTGATGCGCAATGGTGTTGTCGAAGCGTCGAAAACGTTGTCGGAGGTACGGGCCGATGGTACTGTCCAGACACATGTCCAGCTATGTGTCGGCGCCCCGCTCGCGGTGCGATATCGGTCGAGAGAACTTGTTCTCGAATTGTGGGTGGGTGAGATGACGGCGGCGTTGGAACCCTTGACCTTCGATCCCTACGACTACCGGTTCCACGAGGACCCGTACCCGACCTATCACCGCCTGCGCACCGAGGCGCCGCTCTACTACAACGCCGACCTCGATTTCTGGGCGCTGTCCCGGCATGCCGACGTGACCAACGGATTTCGCGACAGCGCCAGGCTGTCGAGCGCCAACGGCGTGTCCCTCGATCCGGCCGCCTGGGGCCCGCACGCGCACCGGGTGATGTCGTTCCTCGCCATGGACGATCCGCGGCACCTGCGCCTGCGCAGGCTGGTCTACAAGGGCTTCACGCCGAAGCGGGTAGCCGAGATGCGCGACCGCATCGAGGAATTGACGCTGTCCTACCTCGAACCCGCCCTCGCCGGAGGCGAGTTCGACTGGATCGACGAGGTCGCGGGCAAGCTGCCGATGGACGTCATCTCCGAGATGATGGGCGTGCCCGCGAGCGACCGCGTCGAGATCCGCAGGCTCGCCGACCTTGTCGTGCACCGCGACGACGGCGTGCTCGACATCCCGCCCGCGGCCGTGGAGGCGTCGATCAAGCTGCTGACCTACTACACCGAGATGGTGGCCGAGCGCAGGCGCACCCCGACGGCCGACCTGACCTCGGCGCTGCTGGACGCCGAGGTCGACGGCGACACGCTCTCCGACGAGGAGATCATCGGCTTCCTGTTCCTGATGGTCGTCGCAGGCAACGAGACGACGACGAAACTCCTTGGCAACGCGCTGTATTGGGGCGCGCGCAATCCGGGGGAGTACGCCGAGGTCGCGGCGGAGCCCGCACTGGCGCCGGACTGGGTCGAGGAGACGCTGCGCTACGACACCTCCAGCCAGGTGATCGCCCGCTCCGCCACCGCCGACCTCGACTACCACGGCGGCACCATCCCCGCGGGCGCCAAGGTGCTGCTGCTGATCGGCTCGGCCAACCGCGATCCGGCCGTCTTCGCCGACGGCGACACCTACCGCATCGCCCGCGCCGACAAGGCCGGGCTGGCGAGTTTCGGTGCGGGCGTGCACTACTGCCTCGGCGCGCACCTCGCGCGACTGGAGGCCGCGGTCGCGCTGCGCGAATTCGCCTGCCGCGTGCGGTCCTACGACGTGGTGCACGACGGCATCGTGCGCGTGCACTCGTCGAACGTGCGCGGCTTCGCCAAGCTGCCGATCGTTGTGGAGGCCAGGTAATGCCGCGTTTCGAACCCCACCCGGCCCGTCGCCCGGTCCTCGTCGCGGGCGCGTCGTCGGGCATCGGCGCCGCCACCGCGGTGCGGCTGGCCGAGCTCGGACATCCGGTGGCGCTCGGCGCGCGCCGGGTCGAGCAGTGCGCGGAACTCGCGGACAAGATTCGCGCCGACGGTGGCGAGGCCTTCGCGCACCGGCTGGACGTCACCGACGCCGCCTCGGTGGACGAGTTCGTCCGCGCCGCCGAGGAAGCGGTGGGCCCCACCGAGATCCTGGTCTCCAGCGCCGGGGACATCGAGTTCTCGCCGGCGCACGAGATGGACCCGGAGCGGTTCCTGCGGCAGGTGCAGGTGCATCTGGTCGGCGCGCATCGGCTGGTGCACCGGGTGCTGCCGGGCATGCTCGACCGGCAGCGCGGCGACGTCGTGCTGATCAGCTCCGACTGCGCCCCCGAGCCGCGCCCGCACACCGGCGCGTACAGCGCCGCCAAGGCCGGGCTCGAGGCCATGGCCCAGCAGATGCGAATGGAGTTGGAGGGCACCGGGATCCGCGCCTCGCTCGTGCGGCCCGGCCCGACGCTCACCGGCATGGGCATGAACTCCACCCCCGAGGTGGTCGGTCCGATGCTGGAGGCATGGAAGGAGTGGGGCTTCGCCCGGCACCCGAACATGCTGCGCCCCTCGGACCTGGCCGCCGCGGTGGCGGCCGTGGTGTCGACGCCGCGCGGCGCGCACCTCGTGCTGGTCGAGGTCCAGCCGGAGGCCAAGGTGCGGCCGAGAGAGCAAGGCAGGAGCCAACAGTGAGAGTCGTCGCCGATCTGGACCTGTGTCAGGGCCATGCCGTCTGTCAGGACGAGGCGCCCGACGCGTTCCGAGTCCCCAAGCGGGGCAAGGTGGAAATCCTGGTGGACGCCCCGGATCCGGCCGCCCTGGCCGATATCGAGCGCGCCGTCCACTACTGCCCGACCAGGGCGCTGTCGATCGTTCCCACGGAAGGTGCTCGGTAATGGCGGGTTTCGCGCGCGAGGAGCTGGACGAGATGGTCCGGCGGTGGCTGATCGAGAATCAGCGCTGCGAGGAGCTGGGCGACTGGAAGCCGCTGGCCGCGATGTACACCGAGGACGCGACCTACGGCTGGAACTACGGCCCCACTCAGGAGTTCATGGCCGTCGGCCGCGACGAGATCCGGGAGCTGGCCCTCGGCCAGGAGATGCAGGGACTCGAGGGCTGGACCTACCCGTATCAGGAGTTCGTCGTCGACGACCGCAGCGGCAGCGTCATCGGCTTCTGGAAACAGGTGTCGGAGGTGAAACGCCCTGACGGGCAGCCTTACTCGCCCGAGGGCATCGGCGGCAGCTGGTTCCGCTACGGCGGCGACTTCCAATGGTCCTGGCAGCGCGACTTCTTCGACTTCGGCAACGTCTCGCACATGTTCATGGAGATGATCACCGGCAACGTGCTGCCCGCCGGGATGCAGCAGCGCATCCAGCGCTCCGTCAACGGGCCGCTGCCCGGGTGGTACCCCATCGGTAAAGCCCCGGCGTCGCTGTGGTGAAAGCCGTGCCGCGGAGCAACTTCGAGCGGCTGTCCCGGGACCAGCTGGCCGTGCTGCTGCCCGAGCTGCTGCTGTGCGGTCACCTGATCGATAGGTCGGGCATGGCGCACACCATCGCGGCGTTCGGCCGGGAGGGGATGACCGCCGTCGCGATCGAGGAGTGGCAGCTCGCCAGTCCGGTGTACACCCGGCGCATGCAGCGCGCGTTCGGCTTCACCGGCGACGACGTCGTCACGATCTTCAAGGGTTTGCAGCTGGATATCGGCGCCCCACCGCAGTTCATGGACTTCCGCTTCCGCGTCGAGGACCGCGATCACGGCGAGTTCTGTCTCGACCACTGCGGCGCGCTGCTGGATGTAGAGCCGCTGGGGGAGGCGTTCGTGCTCGCCATGTGCCACGACATCGAGGACCCGACCTTCGACGCCACCGCGCTGGCCACCAACCCGCACGCCCAGGTCCGGCCGGTCCACCGCCCGCCGCGCCACCCGGCCGACCGGAAACCCATGTGCGCGTGGACGGTCACCATCGATCCGGCGAACACGCCGCCGCCGGTGCCGCCGAACGCCGACCGGATCGCGGAGTCCACCGCGGCACGGCTGACCCTCGCCGAGATCGACCCGGCGGACGAGGGCCGGCCCGACTATACGGGCCCGCTGCTGAACGACCTTCGCTTCGCGGACTTCTCGAAGTCGGCGCTCGTGCGCATGGCCGACGAGGTATGCCTGCAACATCACCTGCTCACCCTCGGCTTCCTGATCGCGGTGCGGGACAGGATGGCTCGGGGCGCGGCGACCGAGCTGGGCCGCAAGCAGTTCACCGGCATCGCAGGCCTCACCGCCGAACGGCTGCGCAAGGCGCTGGGGCTCGGCGACGACGCGTCCGCGCTCGCCACGGTCCTGCGGCTGCATCCGGCGTGGAACCCGCTGCCTTATACGAATATTCGCGTCGACGAGGACGAGGACAGCGTCCGGCTCACGGTCCCGCGCGCGAGCGGGGCCGAGGCGGACGGCGCGTGGCCCGCGCTGATCGATGCCGACCACCTCGCCCCCGTCGACGCGATGGCGCGCGCGGTGAATCCCCGATTCGCCGCGCGGGCAGTGGATTCCGGCGAGGATGAACTGATCGTCGAGATCGTCCGCGCGCGGGAATCGTTCCGGGAGGCGACCGAGGTCGCGCTGACCCGGTTCAGCACCGGCGCCGCCTTCGTCTTCACCGATCGCGGCATCCCCCTGCCGTTGACGGTGGTGTGAGCCCCCGTATCGAGAGAGTGAATCGCCGTGGCACGTAACTTCGCCGACCTGTTCGAGCACGCCGTCGACGCGATGCCCGACCGCGTCGCCCTGCTCGAGGGCGACCGCCGCCTGACCTTCGCGCAGGTCGACGCGCGAGCGAATCGGCTCGCCGCGCATCTGCGGGCCACGGGCATCGGGCCGGGCACGCACGTCGGGTTCCACCTGCACAACGGTGTCGAGACCGTGGAGACGCTGCTCGCCTGCTTCAAGATCCGGGCCGTCCCGATCAACATCAACTATCGCTACGGCGTCGAAGAGCTGCGCTACGTCTACGACAACGCCGACCTCGAGGCGCTCGTCTACCACGCCTGCTACGCACCCGCCGTGCGCGAGGCGGCGGCCGAGGCGGCGTCGCTGCGGCATCGGATCGTGGTGCCCCACAACATCTCCGACGCGGAGCAGGCGCTCGATGATGTGCGCTACGACGACGCGCTCGCGGCCGGTTCCCCCGAGCGTGACTTCCCGGCGCGCAGCGACGACGACCTGTTCATGATGTACACCGGCGGCACGACCGGCCTGCCGAAAGGCGTGATGTGGCGCCAGGAGGACATGTGGCGGGTGCTCGGCGGCGGGATCGACTTCTACACCGGCGTGCCCGTGGCCGACGAGTACGAGCAGTCCCGGGTCGGCGCGCAAGGGCAGCAGAGCACCTGGTTCGTGCTGCCGCCGCTGATCCACGCGGCCGCCATGATGCCGAGCTTCGCCGCGCTGTGGTCGGGCAACGCCGTGCTCCTCGAACCGCGCTTCGACCCGAACCGGGTGTGGCAGTGCGTTGTTCGGCACCGCCCGCAGGTCATGGTGATCACCGGCGACGCCATGGCGCGGCCGCTGCTGGACGCCTACCGGGCCGCGCCCGTCGACGCGTCGGGGCTGCTCGCCATCGGGTCGGGCGCCGCGCTGCTGTCGCAGCCGGTGAAGAACGCCCTGCTGGAGCTGCTTCCGTCGGTGGTCATCACCGACTCCATCGGCTCGTCCGAGACCGGTTTCGGCGGAATAGGTTTCGCGCAGAAGGACGACGACCCCGGTCGCGGCCCCCGGGTCCAGACCGGGCGCGGCTCGATCGTGGTGGACGACGGCGGGCGCCCGGTCGGCCCCGGCGAGGAGGGATGGCTGGCGAAGAGCGGCTCGGTGCCGCTGGGCTACTACAAGGATCCGGTCAAGACCGACAAGCTGTTCAAGACCGTCGACGGGGTGCGCATCGTGGTCACCGACGATCGCGCGCGGATCGAGCGGGACGGGTCGGTCACCCTGCTCGGCCGCGGCAACATGGTCGTCAACACCGGCGGCGAGAAGGTGTTCGTCGAGGAGGTCGAGGGCGTGGTGAAGGCCTGCGACGGCGTCTACGACGCCGTGGTCGTCGGTGTCCCGCACGAGCGGTGGGGCAGCCAGGTCGCCGCCGTGGTCTCGGTCGCCGGCTCGATCGACCTCGCGGCCCTCACCGGCCACGTCCGCAAGCACCTCGCGGGATACAAAGTCCCCAAACGGATCTGGCTCGCCGACACGATCGTCCGCTCGCCCAGCGGCAAACCGGACTATCGCTGGGCCAAGGACTACACGGCGCGCCGCGCGCCGGACTATCGCGCGGAGTGAGCGCATGAGACCGCGCGAACGCCCACGCCATCCAATAGGAACGTGTTCTAATTCACTGCGACAGCCCGGACCGACCCCCGCGGCGATTCCGCACGTCCTGGAGAACCCCCGATGACCACTGACATCAAGCACAGCCCCACCGCGGCGCTGCCCGCGCGGATCACCGGCGAGCTGATCGCCCGGCTGACCGCGCTCGTGACGGCCGACGGCACCGCCGCGCCGTACCCGATGACCGAGGTCTACACCGGAGCCACGGTGGGCGACCTCCCGCAGTCGACGCCGGACGACGTCGTCGCCGCGGCCGCCACCGCCCGTGCGGCCCAACGGGAATGGGCCGCGCTCCCGCTGCGCCGCAGGCTCGAGGTGTTCGAGCGCATGCACGAACTGATCCTCGGCGAGGTCGAGACCATCGCCGACCTCATCCAGATCGGCTGCGGCAAGACCCGCCGGATGGCCGTCGAGGAGTCGTGCGACGTGCCGATGGTCATCAGTCACTACCTGAAAACCGCGCGCCGCGTGCTGCGTTCGAAGCGCCGCGGCGGCCCGATGCCGCTGCTGACCACCTCGACCGAGGAACACCGGCCCAAGGGGCTGGTCGCGGTGATCGCGCCGTGGAACTTCCCGTTCGCGATCGCGCTGTCCGACGCGATGCCCGCGCTGATGGCGGGCAACGGCGTAATCCTCAAGCCCGACAACAAGACCGCGCTGTGCGTGCTCTACGGCGTCGAGCTGCTGCACCGTGCCGGACTGCCGCGCGGGCTGGTTCAGGTCGTGTGCGGCGAGGGCCCCGATATCGGCCCGACCCTGATCGACAACGTCGAGTTCGTCATGTTCACCGGCTCGACCGCCACCGGCCGGGTGGTCGGCGAACAGGCCGGGCGCAACCTCATCGGGTGCAGCCTCGAGCTCGGCGGCAAGAACCCGATGCTCGTGCTGGCGGACGCGAACCTCGACGAGGCGATCGCCGGCGCCGCGTTCGCGGTGTTCGCCAACTCCGGTCAGGCGTGCATGCACATCGAGCGGATCTACGTGCACCGCAGCCGCTTCGAGGAGTTCGTGCGCGGATTGGTCGCGGCGGCAGCGGAATTGAACGCGAAGATCGGCGCCGCCTACGACTACCGCCCCGAATTCGGCTCGCTGGTCTCGGCGCAGCACCGGGACCGGGTCGCCGCGCACGTCGACGACGCGCGCGCCAAGGGCGCCACCGTGCTGACCGGCGGCAAGGCGCGCCCGGACATCGGGCCCGCGTTCTACGAGGCGACCGTGCTCACCGGCGTGACGCCGGAGATGACGCACGCCACCCTCGAGACCTTCGGCCCGGTGGTGAGCGTCTACCCGTACGACGACGAGCAGGAGGCCATCCGGCTCGCCAACGACACCGACTACGGCCTGAACGCGAGCGTGTGGAGCCGAGACCTGGCCCACGCCAACCGCATTGCCGCGCAGTTGCAGGCGGGCAATATCAACATCAACGACGGGTTCGTGGCGACCTACGCCGCCAAGGGCACGCCGTCGGGCGGGGTGAAGCAGTCCGGTGTCGGGACGCGGCACGGCGATCAGGGCCTGCTCAAGTACACCGACACGGTGAACGTCGGCGTGCTCAAGCGTCAGGTGCTCTCCGCGCGCTCGGGGCAGCCCTACGAGAAGCAGTTGAAGACGACGTTGACGTCCCTGCGGCTGATGCGCCGAATGCGGCTGCGCTGAGACAGATTCGCTGCGCCGACGGCGCGGTTCGCAGTACCAGCTGAGGAGGTAGCCGTGGCTACACCGTCGTTGCCCGCCGGATTCGACTTCACCGACCCGGCGCTGTGGGAGACGCGAAGGCCCGTCGAGGAGTTCGCGATGCTGCGCCGGACGGCGCCGGTCTGGTGGAACCCGCAGGCCGACGAGCGCTCCGGCGGGTACCGGGACGGCGGCTACTGGGTGGTGAGCAAACTCGACGACGTCAAGGAGATCTCGCGCAACCCGGAGCTGTTCTCCTCGGAGCGCAAGGGCTCGATCATCCGGCCGTCCGATGCCACCACGACCGAGCAGCAGCAGTTGGCGAGCGTGCTGCTGGTGAACATGGATCCACCGCGGCACACCAAATTCCGCCGCATCATCACCAAGGGTTTCACCCCGCGCGCGGTGGAGGGATTGCGCGCGGCGTTGACCGAGCGCGCGCACGCCATTGTGCACGAGGCGAAGAAATCCGGCGGCGGCAATTTCGTCGAGCAGGTCGCGTGCGAGCTGCCTTTGCAGGCCATCGCCGAGCTGATCGGCGTGCCCCAGGCCGACCGGCGCAAACTCTTCGACTGGTCGAATCAGATGCTCAGCTACGACGACCCGGATTACGGCGATCCCGCGCTCGCCTCCGCGGAGATTCTCGGCTACGCCTGGAACATGGCCGAGCAGCGCCGCGGCGCGCCGGCGGGGGATATCGTGTCCGAACTCGTGCAGGCCGACGTCGACGGTGAATCGCTGGGCTCGGACGAGTTCGGGTTCTTCGTCATCCTGCTGTCGGTGGCGGGCAACGAAACCACACGCAATGCCATTACGCACGGCATGAAGGCATTCGTCGACAATCCCGAGCAGTGGGAGCTCTACAAGGAGCAGCGCCCGCGCACCGCGCCCGACGAGATCGTGCGGTGGGCCACGCCGGTGACCGCGTTCCAGCGCACCGCCACCGCCGACACCGAGATCGGCGGCGCGCGGATCGAGCAGGGGCAACGGGTGGGTCTGTTCTACGGCTCCGCCAACTTCGACGAGGAGGCGTTCACCGATCCGTTCACCTTCGACGTGCTGCGCGACCCGAATCCACATGTCGGTTTCGGCGGCACCGGCGCGCACTACTGCGTCGGCGCGAACCTGGCCAGGCTGGAGATCGACCTGATGTTCAACGCCATCGCCGACGCCATGCCCAAGATCACCCAGGTCGCCGATCCGGTACGGTTGCGGTCGGGGTGGATCAACGGAATCAAGAATTGGCAGGTCCGATACGAATGACTCTTCGAGACGTACCGCTGCGGACGCTCAGCGGGGAACCCGCGACGCTGTCCGAACTGGTCGGCGACAATGTGGTGCTGCTGGTGAACGTGGCCTCCAAATGCGGGCTGACACCCCAGTATTCCGGGCTGGTCGAATTGCACAAGTCCTACGGCCCGCGCGGATTCAGCGTGGTCGGCGTGCCCTGTAATCAGTTCATGGGGCAGGAACCCGGCTCGGCCGAGGAGATCCAGGAATTCTGCTCGACCACCTACGGCGTCGACTTTCCGCTGCTGGAAAAGGCCGACGTGAAGGGCGAGAACCAGCACCCGCTGTACGCGACCCTGGTCGAGACCGCCGACGCCGACGGCGCGGCGGGCGAGGTCCAGTGGAACTTCGAGAAGTTCCTGATCGACCGGGACGGAAAGGTGGCCGGGCGGTTCCGGCCGACCGTCACCCCGGACGCGGCGGCGCTCGTCGCCGCGATCGAATCTCTGCTCTGAGACTGTGATTCGAGGCCCGTCCGTCCGGACGGGCCTCGAATCATGTTCGGGTCAGCGGAAACCCGCTCGAGCCCGGTCGCCCGCGCCTACCATGGACATGTGTCTAGACAGCTCTACGACACCGATGACCGGGCACGATGGTCGCTGTGGTCGGCGGTGCGGCTGAAGCTGGCCGGCGCCGCCCTGGTGGTCACGCTGGCCGCGATAGTCGTTGTGGCGCTGTCGATGTTCGCGGGCCGGTACGCCACGACGGTCGCCGTCACCGTCGACGCCCCGCGCGCGGGCCTGGTGCTCGATCCCGACGCGAAGGTGACCCTGCGCGGCGTGGAGATCGGCCGCGTCTCGGCGGTGCGGCGGACGACCGACCGGGTGTGGCTGACGCTGGCGCTCGATCCCGAGGCGCTGCGCTTCGTGCCCGCCAATGTGCGCGTGGATATCCGCTCCACCACCGTGTTCGGCGCGAAGTACGTGAATTTCGTTGTGCCCCAGATGCCCTCCGCGGAACCGCTGCGGCCCGGCGCGACCGTCCGCGCGGACGCCGTGACCGTCGAGTTCAACACCCTGTTCGAGCATCTCACGCGCGTCCTCGCGCAGATCGCGCCGGAGCGGCTCAACGCCACCCTCTCCGCCCTCGGCGCCGCGCTGCGCGGGCGCGGCGCCGAACTCGGCGATCTGCTCGCGCGCGCCGACGCCTACCTGCGCGACCTCAACCCGAGTCTGCCTGCCCTGCACCGGGATACGATCGCCACGGCCCAGGTCACCAGCCTCTACGCCGACACCGTCGACGACCTGCTGCGCACCGCCGCCGACCTCACCACGACGAGCACCACGATCGCCGACCGCGCGGACGAGCTGGACGCGCTCCTGCTCAACGTCATCGGCCTAGCCGACACCACCACCGCCGTCCTCACCGAGAACGAGCGACCCGTCGATGCCGCCCTCGCCCTGCTCCGCCCAACCACCACCCTCGTGGACGCGTACAAGCCCGTCCTGAACTGCGTCGTTCTCGGCCTGGCACAAACACTTCCGGCAGCCGAATCCTTCGTCGGCGGCGTCCAACCCGGCGCGGTCTTCAACGCCGGCTTCATGTACGGCGGCGAACCGTACACCTACCCCGACGATCTCCCGAAGGTGAACGCCACCGGCGGCCCCCACTGCGAAGGCATCCTCGACCGAACCCCCGGCACCCACTCGCCCTACCTCGTCACCGACACCGCTGAGCACACCCCCTACATCCCCTCCACCACCCTGACCCTCAACCCGCCCAAGGTCTTCCAAGTCCTGTTCGCCGGCCTCCCGGGCATCACGCCCCCGTGAACC
The DNA here is from genome assembly GCF_000308715.1 of Nocardia tenerifensis NBRC 101015. Classification (GTDB taxonomy): domain Bacteria; phylum Actinomycetota; class Actinomycetes; order Mycobacteriales; family Mycobacteriaceae; genus Nocardia; species Nocardia tenerifensis. The sequence goes on from NZ_BAGH01000035.1 coordinate 33,743, forward strand.
GTGATCGCACGTCGAAATCGACGACACCGGGAATGGCCTGGATCCGGCATACTTGCCGCGTGTTGCGAAGGGTGGGGCACTGGCCTCGATGGGTTCAGGTGCTGTGCGTTCTGACGGTTGTGCTGGCCGGTGCGGCGGTGTGGCTGGTCGTGACCCGGCCGTCGAACCCTGCGGTCGAGCATCGGAGTCAGCTACGGGTGCAAGGGTTCTCGTCTGCGGACGAGCGAGCTGACGATCGAGTCGGCCACACCGCGTCGGCGGTGTTCTATGGACCGCCGGTGGACGACATGCTGAAGTTGGTCTCCGCTCCAGGTTTGAGACTAATGGCCTATGAACCGGACGAATCCGTCAAACGCCGGATAGCTGTAGACGGGCCGGGGCGGTTGGAGACCGTAGCCGTCGGAGACTTCACCGACGACTGTCGGCTGACCATCGATCGCATTCACGACCCGGTAGGCATCTGGATAAACCAGACCTCTGAACAAGCCCGCGCTGTGCGCAACGGCGACCTGCAAGCCTTCCGGTTCGCGGTCGTCTGTGGCCCCGGCTGATCTGTCTCGTCTATTCGCCGTGCAAGAGCTCCCATTGCTGCGCAAGGATTTTGAGCCTGTCGACCAGGTGCTCGTCGGCTCGATGGAAAGGGCATGCCAAGAGATGTCCATACGGAACTCTATCAGATCCGTATGGAATGGCTGAAGCAGTGTGTGCGAGCTTCCTCATTGCGGAAGACGACGAAACCCGTTATGGGCGTGAAGGATCGGGGGATGGGGCAAGACACGTTGAGAACCGAACGACTGACACTGGTGCCGTTGCGGGAGGAGCACACCGAGGCGGTTGTGGAGGTGTTCGCGCACGAGAGCATGAGCACCTACATCGACATCGACTTCACCGTGCCGGAGAACGCGCGGGAGATGATGCGGCGGCGGTTGGCATTCCGGGGGCCGGAGGGCATGGGGCACTGGGCTTTTCTGGAGGGCGACACCCTGGTGGGGATCGGGCATCTGCGACCGTCGCGGGAGCTGCCTGCCGAATTGCCCGAGATCGGTTGGTATCTCAGCCCCGCGCACGGCGGTCGCGGACTCGCCACCGAGGGCGCGGCCGCGCTGCTGCGCCACGGCCTCACCGACCTCGGCCTGACATCGGTGTGGGCGCTCGTGCACGTGGACAACGAGCCGAGCCTCAAACTGGCCGCGCGCCTTGGCTTCCTGGCCGTGGGCACCGCATATCACTACAACGCCGAGCATCGCGTGCACGTCGCGCTGCCTGCGCGATGATGTTCTCGCGCAGGCCTTTACCTGGACCCGGGCGACGACTCACCCTCGACGCGTGAGCGGCTCGCGCAGGCCAAGGTGATCGCGGAGCGTGGCGCCGGTGTATTCGGTGCGGTAGACGCCTCGTTCCTGAAGCTCCGGGACCAGCCAGTCGACGATCTCGTCCAGTCCGGTGGGCACGAGGTAGGGGGAGATGTTGAACCCGTCCACGGCGCCGTGGCGGACCCAGCGGGCCAACTCGTCGGCCACCTGCGCGGGCGTGCCCGCGAAACCGGAGCGCTCGGTCGTGGCGATGACGGTCTCACGCAGAGAGAGGTTTTCGGCCTCGGCGCGGGCGCGCCATTCGCGGGCGATGGCCCGCGGGTCCTGGCCGTGCCGGGGCGAGCCGCGGGTCTCCGAGATGGGCCGGTGCTCGGGATCGTCCTCGGGAAGCGGCCCGTCCGGGTCCAGATGGGACAGGTCGCGCCCCCACACCTGACCCGCCAGCGACAGCGCCGTCTGCCCGGTGTATTGGCCGTTCTTGACCCAGCGGACCTTCTCCTCGACCTCGGATTCCTTCTCCGCCAGCACGATCTGGGTTCCCGGCAGGATCTTGACGTCGTCCTCGGGCCGCCCCGCCGCGCGCAACCGGGCGCGGATGTCGTCGGCGAAGGCGAGCGCGTCGTCGAAATGCGTTCCGTGCCTGGAGAAGATGACGTCGGCGTGGGCGGCGGCGAAATCGCGGCCGGTGGGGGAGTCACCGGCCTGGAAGATGACGGGGTGTCCCTGCGGGCTGCGCGGCAGGGTCGGGGTGATCGACACCTGGAAGTGGTCGTCGGCGCGTTCGACGGGCCGGACCGCGTCCGCGCCGGCCCAGTGCGGGCTCTGCGGGGAGGTGGCGACGGCGCCGTCGCGCCACGAGTCCCAGATCGCGCGGGCCGTGGCGAGGAACGCGCCGGCCCGTTCGTAGCGGAGCGCGTGGTCCAGATAGCCGCCGCGCCGGAAATTCTCACCGGTCCAGGCATTGTCGGTGGTGACGGCGTTCCATCCGGCGCGGCCGCCGGAGAGCAGGTCGAGCCCGCTCAAGCGGCGCGCCAGGTCCGCGGGCTCGTTGTAGGTGGTGTTCTGGGTGGCGACCAGGCCGATGTGCCGAGTGACGCCGGCCAGCGCCGCCAGCTGGGCGATGGCGTCCGGTCGGCCCGCGATGTCGAGTTCGAGGATCTTGCCGTCCTGCTCGCGCAGGCGCAGGCCTTCGCCGAGGAAGAACGCGTCGAACAGGCCGCGCTCGGCGGTCTGCGCGACCCGGCGAAAGGTCTCGAAGTCGATCTGCGAGCCGCTGGCCGGATCCGACCAGATGGTGGTGTGGTTGACGCCCTGGAAGAACACGCCGAAGTGGACCTGGGCGCCGGGACGTGGATGAGCGGTCATGTCAGTGGCTCCTGTCGGTCAGTGCGACGCGGCGTAGCGATTGGCGGGACGGGGCAGGCCGAGGTTCGCGCGCAGCGTCGAACCCGGCACCGGGCGGTGCGTGACACCGGTGCGCAGCAGCGCGGGCAGCACCGCGCGGACCAGCACCGGCAGATCCTCGTCTATGACGGCGGGATGCAGCCGGACGCCGTCCAGGTGGCCGCTGAGCCGTGTCAGCAGATCGATCAGCTCCGCTGCGGTGCCCGAGAAGGCCAGCCGGGCAGGCGAATTCGGCGTAGCGGCGCCGAACCGTTCGACGGCCGTCGCGGCCGGCGTGTCCAGGGTGACCTCGATCTCCGCGAAAGCCAGTGGCGCCCCGGCGGCTCGGGCGCTGTCGGCCTGTTCGATGGCGGTCTCGACCGAGTCGGCCGGAATCAAGCGCACATCGACCGCGCCGTCGGCGCCGAAGACCACCGGCTGTCCCTGCGGCGGCCTCGGCACGATCGCGGGCCCCTTCACGGAGTACGCCGCTCCCTCGAAGTCGATGTAGTGCAGCCTGTTCCGGTCCAGAAATCGCCCCTGGGAATAGTCACGGATGACGGCGTCGTCCTCCCAGGAATCCCACAGGCGGCGGGCCACCTCGATCGAGTCGCGCTGCTCCCTGGCGAGTTCGTCGTCGCCGAGCACCGGCGGGCGACCCCAGGCCGCCGCGGCCCTCGGGTCATCGATGCGCTCGGCGATCCACCCGGCCCGGCCGCGTGACGCGTAGTCCAGCGTCGCGATTTGCGAGGAGAGATGAAACGGCTCGGCATAGGTGGTGGCGACCGTGGGCACCAGGCCGATCGTGCTGGTCGTCGCGGCGACGAACGACGCACGGGTCACCGCATCGATCCGGCCCGCGAGCTCGCCCGGCGGCAGGATGGAGTCGGCGAAGGTGGCCAGCGTGAAGCCCGCGTTCTCGGCCGCCTCGACCCGGGTCCGCAGTGTCTCGGCGGTGAGCAGCCGCTCGGGCGCGTGATGCGCGCGTCGCCAGGCCTCGGGGTGGAAGCCTTCGCCGTCGAGTTCTATGCCGAGCGCGAAGCCCATTCGACACCTTCTTCCGTGCAGTGCTGTACGGCGCGAAACGCGCTCACCCGAGCGGCATCTCGACACCGCGCCCCGACCGGCGAGGCAGTCCCGCTCGAGCATGCTGTCCCGGGCGGCCGGGCGCGACGGTTTGCCTCGTCGTGATTCGAAGCCCACGTCGAAAGGCCGGCGTACAGCACGAATCCCGGGCCTGGCACGACCCGGGATTCGCGGGGCAACGAGCTACCGCGCGGCGCGGGCCGAAAGCGCCGCCGCCACAAGGACGGTCACGCCCTCCGCGATGGCGGTACCGCCGAGCGCGTGCGACGCCGACAGCACGGTGGCGCCCGCCAACCCGAGGAACAGGGTGCCGAAGGAGGCGATGCCGACCACGATGCCGAGCTGCACATTGGTGACCAGGATGCCGCTGGCGTCCGCGGCCAGGCTCATCGGCACCTTGGCCAGCGTCCGCGTCATCAGCGGGCTGAACGCGAGCCCGTTGCCCGCACCGCACAGGCCGAGCAGTACCAGTACCAGCGGCCCCACGTCCGCACCCTCGCGCAGCAGCGCGCCGACGGCCACCATGCTCGCCGCGGCCAGCACGAGCCCCGACGGAATCATCCTGGCGTGGAATCGATCTGGGATGCGCTCCCAGTTCAGGCCGGTGATCGCGAACATCACGCCCATCGGGATGAACAGCAGGCCCGCGTGCAGTGCGCTGTAGCCGAGGGTGCTCTGCAGATGGATCGCCATCACGAACATCCAGCCGCCGAAGGTCGCCATGATGACGAACAGTGTCGCGGCGGCCAGCAGCAGCCCCGGCGCGGCGAGCACCCGGTGCGAGAACAGCGGCTCACCGTCGCGCGCCGCGACCGCCCGCTCGATCGCGACGAACGCCGCGAAGGCAAGAACGCAGGCGCCCAACGAGATCCACGACCACACCGGCCAATTCAGTTCCCGGCCGAGGACCAGCGGCAGCACCAGCGCCAGCACCGCGACGGTGAGCACGGTGAGCCCGGCCAGGTCGAGCTTGCGATCGAAGCGCTCGGTCACCGTCGGCAGCGCCCGCGGCGCGACCACCAGCAGCACCAGGCCGATCGGCACGTTGACCAGGAACACCCCGCGCCACCCGCTGCCGCCGACGTCGGCGCTCACGATGAGCCCGCCGAGCACCTGCCCGGCGACCATGCCGCCGGAGATGATCGCGGAGTAGACGCTGAGCGCCTTGGCCCGCGCGTTGCCGGTGAAGTTGCGCTGGATGAGCGTCATGATCTGCGGCACCATCGCCGCTGCCCCGACACCCTGGGCGAAGCGGAAGACGATGAGCGAGGTCTCGTTCCACGCCAGCCCGCAGACCAGCGAGGCGAGCGTGAACACCGCAAGACCGGCGATGAACATCCGGCGCTGGCTGAACCGGTCGCCGAGCCGCGCGCCGGTCACCAGCAGCACGGCGTAGGCGATCACGTAACCGGCCACGATCAGCTGCAGAGCCGCGCCGGAGGTGTGCAAAGAGCTGCGAATCGAGGGAATCGCGACATTGACGATGGAGGCGTCGAGCACGGCCATGAACTGGCCGGTCAGGATTACCGCGAGAATGGCTAGTGTGCGCCGCGCACCGTACGCGGCGGGTGGAGCTGCCGGGGGCGCGGAAACCGGCTGTGCGGCTGCCGAATCCGGCGACAAGATCTGCGTCATGCACTGAGCTTGCGGTGTCCGCGACACCGGTAACAGGAGCCCAGCAAAACTGGTACCGGCAACACCTGGTTAAGCGCGCGTTTCGCCGGGAATGTCCGCTGTACGACATATAATTCCGGTGCGATGTGGCGCAGACCACGTCTTTCGCCGCCCGAACACACCCTTTTCCGAAATAGTTAGACAAGCTAACATGTTTCAGAGATTACAGGACGTTTTCCACTTTCTCCACGAGGGAGTTCTGTCATGGCGGTGGATGCACGGGACGAGCGGCTGCGCAGCCGGATCGCGCGATTGTTCGCCGAGGACGAACAGGTCAAGGCGGCGCGGCCGAGCGAGGCGGTGTCCGCGGCGGCGTGCGCGCCGGACCTGCGGCTGGCACAGGTCGTCGCCGCCATCATGGAGGGCTATGCCGAGCGCCCCGCCGTCGGGCAGCGCTCCGTCGAGGTGGTCACCGACGACGCGACGGGAGCCCGGACGCTGCGCCTGCTGCCCGCGTTCGAGACCCTCACCTACGGCGAACTGTGGCAGCGCGTCCGCGCCGTCGCCGCGGCCTGGCACGGCGACTCCGAAACACCTTTGCGCGCAGGCGATTTCGTCGCCATCCTCGGCTTCACCAGCATCGACTACGCGACGCTCGACTTCGCCACCATCCACCTCGGCGCGGTCAGCGTCCCCCTGCAGGCCGGCGCTGCGGTGCCCCAACTGACCGCGATCCTCACCGAGACCGCGCCCCGCGTGCTCGCCTCGACCCCGGAGTACCTCGACACCGCCGTCGACTGCCTGCTCGCGGGCGCCGCGCCGGAGCGACTG